>CAZAGD010000067.1:0-10408 GCA_964484485.1 uncultured Syntrophaceae bacterium
TTTTTTTAAAGAAACTTTATCTTTTGCCTGGCTTTTCTATTCTGGAAGGGCCGGGTTTCTCTCGGGGCACAGCCATAGGTTTCTCTCTCATTGTTGGACCTGGTTTTTCTCTCACTTCATCTATGTAATAACGCCCTCTGACCTCAGGTCTCTGGGAAGGATGCGGTATTGAGGGATAAACATCATGGAACCTCGCCTCAGGAGGTCGCACACCTCGGACCGGATCTTCGCGCCATCTTTGGGGATCATGTTTTTCTGGCGGGCTAGGTCTACGCATTTCATGAGGGGGAACTCCTCCTCGCGCATAGTATTCCCTTTCTCTATAAACCTTCCTCTCAATAGTTGCAAATGAGGTCCCTTCTTCTCTCATTCTAATTACTCTTTCCGGGGGGTAATTATAATATTTAGAGATAAAAATTAAGTTTACCTGATTGACGATCATTTGATCACTCAATCTTATTCTTTCCCAATCTTTTGGATGCCGATAGTGATAGTAATGCCTATAATAAGGCCCATAAGGCCGTTCATATACCTCAACAGGAATATAAAATACTACAGGCGGAATCCTATAATAATAACATATCCTTGACCAGGACCAACCGCGGTGAACCCGAAGTTCTATAATAACTTCTGGCGGCACATGGGCATGGTGACAGATAAAAAAGACCACTGGCAGCTCATCATCTGGAATTCCGCGTTCCCTAATTATAATAACTTCTCTTTCTGGGTATCCGAAAAAATTACCCACCGAAAGGTAAAAGCCAGGTGCGCCAATGCTTATATGAAATCCGACGTCTGCAGCCCATACCGGGCTGGCCAATAATAAGAAGCCGAGAATAATTAATATTTTTTTCATTTTTTTCTCCTTAAAAATTTAGCGCGCTCGTTTTTTATTATATTATTACTCGGAGCAATTAAATATTCATACTCATCCCCATTAATAAAATCTTAACTCCCCAAATTAAGATAAGTCAAGGTTCTTTTGGACTGACCATTGATCACTCTTAAATCTTAACCTGAGCAGGGATTAACGAATCCATGCGTGGCTCAGGCAAAGGCAAGCGGGAACAAAAATTAATACTTTTAGCCGGTCATTGCCCTATTAACTTGACAGATGGCTGAAAAAGATCTATGGTTTCCCTATATTAAACAAGCAAAATTAGCCAATGGCAAGCTCATAATTTATTTTTAATCAATATTTTATAATAGCAGAGTGAAGATGCAGCCTCCAATTTTTTTTAAAATTAATTTTTCTTGGTTTTTTTCTTTACTTTTGATTTTATTAATATTCCCAGTTTCTTATGCTGCTGCAGAAGAAAATTTTGAGCTTAAAGTTGTCAAAGGAGATAAATTAATAAATATTTGCCAGAAATACCTGGAAGATCCCCAGAAGTGGAAAGAGGTTGCGGCTATAAATAAACTCAAAAACCCCGACTTAATCTACCCCGGCCAAACATTGATTATCCCTGTGCATCTGCTGAAAGGAATACCTTTGGATGCTCGAGTGTCTTTCATAAAGGGAGAAGTACTAATCCAAGAAAAAGGTAAGGAAGAATGGATTGGGCTCAATCTAAATGACCTAGTCAAGCAGGGCAGCACGATAAAGACTGGCGATAAATCCGCGGTAGAAATTACTTTTGAAGATGGGGCCTCCTTCTATCTCCGGAGCAATACTACTTTAGGTCTGACCACTGCTCAAAAAAAGGGGGACTTTTACACTGCCCGCAAGTTATTTCTCCAAAAAGGGAACACAATTTTAAGATCTGTTCCTCCCTCCGGGGCCAGATCAAGGTCGGAAGTAGTCACTCAAAATGCGGTAGCCGGGGTCAGAGGAACTGATTTTAGAGCTTCGGTTGACCAAGATGAAACGACCCGCATGGAAGTTTTACACGGAGCGATTGAATTAGAGGCCAAGAAACAGAAAGTTGAGGTAAAAGAAGGGGAAGGCTCCATAGTCAAAAAGGGTGAGCCACCCTTAAAACCGCGCAAACTTCTACCTGCGCCTGCCCCCGTTGATTTGGAACTCCTCTATAAATCCATGCCTATTTCTATCAAATTTACTTCTGTGGAGAAGGCAGTTTTTTATAGGATAATGCTGGCCAGAGATAAGGAAATCAAAGATATAGTGTATGAAAAAGTTATTAAACCAGAAGAAAAATTTTTGCTTACCGGTATTGAGGATGGTTTATATTACTTGCAGAGTCAAAGCATAGATGATCTGGGAATTGAAGGATTTCCTTCGCCACCAGTTGAGTTAAGAATTCGCCTAAATCCTTTGCCGCCTTATATCGAGTCGCCAGCAAGAGATGCTGAACTCAAGAAGAAATCTGTTACTTTTAAGTGGCTGAAGGTTGCCGATGCCTTAAACTACCATTTACAAATTGCTACCGAAAGTGAATTTAAAACTTTGATAATTGACAAAAAAGATATAAAAGACACGGAATTCATTGCGGAGAATCTCGAATTTAGGCGTTATTGGTTTAGATTGAGATCCATCGCAGCTGATGGCTATGAAGGCCTATGGTCAGATCCGCTGAGCTTTGCTATTCTTCCGCCGCCTCCTGCTCCGCCTTTAGAAAAGCCTGCGGTGGGTAAGGATGAAATTACTATTCGGTGGCGAGATTTGGGAAAGGGAATTCATTATGAATTCCAGATGGCCAAAGATGGAGATTTTCAGCAAATTCTTCATGAGCAAAAAGTAGAAAAACCTGAAATTACTTTGCCCAAGCCCAAAGAAATTGGGACATATTACGTGCGGACCAAGGCTATTGATCCTGATGGTTATGCTGGAGATTTTTCAGCGCCCCAAAGTTTCGAAATAAAGCCGCCCCCACCGCCAATTCCTGTATTAAATAAACCAGAGGTACGTTGGCAAGAAGTTTATGTAAGTTGGCCTGACTTAGGAAAAGATATACGTTACCACTTCCAGCTAAGCGAAGACCCCGAGTTCCAAAAATTGCTCATCGAAAAGAAATTAGGTAAACCAGAGGTTGTCTTCCCTAAACCTACCCAGATGGGCGAATATTATGTGCGGGTTAAAGCTTTAGACGCAGCAGGAAGAGCCGGAGATTATTCTTTACCGCAAACTTTTAAACTTACTCATGGAATACCTTATATACCTGTAGGTGTTCTTATATTGTTAGGGCTAATATTACTTGCCCTTTAAAATCTTTTTTCCAAAGGCTTTGCGTTAAAAATAAAATTTTTTTTGAATTAATGATCATATGGAGGAAACAAATGGATTTAGAGGAAGCAATCAAAGGAAGAAGGAGTATTAGAAAATTCAAAAGCCAACCGGTGCCTAAAGAAAAGATCGAAAAAATCCTGGAGCTGGCTATGTGGGCTCCTTCAGGAATGAACAGGCAAGACTGGTATTTTGTGGTTGTGCAGGGCGCAAAGAAAGATGAACTTCTCCAGATCTTTAGTTCGGCCTTCGAAATTTTTAGGCCCCGCCTCGAAAAGGTTTTTGCGGACAAACCGAAGATCGTGGAAGGTATGAAGCTCTTCTTCGAAACATATGGCGGAGCTCCGGTTTTTATTTTAGCTTATGCGGGGCGAGGTTCATCTGATCAGTGGGATACGCACAGCACTGCTGTGGCTGTCCAAAATCTTATGCTCGCGGCCTATGCTGAAGGATTAGGAACAGTATGGACCGACGGAATTTTGGTAAAAGAGGCGGAAATAAATGCCCTCTTAGGAATTCAAGAAAAAAAACTCGTCGCCGTCATCCCTATAGGATATCCCGACGAAGTTCCCCGCGTGCCGCCCAGGAGAGAAGGAAGGGTGCAATGGATAGGATTTTAATTTCTACCTTGGGCCTTGAATCTTGTTATGGCTTTAAGGTCCCGGAGTAACCCCTCCAGGGGTTAGCTTAATCATTATTGGGCCAAGTTCTCTTTCCTGAAAAATTCCCGGCGGCGGATTTTCCTGCTTTGCTCTGGGATCAAAGGTGAGGGTAAAGGAGAGGGACTCGCTATATTGCCCGGTTCTATCCTGAATGGTCACTTTTAAAGAAATATTTAAAAAATCGAGATTTTGTATACCCGCTGTGGGGAGATAAATATATCCAGAAAGATTTCTCTGTTGATCATGGGGAATTTTTATGAAACTTAGCGGATACGCTCCTATGCCTGCTTGATAGACCTCGCCGAGGATGTATTTCATATCTCCGTCTTCATCAGTAGCATTTAGGTAAACTTGCCAGACTTCCCCTGGGGAAATACGGGAAGAAGCATAGGCCTGAACAATAACTGGTTTCCCTTTTTCTTGATTATTCAGCATTCAAAACTTCTTTCCCCTGAGAAAGTTAAACTATTCATACCGCAAGGCTTCGATGGGGTCGAGGCGGGCGGCCTTGCGCGCGGGATAAAAGCCAAAGAAAACCCCTACCCCTCCGGCAAAGGAAAAAGACAAAAGTAGGGCATCTATAGAAATCAATGTCGGCCATTTGAAGAAGTAGGAAATTAACTTGGACGCGCCCACTCCTAAGATGATGCCGATTAACCCGCCAATCAGGCTGAGCACTAAAGCTTCGATTAAAAATTGGTACAAGATATCTCGACTCCTTGCCCCTACAGCCATGCGTATGCCAATTTCCCGAGTTCGTTCGGTAACCGAAACCAGCATAATGTTCATAATGCCAATGCCCCCCACAAGCAAAGAAATGGAAGCGATAGCTCCCAAGAGCAAAGACATTACTCTGGCGGATTCTTCAGCAGTGGACATAGCTTCGGTTAAATTGCGGACCGTGAAATCATTTTCTTGGTTTGGGCGCAAGCGATGGCGTTGCCGCAAAAGTTGGGTAATCTGTTCTTCGGCGAGCTTCAAAGTATCTGGTCCAGTAGCTTGGACACTTATCGTGCGTACCATTCCAGGAAAATGCTGACCGAAAAGGAGTCTTTGGGCCGTGGTCAAAGGCACATAGACCACATCATCTTGGTCATGGCCAAAGGTAGTCTGTCCTTTCACCCCCAGCACCCCTATTACAGTGAAGGGGAATTTTTTAATGCGCACAATCTGGCCAACTGGATCCATTTCCCCAAAAAGATTATCTACAACCGTTTGCCCCAAAAGGCAAACTTTGGCGGCGCTGTCCACATCGGTCTGTGTAAGAGATCTTCCCCTAACTACTGGCCAATCGCGAATAAGCAGAGCCTCCGGCGTCGTTCCGTAAGTTACAGTCGACCAATTCTGATTGCCAAAAACTACCTGGGCCACCCCAGAGAGTACTGGCGCCGCATATTTTACACTGGAAAGTTCTGAGGCAATAGCCTTGGCATCCTCTACGGTTAGCGTAGGCACTGTGCCAGCCCCGAAGCGCATTCCGCCACTTGTGGCGCTACCCGAAAGAACGATAAGCAAATTAGAACCCATGGAGGCAATCTGTTCTTGAATGCGCGCTTTGGCGCCTGAGCCCACGGCGATCATGGCAATTACCGCACTTACCCCGATGATAATTCCCAGCATGGTTAAGCCTGAGCGCATCTTATTTCTGCCTAAGGCCTTTAAAGCAATGCGTAAAGTCATTTGCAAATTCATTGGTCTACCTCTTCTCGAAGTGGAGGCATATTTTTTAAATCTGCCAAGGGTTCCCGCGGTTTAATACCCGTATCTTGAATAACTCTTCCATCCCGAAAAATTACATGTCGAGCAGCATAACGCGCTATGTCTGGTTCGTGGGTTACTAAAACAACGGTGATTTGCCCTTCTTTATTTAACCGCTGAAATATCTCCATAATCTCCAGACTAGTCCGCGAGTCCAGGTTCCCCGTGGGTTCGTCTGCCAAGATTAGAGATGGCCGATTTACTAAAGCTCGGGCAATAGCTACCCGTTGCTGTTGACCGCCAGATAGTTGGCTAGGTAAGTGATGTTCGCGCCCTTGCAAGCCAACACTAGCCAAAGCTTCCATAGCCCGCTGCCGCCGCTCTCGCGCAGAGCTATTGTTGTAAAAAAGGGGGAGTTCGACATTTTCTATAGCTGTGGTGCGGTTTAAGAGGTTGAAATTTTGGAAGACAAAGCCTATTTTTTTATTGCGGATGCGGGCTAAGTCATCTCTATCTAAATTAGAAACATCCGTACCTTCAAAATAGTACCTTCCTTGAGTAGGTCGATCCAAGCAACCAAGAATGTTCATGAAAGTGGACTTTCCAGATCCAGAGGCGCCCATGATGGCCACAAACTCTCCGGCGTTGATGGTTAAATCTATCCCTCTTAGAGCGGGAACAGCTACTTCACCTAAATAATAAGTCTTTACTAAATTTTCTACCCGAATAAGTTCTGGCATAATTAATTGGCTTTAGCGAAACAAACGCATTCCTGGTGGAGGCGTAGTCGCGGTTGTCGGTTTGGTATTGCTGCCACTAGCTTCAATAATTACCTCTTGACCTTCGCGCAAGTTACCAGAGATCACTTCCGTAAATGATCCATCAGAAATTCCCGTGTTAATTTCCACCGGAGTTGGTTTGCCTTCAGCATTCAAAATCCACACTTTAAATACAGGTGCCGGAGCTGGAGCTGTTTCTGCGCTTTGCTCTAACAGGGCATATTTTCTCTTTTGCTCCTCCGTAAGCACTCCTCTAATTTTCTGCCTAATGCTTTGCCGAACTTCCTTAATTTTGTTCTTAAGTTCTTCAGCATCTCCTGCTCGCCTAACTGCTTGAATTTCCTTTTGGGCATCTTGGAAAATGATCTTTATCTGCCCTTCTTGGGCGGGAGTTAATTGCAGATCTTTTTTTAACCTGGCCAATGTTTGTTCAGCAGAGGGAATAGGCGAAGGGACAACCGCTGCAGTTGGGGGCTTGGGAGAAGAAGACCCTGCTTCTTTACGCGCAAAATCTGGCCTAAACCGAAGAGCAGCATTAGGAATTTTCAGTACGTTATCTCGATGCGCCACGAGAATAGAGACATTAGCGGTCATACCTGGTCTTAACTTGAGATCTGGGTTTTTCACCTGTACTATTACATTATAAGTAACCACATTTTGAATGGTTTGGGGCGCATTGCGAATCTCGGTGACCTTGCCTTGAAAAGTCAATTGCGGAAAGGCGTCTACCGTAAAAGTCGCCGGCTGCCCAATGTGCACCCGGCCAATATCAGCTTCACTAACATTGGTCTCTACCTGCATATCTGTCAAATCTTGAGCTATAGTAAAGAGAGTAGGAGCTTGCAGGCTAGCCGCTACAGTTTGTCCTACATCGACATTGCGCGAAATGACAATTCCATTTACCGGAGCGGTAATCCGCGTATGATTGAGGTTCACCTGGGCCAGCTCCAGTTCAGCCTCAGCTTGTTTTATCTGCGCCCGCGCTGATTCCAAACGTGCTTTGCTCGCCTCGAGTTGAGCCTCAGCCGCTTTCTTTTGGGCCTGCGCTGCCTCTAATTGCGCCGAGGCCGAATCATAAGCAGTCTGCGCTGCATCCCGATCACTGGCTGCTACTAAATTTCGGGCAAAAAGTTCGCTGACGCGTTTAAGATTGCGCCGGGCATCTTCCAGCGCTACTTGGGCTTTGATGACATTAGCCTTGCTGGCCTCGACATTGGACTGAGCATTCAGGATATCAGCCTGGACATTCAGGAAAGCCGCTTTAGCATTTTCTACTTTAGCCTTGGCTTGCGAGACTTGGGCTTGAAAGATATCTGGATCAATCTCGGCAATTAATTGTCCTTTTTTTACTTGCGTATTATAATCCGCATAAAGCTTCTTAATCATGCCCGAAATCTGGGAGCCTACTAACACCGTGGTCACTGGATTGACCGTGCCATTGGCGGTTACAAAAGATGATAGGCTGCCTCTTTCTACCTTAACAGTTTTGTATTTAACCGCGGCTTCTCTATCTTTATAGAAATAGGCATAACTGAAATATCCGCCTGCCCCTAAGATTATAACGATTAGCCAAAAAATAATTTTTTTCTTCATAAGCTTCTATTTCCTTCAGAATCAAATTTTCTTTTAAAACGAGTTTCAAAAATAGTATAAAGGGTGGGAATAAAAATTAGGGTTAAACAAGTAGAAACTGTTAACCCCCCAATGACGGCAATAGCCATGGGCGCATTTGATTCAGCGCCCTCTCCTAAGCCAATGGCCATAGGTGTTAACCCAAATATGGTGGATAAAGTCGTCATTAATATGGGGCGGAGGCGCGTTCGTCCAGCTTGCACCACAGCTTTATTGAGCTCTATTCCTCGCAAGCGCAATCGATTAGTATAGTCCACCAGGAGGATGCCATTGGAAACGACAATGCCGGCCATCATAATCACGCCCATAAAGGAGGTAACCGAGAGATTAGTCTCCGTTAGAAACAATGCCCAAAGAACCCCGATAATTCCTAAAGGTACAGAGAACATAATTATAAAGGGGTCGATCAAAGACTTAAACTGCGAAGCCAGAACCATATAGACTAAAACGACCGCCAAGATTAAAGCTCCCAAGAGAGCCAGGAAGGACTCTCTTTGACTCTCAACAGCCCCGCTTAAATTAATCTTGAGATCAGGTGGTAAAGAAAGCTTATCTAATTTTTCTTGAATTTCCGCCGCGACACTTCCTAAGTCCCGGCCAAAAGTGTTGGCCGTGACATGAATAATGCGTTGCTGATATTTTCTTTCAATCTGAATCGGACCTGCTCCCCGGCTAATTGTCGCCACATTCTCCAGAGGAATTGGTTTCCCTTGGGAATTATGAATAAAAATTTGACTCAAATCACTTAATGATTTCCGGTCTTCCGCACGCGCCCGAACATTAATATTGTACTGGTTCCCAGTATGCGGGTCAGAGAATATGGAAGCATTGTATCCATTTATAAAGGTCTGCACTGCTCGGGCTACTTGCGCCACACTTAGTCCCAATAAACCTGCCCTTTCCCGATCAACGATAATGTTTTGTTGGGGGTAATCCGGTTCCCGACTTATACGTACATCTTTAGCCCCGGGTGTGGAGCGGACTATCGCCGCTACTTGCTCAGCCAATTTTTCAGCCTTTTTTAAGTCGTAACCGATGATTTCAATATCTATGGGCTCTTCGTAGCCAAAAGAGATGAGCCTGGTCACGATTCCTCCTGATGCAAAGAATACGCGCACCCCTGGGAATTCTTGAATAATCTTAGGCCGCAGAATTTCCATCAATCTGTCCGAGGAAAGAGCTCTTTCCCCTGGAGGTACAAGACGAACGCGGATCCATCCCATATGGGGACCTGTATTCTGGGACCAGATGACCGAGACAGAACCAGAGGGAATTCCAAAATTTGTCTGCACGGCCTTAACTTGTCCTCCTAAAGTTTCCTGGATAATTGCTTCCATGCGGGCAGCCATGCGGGCGGACTCTTCCAAACGCGTGCCTACGGGAAACTGGATAACTATGCGAAATTGGCTTTCATCCATCGAAGGGAAAAACTCTGTGCCAATGGAGAAATATAAAGGTAGACTGCCCAAAAAGGCAATAGTTACAATAGATACTACCAGCTTCCGGTGCGCCAGAGCCCAGGAGAGGAGATTTTGATAACCAGAATCAATTTTATCAAAAAACTCTTTCAGGCTTTGGCCTATTCCTTTGCTCCCCGATGTGGAGGGGGCTAAAATTTTTTCGCTTTCTGGATGCAAATACTTATGGGAAAGCACAGGAATAACTGTTAGCGAAATAAAGTAAGAAGCCATAAGGGCAAAGGCGACCGTAAGAGCCAAGGGAGTAAAGAGTAATTTAGCAATACCCGAGATAAAGGCCACTGGTAAAAAGACTATGATCGTAGTAATAGTAGAGGCTAGTACAGCCATGGCCACTTCATGAGAACCCTCAAGGGCAGCCTCATAAGAAGACTTTCCTAATGTGCGATGCCGAAAAATATTTTCTAAGACTACAATAGCATCATCAACCAGCCGCCCCACCCCTAAGGCCAATCCCCCTAAGGTAAATACATTCAAGCCTAAATTATTAAAATATATAAGAATAAAGGCACAAACCACCGAAATAGGAATAGCTACGGAAACTATTAGCGTGCTGGTTATATTTCTTAAAAAGATCAAAATAACTAAAACCGCCAATCCAGACCCAACCAGAGCTTCATGCTGGAGAGTCTTAATAGAATTACGAATATAGGTGGACTGGTCAAAAAGTTCTACCATTTGTACTCCCGGAGGTAGCATTTTTTGAATCCGCGGCAGAACTGCGCGAATATTATCAACAACCTCAATGGTATTAGTTCCGGAAGTCTTTTGCACAGCTAAAGCCACGGCTGGCTGGCCATCTACTCTTACCAGGTTAGTTTGCTCCTGAAAATCATCTCTTACTTGGGCCACATCTCTAATATAAACCGGCCGTTGGCGAAAGTTGGTGACGATGATATCTTCTATCGGTTTAACCAGACTGAATTGGGTTTCCGTGAAGAGGCGATAATCAAAAGGTCCTGCTTTAATATTCCC
>CAZAGD010000068.1:0-15311 GCA_964484485.1 uncultured Syntrophaceae bacterium
TTGAGGGGTAGAGGATTAATTAGCTTATGAGCAGCTTCGTAAATTATCCATCCCGCTGCCAGAAAAATAAGGAGAGCTTCGATCGTTCCAGAAAGATTTTCAATTTTGCCATGACCAAAAGGATGCCCTTCGTCAGGAGACCTATTAGCAGACCTTACAGCAAATAAGGTAATGAGGGCCGCCAATAAGTCCACTCCCGAATGGATTGCTTCAGAGATAATGGAAACAGACCCAATTAGGAGGCCGATTATAATCTTCAACAACACTAAGCTTGCGTTGGAAACAACAGAGAGCAAAGCTACTGATTCTTTACGGTTGCGGTCGCCCATATTGTTCTTTTAATAAAAAATCCCATGGAATGTTGATCCCACGGGATTAATGGGCCCGTGGCCTTTTATACCGGCCCGGCTCCTTTATTTGAAAAGAGGCCTGATCAAAAACATATTACCCTTCGATTCAAGAAGTGTCAAGTTGATGCTTACTTGATGACCGTCGATCAATTTTTATCAAAAATCTTTCTGGTAAGGCAAGCCTTTATGGTTGGCCAAGTTTGGGCAAGTCCAAGCCCTTGCTCAAAACTTATTCGCCCTGATTAAGATTAGGATTCAAAGAGGGGTCAGGATAGATTATTAAATTCTTGCCCACTTCTCCCCCTCCCGACTGAATTAGGCTGGAATCTAAAAACTGATCGACGCTCAGCATTTTATCCTCTTGACATTAGTTCCTATTTGGTAGCATACTATGGGCAGCAGTAGTTTCTTTAATCTAAAGAGGGAAGGAGGGGGTTATATGAAGGAAGAGGAAAAAATTGCCAAACTTAAGGAAATGGTCAATAACCTAATCAAAGTGGAGGAGGAAGTTATTAAACTGACCGAGGAAACAGCCAGCCAAGCAGCCAATTCAACCGTAAAATATTTACTGCGCGCCATTCAGCATGATTCTCGGAAGCACGCTGATTTAGGACGAGCCGCCTTGGAAATTCTCGAATACCAACAGATAGCCGGAACAGAAGAAAGAAAAGAAGTATGGGATTTGCTTAAAAAGCATGAAGAAATGGAAAAAAAACATAAGGATAATCTTTCAGACATGAAAAGTCTTACGGAAACGCCTGCTTTAAAATATATTTTCGAGCAGATCTGGAATGATGAAAAAACCCATCATGCCATGCTCCAAACGCTGATGACCAAAAGATTTGAAAAAGACCCCGCGAAGTATTGGGGAGCTCTCTGGGCTGAATAAAAAAGCTTTTAATAAAATACTTTGGATGTTAAAAAAGGAGCCTTTCTAAAATCAAAAATTTTTTGAATTAATTATTGCCTCTCATTGGACTTTTTATTTCTTATCTTATTTTTTCCCCAATGAGGGGCAAAACTTTATCAATATGGAAATAGACCAGATAGCGCAAACTATCTTTATAAACCCGATAAATAGGACATTTATCTTTCCGTCTAATCTGATCAATTAGCGCTTTATCTTTTTCTTCCTTGATCTTCGTTAAATATAACCTTTTGCCCACGTACCTTTCCTTATCTTCCATAAACAAATAGGCCGCATGTGGATTAGATTGCAGATTTTTATGCATTAACTTATCGGCCATAATAAACGCTACGGTCTCCTCGTCAATAAAATGAGGCCGGGCATATACGGCGATACCTACATTACCTTCGGCATCGGCGGTGGCGATGATTCCTCTTCCTTTTGTGTTCTCGAAATACTCACTTAATTTCATTTCGTTCCTCCTTAATTATTTATGTTTTCTTCTTCTAACTTGTTATTTTCTTCAATTTTTATGACTTTCTCAACATAATCCTTGATATTAAATTTCCTCTCCAAACCTTTTTCATTCATATATCTAACTTTGCCGAATATCCTCCTTTCTGCCCAAGGGCGATCGTGTTTTCCAAAACACCAGCCCACACCGGCAAAGCTATTTGGATCTCGGCCGTCAAGTTCATATTTATTATTTAAATAAAGGGCATGGTGAAAAGCATCTGCCGGAGATTTACTCCACTCCAAAATTTTCTTTCCCCAATACATCCTCATATAACCATGCATCTTTCCCGTAAGCACCATCTCTTTTTGCGCCGCGTTCCAATATGGATCATGGGTCGCGGCCGCTTCTAATTCTTCAAGGGAGTAAAGATAGGGCCTTTTATCTTTTTGATGTTCCTTTAAAGTTTTTTTCGCCCACTCTGGAAGTCCCCCAAAAGAATCATATTGGTGATTGTAAAAAACAAAGTTCATGCTTATTTCTCTTCTAATAATAAGCTCTTCGAGAAATGATTCTTGCCCCGGGGAATCCTTTTCCAAGACTTTCAGAGCAATGTAAAGAGGAGAGATCTGCCCAAAATGTAAATAAGGGCTCAAATGAGAAAGATAATCTACGGTAGGATCATTGCGTAATTGTGCAAAATGATCAATTTTCTTTTTTAAAAAGACCTGCAAGTGTTTCTTAGCTTCCTTCGTTCCTCCATGAAAATATGGTGTCTTTTTGACACTTCGATCAATACTAAGTTTGGCTATCGCTCCTTCAATATCCGTAAGATCAAAAGAAGAAAAATCCATAGACAGAGAAGAAATGGCTGGTTTTCTTTGTTTTAATGGTACTAAAAAATGGGGAAGTTTTTTCTTAATCTTCGGCCGCAAGGTGGCCGCCGAGTATTCTTCTTTGTGCGAGGTTTCTTCTACAGGTACGATTACCTCAGTCTCAATTTGGATCAAAGGGCAATTCATCCTCAGGGCTGCTTCTTCCCGCCACTTTCTCTGAATTCTGAGATAGCCTCGGTCAATTACGACCAGTGACGCATTTTGAGAAATTTGAATTACCCCCAACTCCGGGGATTTATGCCAGATTACCATCTGGATATCCCTATCTTGCAGATCCCGTTTAACTTCTCGCAGCCCCTCCAACATAAAGAAGTAATGTCTTTCCTTGGCCTCGGGAAAATGGTCAGTAATTCCAAAAAAGACGATTAAGGGCTGGCGTAATTCATTAGCTTGGATGATGGCATATTCCAAAGCGTGATTGTATTCTGCTCTTTGCGCAGCCTGCATCCAATAAAGAAAATAAGCTCCTTTCTGGAAGCTTTTCTGATTCAAAATTTTTATTCTTTCTTTTTGAATCATTATTACCAATTTAAAATCAAAATAGCAAAATTAAGAACTGCGGCAAAACTTACCCAGAGAAAATAGGGCAGCATAAGTAAACCGCTCAGGTTCGATATCTTCAAAAATTTCTGCATGGTCCAAAGAATGGCCAACCATAGAAAAATGATATTAATAAACCCCATTAAGGGAGATCGGAATCCAAAAAAAGAAATTGACCAGAAGGCGTTTAAAACCAACTGAACAAAAAAGATTAACAGGGCTTGGCCAACTCGGGAATCTTCTTTTTTTCTCAGCCACACCAAAAATAAGGAAATACCCATTAAAAAATAAAGGCTGATCCATACCGGAGCAAAGAGCCACTCTGGAGGTGTAAAAATTGGTTTAATCAAGGTTTGGTACCAGGTAGGAATAGCAGGAGTTGTAAAAAAAGAGCCGATTAAGCCAGCCAGCTGACAGAGAATGATACTTATGATTAATTTAATAATCTTATTAATTTTCATTTTTAAAATCCCTTACAAAAGAGAAGAACCAGGAGCTATGAGGTTAACGCCTACCTGGCCTTCCTGGGTAAACTCCGCTGCGCTGTAACCAGCCATTCCACCGGCCACATTATAAACATCTTTGAATCATTTTAAATCTTATGCGGAAGACATTTTTGCATATAAACGCTCCGTATCAACTCGGCGGCATAACTCAGTACCCGGAGTCATCACGGCCGCTGCGCCGGCCGCCACGCCGAAAATTACAGAATTTTTATAGGACTGACCTCGGGCCAAGCTTAAGACAATGCCAGCCACCATGCTATCTCCGGCTCCTACTTTACTGACGATCGGCACTGTGGGTGGCCGGATATGTTCAACCGTATCTGCGGAAACCATCAACGCACCCGCGGCCCCAAGAGAGATGACCATAATCTCACAATTGCCAGCTTTTATAAATTTCAAGGCCTGCTCTTTGAGCACGGGTTCTTCAATAATGCTTTCTCCTGCAAGCTCCCTAAATTCCCGATAATTGGGCTTAACCAGGAAAACCCCTTCATCCAAAGCTAAACGCAGTGGTTCACCAGAAACATCAACTATAACTCTAGCCCCCGCTTCTTTTCCCAATTTGGCGGCGAGGGCACAAAAATTTGGGGGCACGCCAGGGGGTAAGCTTCCGCTAATAACTAAATATTTAGAATTTTGAGCAACTTGGGATAGTTCCTGCAGGCATAACTCCCATTCTTCCTTTTTTAAAAGAGGCCCGGGCATCCCAAAGCGGTACTGTTGTCCGCTGGATTTTTCTAAGACCACAAAACTTTCCCGGATGGGCTCTCCTATTGAAAAAGGTCGATGATTTATCCCTTCTTTATTTAAGAGATCTTTGAGAAGCTGTCCCGTATAGCCCCCGGCTGGATAAAGGAGTAATGATTCTCCTCCCAGTTTTTTAATTGCCCGGGAAACATTCACGGCACCTCCTCCAGGTTCGATTAAAGGAGCCTGACAATATAGTTTTCGTTCCGGAACAACATTTTCTACCGTGGTGCTTATATCTATGGCCGGATTCAATGTCAAAGTAACAATTGTATCCAATACTCCCCCCCTTTTGGTAATTTCTTTTCAATTTCCATAGAAGATAATTTACACTATGTGGAAGTTAAATTTAACTTCTATTCTTAAAGTTAAAGATCACTTCACCTGGATGATGGAAATAACTTCCCTTACACCATCCGTTTCTAAAGCTAAAGCTACTGCTTTACCGATTAGTTCCGGAGAAGCCACCGTGCCGGAGAGGGTGACTCGACCAGCAGTTGTGGCCACGGAAATACTTAGAGCCGAAAGATCAGGATCGGCGGCCAGCTTAGCTTTAATAGTGGCGGTCAAACTTGCATCCTTAGCCGCATCGGCTACAATTTCCCCAAGATCGCGGGCCTTGCGGCGAACGATCTTACCTTTCTCAGACAGCTCTTTCTGAACTTGTTCGCTCTTTAATTCCAGCACTTCTAACTTAGCCATTAATGCTTCTTTGGTTCGTTCGGTGGCTTTCTGCACCGATTCTCGAGCCTGATCCACCCGCGCAGCTGCCCGCTCTTCGGCCTTTTTTACTTCAGGAATTTGTCGGGCGCTGGTAAAAAACCACACCACTCCCAAAGAAATGATGATTCCGCATAACAAGCCAATTAAAAATGTTTTCATTTACAGCCTCCTTTTGTATTTTATAAATTTCTTATGAATTTTGGAAAGAACGTTGATGAATTTTATAACTTTTCATTTAATCATTTACCTTTCTACTCCTTTCTCTCATGTATCGTTACTATTTTTAGCTTAAACCTAAATTGAGCGATTTTTCATCATTCATTACACCAAATATACTGGATTCCTGCCTGCTTCAGCCTGATTCAGCCTGCCTCAGCCTGCTTCATGCTTCCGCAGGAATGACGAATTTCACCCAACGATTGAGATTGTCATTCCCGTGAAAACGGGAATCCAGAAGGTTTTATCTTCATAAATTTCCTAAAGAATCGTTCAGTTTAGGCTAAAATATATCTTGCCCATGTTTAGATAATAAAATGGGTTTTGACTTTTTAAAATTAAAAAGTAATATTTTTCATCAACATACTTTTTTCTGGACCCTATTCATCAAAAGCTTAAAAACAGGAAAGCGGTCTTTCATGTTTTTCCCGTCGTTTCTGAACCAGGGGGACGACCTATGATCTCAAGGTCATTACTCCTGTCCCGGCAGGTTTCTTCAATGCAGGTTTCTTCCATGAGGATCTGGGCGGCTTCCCTGGCCGCATGGGTGAAAGGGGTCAGGATCAAGTCCGCCCCCGACTCCTGGAGGATTTCAGCATCCCGGGGGGAGTGGGCGGTGAAAGCCATCCGGCCAGAAAATCCATTGTTGCGCAGGGCATCCAGGAGGGATAGATTTACATCTAATTGAGGGATGGTGCTAACCACCCATTGGGCTTGGTTTAATGGCAGGGTGGCCGGAAACTCCGGGTCTTCGGCATCCCCGTATCGGACGGCAAATCCCTCCCTCTGCCAAGCGGCCACAACCTGGCGGTCGAAGTCCACTCCGAGAACATTCAACTTCCGCGAGATCAAATCGCGAGCTATGTGACTTCCGTATCGGCCCAGACCAAAGAGGATAACATCTACCGGAGGGACGGCTAATTCCTCCCCTTCTTTTTCCCGGTAGGCAAATTTTCGTTCGAATATTCCTAACCAAGGGGCTAACCTCGGATAAATGGTCTGGGAATAAAGGATGAGGTAAGTGGATAGGCAGATAGTAATCAGCCCGACCAGCGTAATAATTCCAAGAGAATCGGCTCCTATATGTCCCAGGCTCACCCCCAACGCTCCCAGGATGAGCGAAAATTCGCTGATTTGGGCCACGGTGAGCCCGGCCAAGAAACTTGTTCTTTTGCGGTACCCCATGAAGCCCATGATCACCATGACGATAAGCGGATTCCCGATCAAGACAAAGAGAGAAAAAACAATGGCTGGTCCGATCTGGGTAGTTAAATGGGCTAGGTCCAAGTGGGAGCCCAGGGAAATAAAGAAAAAGAGCAGGAGAAAGTCCCGCAGACTGATGAGACGGGTGGCGATGGCTTCACGGTAGCGAGTTGAGGCCAAGGAGATTCCCGCCAAAAAGGCCCCTACTTCCTTGCTAAAGCCGAGGGTATCTCCCAGAACCGCCAAGAAGATAGCCCAGGCAATGGCGAACAGCACGATCAGTTCCAAGGAGCGGGCCAAATGATGAAGAAGGGAAGGAAGGAGATAACGCATGAGCAAGGCGACGCCCGCCAGCAGCCCCGCCCCTTTCGCCAACAAGAGCAGTAGAGTTCCCCCCACTTGGTTGGAAGCGCCCGCCACCCCCAGCGCAGACAGGCCAATCATCACCAGCACCACCACGATGTCCTGCACGATTAGGAAGCCAACGGCAATCCTCCCATGCAAAGTATCGATTTCCTTTTTGTCGGAGAGAAGTTTGACGATTATGATGGTGCTGGAGAAAGTGAGGGCCACCGCTATGTAGAGGGCGGCCACTGGCTCTAAGCCCAGGGCCAGCGCCAGAAAATAGCCAATGAGGGAGGTGAAGAAGACTTGACCCAATCCCGTAGCTAATGCCACCTTCCCCAGGGTGCGGATCAGGTGCACGTCAAGCTTGAGCCCCACCACGAAAAGCAAAAGGGAGATTCCCATTTTGGCCAGCAGGTCCACCTGATCGCGGGCCATCACCTGGCCTAAGACGGAGGGCCCGGCCAATATGCCCACCAAAATATAACCTACGATCAAGGGCTGTCTTAGCCAGAGGGCGATGGCGCCAATGGCTGCGGCGAAAAGCAGCAGGGCCGCGATTTCATGAAAAACGGAATCAAAAACAATCATCGGGTCTCCTTAAAAGCGAGACATATATCCAACCCAATTTAGATTATACTAAAAAACGCGATTCACTATAGCGGAAAGAGGTTATCCTTTGCCATTTGATCGTCCAGTATTTTCGGCGCCTAAAAACTGCTCAATTTATATTAATCAAAGGGAAATGAATTGATTTGGGCCGCGGAAAATTGTTACCACTCTGAGAGTATCTTCGCCTAAAGCCGTCCGGCACCCTCCTTCCGCCAAAGCTCATTTCTCAGAGTCGTGACGCCTACGCAGCCGGCGGCCACGCCGAAAATGAGTCAAGAGCAGACTTGATAATAATACCTATGAATGCTCAGGTCACCAGGCCTAAAAATCGCCGTCCTAATAGCGTTGTTTACGGTAAAAAATGGTGGTGGCAACCAACATCGCCCTTTGAGTTTATGTTTGTTGTTTGCCAGGTAATACACCTTATTCAACAAGAGTCAATGGGAGGACCAGCTCTAAATCATGGTCTGCAGGGCCAGATTTAACCTGAAAGCCCAGTTTTTTCCCCAAGGCAAGCATGCTTTGGTTTCCCCGTGAAACAATACCACGCACCTCCCGGAATCCCCGCTTCTTAGCGATAGCCAGGCATTTTTCAAGCAAGGCTAAACCAATCCCTTGGCCATGCCAGGGGTCGCCCACCACCACTGCGAATTCTCCTTTTTTACCGTCCGGGTCGCTCGCGATCCTGGCCACTCCCAGCATTCGCTCGATTTTAGGATTATCTTCCAGGGCCACCAGCGCTATCTCCCGGTCGTAATCGATCTGGGTAAATCGGGCCAGCATCTCGCTGGTCAATTCCTTCACGTACCTGAAGAATCGGTGATAGATGCTGGAAGGGGAGAGGATCTTAAAAAAACTCTGGAAAAGAGGGGCGTCCTCCGGCTTCACCGGGCGTATAAAAATCTTGCATCCTTCTTCCGTTACGAGATGGGTTTCATCCTCGGCCGGATAGGGGCTGATCACCAAATGAAGGGGAGCGGGGCGCTCTGATGGCGAAACAAAGATACGCGCATCGACTACAACGGGCTTCCCGTCCTTGACCAGAAGGGGATTCATGTCCAGCTCGGCGATCTGAGGAAAATCTATCAAGAGCTGGGATAGCCGGAGGATCATCTCTTCCAATAGCTCTATATCTGCTGGCGGCCGGTTCCTGTATCCCTGTAGCAGGGTCCAGGCCCTGGTCTCTTGCATCATGCGCCGGGCCAGCAATCGGTTCATGGGCGGGAGTCCCAATGCCCTATCCTGGAGTACCTCCGTGAATATGCCCCCTGTCCCAAAGGCAATCACCGGACCGAAATTGGGATCCCTTTTGGCGCCCAGTAGAATTTCGTAATCCGGGTTTGTGATAAATGGCTGTAGGGTCACCCCTTTAATCTGCGCGTCCGGCTTGTAGTTACGGGCGGATTCCACAATCTCACTAAAAGCCCTGCGCACATCCTCGTCTGAACGAAGGTCCAGGCGGACACCTCTGGCCTCGGTCTTGTGGATTATGTCTGGTGAGAGAAGCTTCATGACGAGCGGGTAACCCATGTCCCGCCCCAGGCGACTTGCTTCGTCCTCGGTGCAAGCCGTTTCCGTCCGGATCACGGGCAGGCCGTAAGCTGCAAGGACACTCCTTGCGTCGGATTCGGCCATGAACTGATCTGCGGCAGCATGGGCAAGTATACGTTCTGCTTTTTCGGAATCAATAGTGATGTCGCGGGCCAATTTGGCGGGGATTTGCAAAAGGGCTTCTAAATTGCGGGCGTATTCCACCATGTACAAAAAGGCCCGGATTACTCTTTCCGGTGTGTTATACGTAGGAATTCCCGCTTTATTGAGGAGGGTTAAGGCACCTTCGATGCTTTTTCCGCCCATCCAGCAAGCAAACACGGGATATTGCCGCCCCTTCATCGTATTTATCAGCGTTTCGGCCACGGCGAAAGGGTCAGTAAGGGCCTGGGGGGTCAGAATTACACAAACCCCATGTATATTCTTTACGTCGAAACAGACCTCCAGCGTTTTGCGGAAACGTTCTGGGGAGGCATCGCCGAGGATGTCAATGGGGTTGCCACGGCTCCAGAAGGGCGGCAGGAACGCGTCAAGCCGCTCCAGGGTTTCCCGGTCAAGGGCAGCGGGCTCCAAACCCTTGCTCGCTAGGGCGTCCGTGGCCATCACGCCGGGCCCACCAGCATTGGTTACGATGGCCAGACGCGGACCGCGGGGACGGGGCTGCTTGGCCATCAGTTCAGCGCAGTCGAAAAGATCCTGAATCGTTTCCACCCGGACAATGCCGGCGCGCTTGAAGCCGGCGTCATACACTGCATCTTCTCCGGCCATGGCGCCGGTGTGGGAAGCGGCGGCCCTGGCCCCAGCCGCACTCCGGCCCGCTTTCAAAACGATAATAGGCTTGATTCGGGAAACCGCTCTTGCGGCACTCATGAACTTACGAAAATTCGTCAGGCTTTCGATATACAGCAGAATGCTTTTGGCCGACGGATCGTTTCCGAGATAATCGATGAGATCACCGAAATCCACATCCAGCATGGAGCCGATACTGACAAAATGGCTGAAGCCGATATGCTCCTTTAATGCCAAGTCCAAAATGGCTGTGCAGATGGCCCCGCTCTGGGAAACAAAGGCCAGATCTCCAACATCGGGCATTTCGGAAGCGAAGCTGGCATTGAGTTTCCCGGCAGGCCGGATGATGCCCAGACAATTGGGGCCCACGATACGCAGCCCGCCGGCATAGGCCGTGGCCCGGATCCGCTCCTCTATTTCCCTCCCTTCTTCGCCAACCTCCTTGCCGCCAGCCGAGATCACAATGGCGCCTGCCACCTTCTTTTCGACACATTCCTGCACAATATCGGGAACCGTATGAATGGGCGTGGCAATAATTGCCAGGTCCACACCTGGTTCCAGATCGCGGATCGATTGGACCGTGGCTAATCCATGGACGGTTTTGTATTGCGGGTTTACGGGCAGCAGGGCTCCCGGAAATCTGCCTTCGATAAGGTTTTTCATCAGCGCGTTGCCGATGCTGCCGATCTTTTCGCTCGCCCCCACCACCGCTATTTGGCAAGGATTGAAGATACGCTCCAGATTATATTGACTCATGAGAAACCTCCCCCCATAAAATCCGGGTATTACCGGGTATTAATGAAACTAGGCCAACCCCATGGCCACCAAGCCCACCAGTAGGCAATAGAACAGATATACCGCCATGGTTTTTCTAAGTATGCTCCCTTCTTCGCCGACTAATCTCTCATCGCGCCGCCGGCAATGATATTATGCGGGCAGATGATGTTGCCTGCCGCAGCCCCAAATCCCTGGCCGTCGACCAAGGAACAAAAGAGCCGCCAAAGACGTCTACCTTAATTGCTCCGCGCAGGAAGCACCCGCTCTTTTCGGGCGCTTTCCAGGTTCTGAACCATCTCCGCTCCCATAAGAAAAACGCTCGCCGCAAAAAAGACCCACAATAGGAATAGGATCACTGCCGTTAAGGAACCATAAATCATGCCCAGTTGTGAAACCTTAAACATAGCGTAATAGGTGAAGAGATATTTGCCGGCCTCTAGTAAGAAATTGGTAATCAGGGCTCCGATTAGTGCACTATCCAGCTTTATTGTCTTTTCCGGCAGCACCATAAAAAGTGTTGTGGTGATCAAGAACCAAAAAACCATGGGCAGAAGAAAGCCCATGATCAAGCGTGTAATGAGGCCTCTTTCCAGCCAGGGGAGATATTGAGCCAGCGTTTCCAAAAAAGGAAGCATGACTCGAAAACCGAAAAAGACAAAAAGTAGAATAATCATGGAGAAAGTCAGCAAAAAGGAAAGCAGTGTGGACTTCAATAAAGACCGTTTTCTCTTGGACTCAAAAATAAGGTTTACAGCCCTCTCGAAAGTGAAGTAGAGCTGGTAAGAAAAATACGCATAGAGTACCAGGGAAAAGAAACCGACCTGCTGGTAACTTATGGTCTTCTGAATCTCTGCCATTACTTCATGAGTTGCCTTAGGAAAAAAGTCGGCCACTCGGGCAGCGAAAAAATCAAAAAATGCCTGATATTCTCCCAGGAAGTGCCCAAAAATCCCCACCACAAATAGAAAAAAGGGCAAAATGGACATAATGAAAAAACAGGTGATCGATCCAGCCAGAATTGGACCATCGTGCTTGAAAAAATCGATGAAGCCACGCCATAGTATCACCATAGATATCTTTAAAGAGCAAAACAAAAATTTCATAATTTATTTAATCAGATAGATAAGAGTATTTTTTTAAACCGGCCGCTCCCGCAAGGCGGAATTTTGCGCCATAATGGCTTGCAATCGTGGAGAATAGAAAAGCCATTATCCCGGTCAGCACTGACCCTGAAAGCAAAGCCAGCAGCACATTGACTGCCACGTTGCCCCAAAGAATTGTTACCAGCAGAAAATTGGCATCTTTTCTCAGAGACAGAACACGGCGCGCGTGCTTGTTGTTTTTGACCACCTCGATTTGAAGTTCCAGTTTGCTAATCGAAAAAAAAGCCAGATTCAGGCCGGACAGCATCGCCGACTGGGAAAGACACAACAAAATCCCGATCCAGAGAAACAACGTCATGTTTAAAGGTCTCCTTCCTAAGGCACATGGCTATAAAGTAAAAAGGCTACCTTCTCCCGGCATTCAAGATGCCTTATAATTTGCACCAGCCTTTTGCCGCCTTTTTTTCAGTCTTCCGTAAATGCCCATCAGCTTGAAAAACTCATCAGCGATCCAAATTGAGCTTGACACCAAAAAGACCAGCATCCAGTCACCAAGAGTCAGGTCAATGGTTCCAAAAAGCATCTGTCCGATGGGCGAATGGATAGCTCCTATTTGCAGAATAATGGCAATACCTACTCCCAAGAGAACCCAGCGGTTGGTGAAAAGTCCTACAGAAAAAATCGAGCTGAAAGTGGAACGAGCGTTAAAAGCCTGAAACCACTGAAAAGCCGCCAGGGTGGTGAAAGCTACAGTCCGAGCGTAATCCAAGCCGCCGCTTTCTTTGGAATACCAGAAAATCCCCAAGGTGCCTGCGGCCATTATGGAAGTAAGGAGAGCCATTCTTGTGAAAACAACGCGGTCTATGATGAACTCCTGGGGGCCCCGGGGAGGTCGTTTGAGGATGTCGGCATGCCCAGGCTCCACGCCCAAGGGCACAGTGCAAGCGCCATCTGTAACCAGGTTAACCCAAAGTACCATGACCGCGGTCAGGGGCAGATCTAGGCCAATGATCAAGGCCGCCATTAGGGTGAGGATTTCTCCGAGATTGGTGGAGAGCAGAAAGAAGACCACGCGTCGCAGGTTGTCGTAGATGACGCGGCCCTCCTCCACTGCATGCACGATCGTCGCGAAGTTGTCGTCCGTCAGGATCATATCGGCCGCCTCTTTAGCTACTTCTGTTCCCGCGATGCCCATGGCCACGCCGATGTCCGCACCTTTGAGGGCCGGGGCGTCGTTCACTCCGTCACCCGTCATGGCCACAATGTGCCCTTGCTCCTTGAGGGACTCCAAGATCTTCAGTTTATGGGCAGGAGTGACACGGGCAAACACGCCTTGTTCCAAGGCTGCCCGGGCAAGCGCAGGCTTTTCCATACCGTCGATTTCCTGGCCCGTGACCGCCTTTCCTTTATCGGCAATCCCCACCTCCTTAGCAATGGCTAGGGCAGTTACTGCGTGATCGCCGGTGATCATGACAGGTCTGATTCCCGCTCCTTTGGCATCTTTAACCGCCTCGATGCTTTCCTCTCGCGGCGGGTCAATCATTCCCCATAGCCCAGCAAATATCAGGTCCCCTTCCACATCGGCCTTTGCCAACTTATCTTTGCTCTTAATCTCTCGGTATGCTCCAGCGATCACCCGCAGGGCCCTCGAAGCAAACTCTTCATTTATCCTCTCTATCTCCTTACGAAACTCCTCATTTAATTCTACAGACTGTCCGTCTTTCAGCACATGGGAGCAAAACTCCATTATCCGCTCCGGAGCTCCCTTGACGTAGGCTACACGACCACCATGCTCTTTATCTGGATGAAGAGTGGCCATGTACTTGGCATCGCTGGAGAAGGGAATTTCCGATAGCCTTTCCTGTTTTTCTGAGGTTTTCTCCAGCCCCGCCTTCATGGCGGCAACTAACAGCGCTCCTTCACTCGGGTTTCCCTCTACTACCCACTGGCCTTCTTTTTCCTTGACTGCAGCATTGTTGCAGTAAAGTCCGATCTCCAGGAGTTTTTTAAGGTCTTCGGGAAGTTCCTCTATCTTATCCCCGCCTTCAGCCTTAAGCTCACCTTCAGGTGCATATCCATCGCCAGTCAGCTCGTAGGTCCGGCCGCCGGCCCAGATCATCTTTACGGTCATCTGGTTTTTGGTGATGGTTCCTGTTTTGTCCGAGCAGATTACGGTGATGGAGCCAAGGGTCTCTACTGCAGACAGGCGCCGGATGATGGCGTTTCGGGCGGCCATGCGGCGGACACCTAGGGCCAAAGTAACGCTGATAACGGCGGGGAGACCTTCCGGAATCGCCGAGACAGCCACCGCCACTGAGAACATCAGCATTTCCATTACTTCATAGCCACGCAGCAACCCCAGCCCGAAGACGAATGCGGCTAGGGTAACACCCACAGCTCCAAGAACAATACCCAACTTGTGCAGCCGCTTTTGCAGTGGCGTTTCTTCACGGCCCGTAGCTCGGACTTCAGCAGCAATCTGGCCAATCTCGGCCCGCATACCTGTGGCCATCACCACTGCTCGACCCCGGCCACCCGTCACGCTAGTGGACATATAGACCATGTTTTTCCGGTCGGCCACCGGAGTATCTTGGCCCACAACTTCGGGGTTCTTAGCTACCGGCACCGACTCCCCCGTAAAGGCTGATTCATCCACCTGCAGTTCCTCAGCCGAAAGGAGCCTGGCATCAGCCGCAACCCGATCACCGGTTTCGAGGATCAAAATGTCTCCGGGCACCACCATGGCGGCGTCAATCTCCTTCGGGCTCCCATCTCTTAGAACTCGGGCATGGGGAGAGGCCATACGGCGAAGCGCGGCCAGCGCCCCTTCAGCTCGCCACTCCTGGATGAAACCAAGCAGAGTGTTTAGGATGATGACGCCAGTGATTACTGCCGCGTCAATGGCATGGCCTATAAAAAGAGAAAGGATCGCGGCTCCGGCCAGCAGGTAAATCAAGGGGTTCCGAACCTGCCTGAGGAGGAGTCGAAGCGGGCCCGTGCTTTCTTCCACCTCCAGAGAGTTAGGCCCCACCTCTTCCAGACGGCGAGCGGCCTCATCACTCGTCAAACCTTCCTCAGAAACGTCGAGACGTTTGAGCACCTCCTGCGCCTCTATGGCGTGCCAGTTATTATTCAGATCCTCCTTTTTCATAGCTCTCTCCAAAGGTAATTTTCCTTTAATCGTTTACACCTGCCTCTTTATTGATTGAAATAGGCGTTGAGTACATACTCCTGCACCATCCTCTGCGTATTGAAAAAAGACCCATTGATAGCAATGCAGTAGGCCATCATCTCCAGGAAGCGATTGCGGTCATGGTAGAAAAGGGGGATCACCGTATGTTCCAGTTTGTCATACAGGGAATGCGCATCCAGGGAATGGTCTCGCTCGCCTTCCTTTCCGTAAACAGGTTCCCCAACGGACCAGCCGGTCAGCCCTTCTATGCAGCCTTCAATCCACCAGCCGTCCAAGACGCTGAGACTGGGCACTCCATTCAAGGCCGCTTTCATTCCGCTTGTCCCGGAAGCCTCCATGGGCGGCTCTGGCGTGTTGAGCCAGACATCCACCCCCGAAGTAATCAATGCCCCCAGCGTC
>CAZAGD010000069.1:0-3472 GCA_964484485.1 uncultured Syntrophaceae bacterium
CGGTCAAAAGATTCACTGTGAAATATAATAGCCAGTCCGCTAAATTTCTGAGTCATGAAATCTTTTTATTTAAGTAGATTGCTGACGAATAGACTCTGCCCAATTTAATAAAGAAACCCCGGCTTTTCGGGCAGCAACTAACTTCTCACCTAACTGGGCTAGCTCGGGAGCAGAGAGTCTCTCTGCCAAAATACTCAGACCATCACAATTGGATACATGAATCAATAAAGCACGCGCATTTTTGGCTGCGGCGTTGGCTTCCGCATCGCTCAACTCAGATTTTTGCAATAAGTCCGCAGCGGCCCGGGCTGTAGCAATTACCCCATCGTGTTCTTTAATTAGATCATCTACATATTCGCCCAAAAAGACGCGTAAAGCAGGATATAAAGCCTCTTCCTCAAAGCGGAAATGGGGACCAACTAATTTGTCAATTTGCCTCAAGATTTCTCTGGCCCGCTTTATATCTTTTGCTTGAAGAGCATTGGTTAATTCAATTAACCCATCTCTTACCTGCCGATGATCTGCCCGAAATTCGGCAAGGATGTCAATAGTAGACATTTTTAGATTACCTCCTTTTTTAGATTTTAAACCAATAGAGTTTCCATCTCTATTAGCGTATCTGACATCTTGGCTAAAAATTTTTCGTCCATCTTTGCTTCTTCTCTTTGGAAGGCCTCGGCCAATTCTTGCTGCTCTGCTGCCGTCACTTCTTTGGCCACCATGAGGAAAAAAACATGGTCTTCTTGGTGCAAATGTTTCTTCAAGATTGCGATATAGGAGGCCAGGTTCTCTAATATGGTGATGGTGGCCACCTCTTGGCCATTTTTGTAACTATTTAAGGCATTGGCTATTTGATTGATTAAATTTCTTCCCTGTTCATGAGAATATCTTAGGGCTTCGATTTGCCCATCTATCTCTCCTTTTTTCTTCATAGCGAGGAGGCTAAAAAGTAGATATTCCTCTTTGAAGTGATGATATTTATCAGCAAAGAGGCGAGCAAACTCCAAGGCTTGGTGGAAAAATTTCACCTTGGGTTTTTTCCCCATTTCCATTTGTACTTTAGCCGCCTCTAGAACATCTAAGAACTGCTGAATTAGATGGTGTTCATTCATCAATTTTGACCATATATCCATAAGTCCTCCGCTTCAAATTCGCTTCTCTCCAGAGCTAAAAAAGAGCCTCATAATTCAATACCCAATTTTTGCCAAACAGATTCCCCTTCCTTTATTGTGTCCTCTTTTAAATGCCTATAAGTCTTAAGTAAGAAATAAACTAATGGAAGCACTCCCAAAACAATAATTATTAAATCTGGGATAATTCTTAGATTCCCCAAGATGTACACGACATCTCTCTCAAAAAAGGATGCATCCCGCGCTACCCATAAACCTTCTTTAAAAGATGTCCAGGCTTGGATGGCCCCCACTGGAAATAATGTCCCAATAGCCATGAGGAAAAGGCCTCCATTTAATCCCCAAAAAGAGAGCTTCAACCATTTGTCCTGCCAGTAATTTTTATTGACCAATCCCCTCCAAGAGAAAAGTAAAAGAGCTATGGAGAGCATCCCGTAAGTCCCAAAAAGGGCAGTATGCCCATGATTCATGGTTAAATAGGTGCCATGTTCATAATAATTAACGATGGGCAAGTTTATTAAAAACCCAAACACTCCTGCTCCTAAAAAGTTCCAGAAAGATGCCGCCACGAGAAAATAAAGCGGCCAACGGTAAGAAAATTCGTGGCCTTCTTGCTTAATGGATTTATATTCCATGAGACCTCTAACGACTAAACCTAAAAGAGGTACTGGTTCCATAGAAGAAAAAACTGACCCCCACCCTATCCAGAAAGAAGGTCCACCGAACCAGAAATAATGGTGGGCCGTGCCCACAATTCCCGATAGAAATACCAATATGGCTGTAAAATAAGCCACAGTCAAAGCAGATTTAGCAGTGGCTAATCCCATAGCCACTAAAAGCAAAGAAATGACGCCCACCCCAAAAAACTCAAAAATGCTTTCTACCCAAATATGCACCACAAACCATCTCCAATAATCAGCTAAAGTCAAATGGGTGCCGCGACTATAAAACAAACCGAAGCCGAAAAAGGCCACTACTAAGATGGCGCTTAAAGTATAAAACCAAATAAGGGAATTAAACTCATCCCGGTGCCCCAATTTAAAATGAGGATAAATTGTGCGATAAACCAAGAGCAACCATGCTATCAGCCCTATAAAAAGCAGGATTTGCCAGAGGCGGCCTAATTCCAAGTATTCCCATCCCTGATGCCCAAGCCAAAACCACCATTCACCCAACAGTCCTTTTATGCTGGCTGCTGTGCCCAAAAGGCTACCCAAAGCGACTAAAACAATGGCTATAAAAAGGACTTGCACCAATAGCCCTTGCCTGCGGGGCTCTTTGCCGCCGATTATTGGTCCAAGATAAATAGCCGAAGCTACCCAAGTAGTGGCAATCCAAAAAATAGCTAACTGTAAATGCCAACTCTTGGCCCAGCTGTAAGGGATAAAATCAGCAATGGGTTGCAGCCAGAATGTGGCTGGTCGCACTGTATAATGGGCTAAAAGGCCACCCAAACTCGTCTGCAATAAAAAAAGGAGGACCACCACTAAAAAATATTTGGCCGCTCGCAATTGACTGGGAGTAAGAGGCATATTGATCAATTTTTCGGCCAGCGAAACCCCTTTTATTTCGCCATACCAGAGACGGTAATGGTGAACTAAGAAAATGAATAAACCTAAAAGGACTAAGAGAGCTAATACTCCGGCTAATGACCAAAAATAAATTTCGGGAGTGGCTACATTCCCTACGCTCCGGTCGGGCGGCCAATTATTAGTATAAGTTACTTCTTCTCCTGGGCGTGGTGTAGAAGCTACCCAAGCTGTCCAGAAAAAGAACCGGGCAATTTGCTTTCTTTCTTCATCGGTTGGGATAGTTTGGGGGAGGAACCCATAGCGCTTGTCCCCTTCTTTAAAGATTTTTTCCCAATATTCCTGGATGGCCTCCAGGGCTTTAGTTTGGGCGGTAGTAAGGGTGAGCGTATCTTGCCTGGCGTCGTAGCGATTGACTTTAATTTCCCTCTTTACTTGCACATCGATTAATTCTTTTTGCAGAGGACTAATTTGAGCATATGGTTGGCCATACTGTTGGATGGCCAAAGAGTTTCTAACAGTTTCTCCTAACAAATTGAGGGTCTTGGCTGAAAATTCTGGACCCCTTTGGGATCCGTGGCCCCAGATGCTTCCATGATCCATTAATCCATAGCGCTGATAAACATCTTGCCCAGCCAAAATATCTTTTTGGGTAAAAAGAACTTGCCCTTCTGGAGATATTACTTTCCCCGGATAAGGAGGTAAATGTTTTTTAGCCACATACCCTCCCGATAGAAGAATAGCCATGGCGATTATAAAACTGAAAACTGCTGCCCATTTAAGTTTCTTTAGAGACATAATTTCCCTCCTCCT
>CAZAGD010000070.1:0-15257 GCA_964484485.1 uncultured Syntrophaceae bacterium
ACGTTGCCTGCTGGGGTGGAGATGGTGATGCCTGGGGATAATGTGACGTTGGAGGTGCAGTTGATTACGCCGATAGCGATGGAGAAGGAGTTGCGGTTTGCGATTCGGGAGGGGGGGCGTACGGTGGGAGCCGGCGTCATCGCCGAAATATTAGAATAACCCACTTATATTGGGAATAATTATAAACTCACGAAGGAGAAGATGTGCGGGAGATAGTAATTCTGGCCTGTGGGCAGTGTAAAAGGAGAAATTACACGACCACCAAAAATAAAAGGACGACGCCAGATAAATTAGAATTAAAAAAATATTGCCGATTCTGTCGCACCCACACTCCGCATAAGGAGACCAAATAATTATTGGGTGATATAATCAGGTCATCCTCTTTTTGTGCTTTACTAATCTCTTTAACGGAAAATCTTGGAGGAACAGGCCAGTAGCTCTAACGGCTAGAGCACCGGACTCCAAATCCGGGTGATGGGGGTTCGAATCCCTCCTGGCCTGCCAACAGGAATTTTTTTGTCCCAGGAATAGACGATGGAAAAAATTAAAAATTTATTACAAAAAATCAGCCAATTTTTTCGAGAAGTGCGCGTGGAGATGAAAAAAGTTACTTGGCCATCACGGAAAGAAACTTTAGCTTCAACTTCAGTAGTATTGATCACCGTAATCTTAATGGCTTTTTTCCTGGGAATTGTTGATTTGGGCCTATCGCGATTAATAAAAATATTCTTGGATTAGGAGCAAACCAAATATGGCCCAGAAGTGGTACGTGGTGCATACATATTCCGGGTTTGAAAACAAAGTAAAATCGATGCTGGAAGAGAAGATCAAATTAGCTAAAAAGGAAGATTGTTTTTCGGAAATACTGGTCCCGGCCGAGAAAGTAATTGAAATGATAAAGGGGAAGAAAAAGGCAACGCAGCGCAAGTTCTTTCCGGGCTATATTTTGGTCAAGATGGAGTTAAACGACGAGACTTGGCATATAGTAAAGAGTACGCCTAAGGTGACCGGTTTTGTTGGCGACCGGGCTAATCCTACAGCTTTGACTGATGAAGAAGTAGAAGAAATAAAAAACCAGATGAGCGAGGGATTACTCCGCCCCAAACATCGAGTTACTTTTGAAAAGGGAGACCAGGTGCGGGTAATTGATGGACCTTTTTCTAATTTTAATGGCTTGGTGGAAACTGTAAATCCGGAAAAAGGGAAAGTGCGAGTCTTGGTAAGCATTTTTGGAAGGTCTACGCCCGTAGAACTCGATTTTGCCCAAATTAAAAAAGCTTAAAAAGGAAGAAACATAATGGCTAAAAAAGTAATCAGCGTAGTGAAATTGCAGATCCCTGCTGGACAAGCAAATCCCTCCCCTCCTGTGGGCCCTGCTTTGGGGCAGCACGGAGTAAACATTATGGAATTTTGTAAAGCCTTCAATGCCCAAACCAAAAACCAAGAGGGAACGATAATTCCCGTCGTAATAACTATCTATGCCGATCGTTCATTTTCATTTGTTACCAAAACTCCCCCGGCGGCGGTCCTATTGAAAAAGGCAGCCGGGATCATTAAGGGTTCGGGAGAACCCAATCGGAATAAAGTTGGACAAGTAACCAAAACGCAAGTGAAAGAAATTGCCAAAATGAAGCTGCCAGATTTGAATACCACTAATTTGGAGGCAGCTATTAGAACCATCGAGGGTGCAGCCCGTTCCATGGGCATTGAAATAATAGAAGGGTGAGAGCATGGCCAAAAGAGGAAAGAGATATCTGGAATCGATAAAAAAGATTGATCGGACGGCGCGTTATGATTTGGATACCGGCCTTAAGCTTTTGAAAGAAACGAAGCCAGCCAAGTTTGACGAAAGTGTAGATATAGCAATTAGATTGGGCGTTAATCCCAAACACGCTGATCAGATGGTACGGGGAACAGTAGTCCTGCCGCATGGCCTAGGAAAACCTGTGAAAGTTTTGGTTTTTGCCAAGGGTGAGAAAGAGAAAGAAGCCAAAGAAGCAGGGGCGGATTATGTGGGGGCCGAGGATTTAGTAGAGAAGATTAGCAGCGGCTGGACAGACTTTGATAAGGCCATAGCTACCCCTGATATGATGGGTATGGTGGGAAAATTAGGAAAGATTTTAGGACCACGAGGGTTAATGCCTAACCCGAAAGTAGGTACGGTCACTTTTGACGTGGCCAAAGCAGTCAAAGAATTAAAAGCGGGAAAAGTGGAATTCCGCGTGGATAAGACAGGTATTGTGCACACTGCTGTGGGCAAATTTTCCTTTGACGCAGATAAATTAAAAGAAAATATTTTGGCTTTAATGGACGTTATTATCCGTTCTAAACCACCATCCAGTAAAGGTACGTATTTGAAAAGTATTGCTATCTCAACCACCATGGGACCAGGGATAAAGCTTGATCCTAATGCCTTAAGAGGAGCTATCAAATAAGCAAAATTTTTCGTCGAAGACCGTAGGTTCGCCAGCAGGCGAGTAAATGGTAAACTCCCAGCCTACCGAGACGCATTTTTTAGTTTCGGGATTGGATGCAAAAAGTTAATGAGCAGCAAGCTTTTTAGCATGGGCAGCTCAAGGCTGGGGGTAAAAAAAGAAGGGAGATCAGAATTTGGAACGGGTAGAGAAACAGAGATTAGTGGCTGAACTTCAGGAGCGCATGAGGCGAGCAAAAGTTGCTTTCCTCACTAGATTTACCGGGTTGAATGTAGAAAAGATGACGCAAATACGTCAAGAGCTTAAACGGGCCGATGTGGAATTGCGCGTAATCAAGAATAATCTTTTTCGTTTGGCCATAAAAGGAACGGACAAAGAATTATTGACCCAAAAGTTAGAAGGACCATTGGCCGTGGCCTGGAGTGATGTGGATTTAGTAGTCCCCGCCCGTTTGTTGACCAAATTCAGTAAAGAGTTTCCTGAATTACAGATAGTGGGGGCATGCTTTGATGGGAAATTATGGGGGCCAGCGGATATTCAATCGTGGGTAAATTTACCCACCATAGAAGAAATCAGGGCCAAAATCATTAGCTTGATCCAGGCTCCGGCGGCTTCTCTGCTACGCTTGCTCACCTCTCCAGGCTCGCGCTTGGCCCAGTTGCTCAGAGCTAAAAGTCAAAAAGAATAAAATTTTTATGATCTTTCCAGATCAAAAATATTTAAATCCCGAAGGAGAAAAAAATGGCAGATTTACAAAAACTCGTTGATGAATTAAGTGCTTTGACTCTTTTAGAAGCAGCAGAATTATCGAAACTCTTAGAGGAAAAGTGGGGAGTCTCAGCTGCACCAGTGGCTGTAGCTGCTGCTCCAGTGGCGGGCGCAGGACCGGCAGCCCCAGTTGCGGAAGAAAAGACTGAATTTGATGTCATTTTGACTGGGGTAGGAGAAAAGAAGATTCAGGTTATTAAAGTAGTGCGCGAATTAACTAATCTGGGTTTAAAAGAGGCCAAAGATTTAGTAGAAGGCGTACCCAAACCCGTCAAGGAAGGTGTCTCTAAAGAAGAAGCGGAGAATATAAAGAAGAAACTCGAAGAAGTAGGCGCCACAGTTGAGATCAAATAACTATTTTTTTACCCTTCTTCCCAATTTTTCACCGGTAATTGAAGAGAAGAGAAAAAAAGTCTTTAAAGAAAAGTGCCCCAGAAAAAAGGCGTGAGGCACTCTGGCCTAAAAGGTCAGAGGAAAGGGGGTTAATATGGTTTCTTTAACCAGCAGCCAACCTATGAAGCGTTTAAATTTTTCCAAAATTGAAAAAGTAATGGACATTCCCAATCTCATCGAGGTTCAGCGCCAATCTTATGAGAGTTTTTTGCAGAAGAATGTTCCGCCCGCTGAAAGGGAAGATATAGGTTTACAGGCTGTCTTTAAAAGTATTTTCCCCATCCGTGATTTCAACGAAACTGCTTCCTTAGAATTTGTCTCCTATTCCTTAGGAGAACCTAAATATGAAGTGGAAGAGTGCCGGCAAAGGGGCATGACTTATGCCGCCCCCCTAAAAGTAACCGTGCGCCTAATCACCTATGAGGTGGACGAAGAAGAACGGAAGGGGAACCCGCGCGTGCGGGATATCAAGGAGCAGGAAGTTTATTTTGGGGAAATTCCCCTGATGACGGAAAAAGGAACTTTTATTATTAATGGGACGGAACGGGTAATTGTCAGCCAGCTGCATCGCTCGCCAGGGATTATCTTCGAACACGAAAAAGGGAAAACGCATACGGGGAAACCGCTTTATTCAGCCCGCATTATTCCCCATAGGGGATCGTGGTTAGATTTAGAATTTGACACCAAGGAGCTTGTTTATGTACGCATTGACCGCCGCCGCAAATTGCCGGTGACTATTTTACTCAGAGCCTTGGGTTACAGTCCTGAAGAATTGCTGCGGACATTTTATGAGACGGAAAAAATATCTTTCCAAGACGGAAAAATCATTAAGCATATGAATTATGAGCTCCTGGTAAATAAACGGGCGACGGAAGATATCGTTCATCCCCTTACCGGAGAGGTCTTAGTCCGGAAGAACCGGAAAATAACCAAACCTTCCCTAAAAAAATTGTTAGATGCGAAGATTAATGCTTTGCCCGTGGAAGCAAACGATTTGGTGGGCCGGTACTTAGCGCGCCCAGTTTATCACCCCCAAACAAAAGAAATGTTATGCCCGGCTAATACCGAGTTGACTTTAGAAAGAATAGAACAAATCCGCCAAGCTGGAGTTAAAGAAATTGAGACACTTTTCATCGACCAACTGAATGTTTCCTCTTCGCTCCGGGACACTTTAAGCTCAGACCGGATTGAAGACGTGGAGACTCGCCCGATTGAGGAATACCGGAAGCAGCATCCGGAAGATAAAACGCCTAACCAAGTTTACAACGCGATTCTGGAAATATATCGCCGATTGCGGCCAAGTGAACCGCCCACTTTGGAAACAGCCAAGACCTTTTTTGAAAATCTCTTCTTTAATCCAGACCGGTATGACTTATCCCGCGTTGGGCGGCTGAAGATCAACCATCGTTTAAAGTTAAATGTTCCTTTAGATTGTCGGATTCTGCGCAAAGAAGACATTCTGGAAGCCGTTAGATATTTGATAGCCTTAAAAGATGGCCAAGGGGAAGTAGATGATATTGATCACCTGGGCAATCGCCGAGTGAGGTGTGTAGGAGAGTTAGTAGAGAATCAATATCGGATAGGCTTAGTGCGGATGGAAAGAGCTATCAAAGAGCGGATGAGTCTGCAAGACGTAGAGACGCTCATGCCCCACGATTTAGTGAATCCTAAACCAGTTTCGGCGGTCGTTAAAGAATTCTTCGGTTCTTCCCAGCTTTCCCAATTTATGGATCAAACTAACCCCCTTTCCGAAATTACTCATAAGAGAAGACTTTCCGCTCTCGGTCCCGGAGGTCTAACTCGGGAACGGGCTGGTTTTGAGGTGCGGGATGTTCATCCCACGCACTACGGCCGAATTTGTCCTATCGAGACTCCCGAAGGCCCGAACATTGGTTTGATTGCCTCTTTGAGTACTTATGCCAAAATAGATTCCTTTGGTTTTATTGTGACCCCTTATCGCCGAGTCCTCAATGGTCAAGTTACCAAAGAGATTGAATACCTCTCCGCTTTACAAGAAGATGAAACTAAAGTTATTGCCCAAGCAAATGCCCCCGTAGATGCCAAAGGCAGGTTTACGGCGGAAATGGTCCAAGCCCGCATTGCCGGAGAAGCGACTTTGGTGCGTCCGGAAGAAGTAAATTTGATGGATGTTTCGCCTAATCAATTAGTAAGTGTAGCTGCCTCGCTTATCCCCTTCCTGGAAAATGATGACGCGAACCGGGCTTTGATGGGATCGAATATGCAGCGTCAGGCCGTACCCTTATTGCGGGCCGAGGCGCCTTTGGTGGGGACGGGAATGGAAGGAGTAGTAGCTCGGGATTCGGGTGTAACCGTCGTCGCGGAAAGAGATGGGGTAGTGGAAAAAGTAGATTCTTTGCGCATAATTGTGCGGGCCGATAATCCTGCTCAAGATGGACGTTATTCCGAGGTGGATATATATAACTTGATTAAATATCAGCGTTCTAACCAGAATACCTGCATAAACCAAAAACCGATCGTGCGCGAAGGGCAACGCGTGAAAAAAGGACAGGTTATTGCGGATGGGCCAGCCACTCAAAATGGGGAGTTAGCTTTGGGGCGAAATGTTTTAGTGGCCTTCATGCCTTGGGGAGGCTATAACTTCGAAGATTCGATTTTAATCAGCGAGCGCGTAGTCAAGGACGATAGTTTTACCTCTATTCATATTGAGGAGTTTGAAGTCATTGCCCGGGATACCAAACTGGGCCGCGAAGAAATTACGCGAGACATTCCTAATTTAGGAGAGGAATCCTTAAAGAACTTGGATGAAAGTGGCATAATCCGCATTGGCGCGGAAGTTAAGCCGGGCGATATACTGGTGGGCAAAATAACTCCTAAAGGAGAAACTCAACCTTCACCGGAGGAGAAGCTTCTGCGCGCCATTTTTGGGGAAAAAGCTGGCGCAGTTAAGGATACATCTTTGAGAGTTCCTCCCGGAGTGGAAGGAACGGTCATCGGGGCCAAAGTTTTCAGCCGCCGGGGAGTGGAGAAAGACGCCCGCGCCAAAGCTATTGAAGAAGAAGAGATTGCCCGCCTGCATCGGGACCAGGAGGACGAAATCCAGATTGTGCAGCAGATTGCTGCCCAAAAAATTCGGAAAATTTATCTGCATGAAGTTACGGCCAATAGGTTAGCCGACGAAAGGACGGGTAAAACTTTAATACCTAAGAATACTAAATTGACTAAAGAGATTTTAGCAGAGATTCCAGATGCCCGCCTCCGCGATCTGGTTATCCAGAATCCTAAAAAGAAAGCTGAAGCCCAAAAAATCTGGGAAGAGCTGGATAAGAGAATCCAGATGATCAAAGGAGCTTTCGAAAAAAGAATCGCCCGCTTGAAGAAGGCGGATGAACTGCCTCCTGGAGTTATTAAAATGGTGAAAGTGGACGTAGCTATCAAACGGAAGTTATCGGTAGGGGACAAAATGGCAGGTCGCCATGGAAATAAAGGAGTCATCTCCCGAATTCTTCCGGAAGAAGACATGCCTTACTTAGGAGATGGTACTCCTGTGGACATCGTGCTAAACCCCTTAGGAGTTCCTTCGCGCATGAACGTGGGCCAAATTTTGGAAACACATTTGGGATGGGCAGCTAAAGGATTGGGTGAACAGATTAGCCGTCTTATCGAGAAAGAATATAGTCCTAAAGCTCTGCGGGAGAAGATTAAAAAAATCTATAATTCAGAGTCCTTTGCCGCTTTGATCGACAGCTTGGAGGATGAGGAAGTACAGGAGTATGCCCAGACTTTAGCCAAAGGCTTGTTCGTCGCCTCCCCAGCTTTTGATGGGGCGAGTGAAGAAGAAATAAAAGATGCCTTGCAGCAAGCTGGACTACCGGTGAGCGGACAAGTCACTCTTTATGATGGGCGGACTGGCGAACCCTTCGATCAAAAAATTACCGTTGGCATTATCTACATGATGAAGCTCCATCATTTAGTTGATGATAAGATTCATGCCCGTTCAGTTGGCCCTTATTCATTGATTACCCAGCAGCCGCTGGGGGGCAAAGCGCAATTTGGGGGACAGCGCTTGGGAGAAATGGAAGTTTGGGCTATGGAAGCTTACGGGGCGGCTTATGGTTTACAGGAATTCTTGACGGTCAAATCGGACGACGTGCTGGGACGCACCCGGATGTATGAAACTATTGTTAAAGGTGGCCACAACTTAGAAGCAGGAGTGCCCGAATCATTTAACGTCCTGGTAAAGGAATTACAAAGCCTTTGCTTGGACATTGAGCTTCTGGAAAAAGAAGAAGCTTAAAAAGGAGGCCGACCTTGGAAGATCTTTTTAGTTTTTTTGAAAAACCTAAGCAGCCAATGGCCTTTAATGCAGTGCGTATTTCTTTGGCTTCACCAGAAAAAATACGCGCTTGGTCATACGGAGAAGTAAAAAAACCAGAGACGATTAATTACCGGACCTTTAAGCCCGAACGGGATGGTCTGTTTTGCGCTAAAATATTCGGCCCTACTAAAGACTATGAATGTAACTGCGGTAAATATAAAAGGATGAAACATCGGGGAGTGGTCTGCGAGAAATGCGGCGTAGAAGTAATTCAATCTAAAGTGCGCCGGGAACGCTTAGGACACATTGAATTAGCTGCCCCGGTGGCGCACATCTGGTTTTTGAAGAGTTTGCCGAGTCGGATCGGCAGTCTCTTAGACATGACTCTACGGGAATTAGAAAAGGTTCTCTATTTCGAATCTTATGTAGTTATTGATCCAAAGAAAACTCCCTTGCGAGAAAAGGAGCTGCTTTCCGAGGAGGCTTATCGCAAAGCGGTGGCTGAATATGGGGCTGATTCATTTGTGGCCGGTATGGGCGCCGAGGCTATTCGGGAACTTTTGCGCAAAGTCGATGTGCAGGCCTTGTCTGAACAACTGCGGCAGGAAATGCGGGAGGCCTCTTCCGAGATTAAGAAAAAGAAAATAGCTAAGCGCCTAAAAATAGTGGATTCTTTTAAGGACTCAGGAAACAAGCCGGAATGGATGATTTTGGAAGTCATCCCCGTGATTCCTCCTGATTTGCGGCCTTTGGTGCCTTTAGACGGAGGGCGCTTTGCTACTTCTGACTTGAATGACCTTTATCGCCGAGTAATTAACCGCAATAATCGTTTAAAGCGTTTGCAAGAACTAAATGCGCCCGAGATAATTATTCGGAATGAAAAACGTATGCTCCAAGAAGCAGTGGATGCTTTATTCGATAACGGACGCGGGGGGCGAGCCATTTTAGGTTCTAATGGTCGGCCGCTAAAGTCTTTGTCCGATATGCTCAAAGGTAAACAGGGAAGGTTTAGACAAAACTTATTGGGTAAACGAGTGGATTATTCAGGAAGATCAGTAATCGTAGTTGGTCCAGACCTGCGTCTTCATCAATGCGGACTTCCTAAGAAAATGGCTTTGGAACTTTTTAAGCCTTTTATCTACAATCGCTTGGAACAGAAAGGCTATGTCACGACCATTAAAAGTGCCAAAAAGATGGTGGAACAGGAAAAGGATGAAGTATGGGAAACTCTGAGTGAGATTGTGCGGGAATATCCCGTTTTATTGAACCGCGCCCCCACACTCCACCGCCTAGGTATTCAGGCTTTTGAACCTGTGCTTATTGAGGGCAAGGCTATCCAATTACACCCCTTAGTCTGCGCTGCTTATAATGCCGATTTTGATGGCGACCAGATGGCCGTACATATTCCCCTGTCCATTGAAGCCCAGATTGAAGCGCGGGTACTCATGATGTCGACCAATAACATCCTTTCGCCAGCGCACGGCAAACCCATAATAGTGCCTACGCAGGATATAGTTTTGGGCCTCTATTACATAACCAGAGAAAAGCCCGGGGTTCAAGGAGAAGGAAGAGTCTTTGCTAACCCAGAAGAAGTGCGCATGGCCTACGATGCTGGAGAAGTTGATATTCATGCGGCGATCAAAGTTCGCCTAAAAGAGAACGGTCGAGAGGAGCGGGTCGAGACCACGGTGGGCAGAGTTTTATTAAAAGAGATATTGCCACCGGAAGTTCCTTTTGCTTACGTGAATAAAGTTTTAAACAAGAAAGAATTAGCCACCCTTATCGAGCAAGTCTATCGGTTAGCCGGTACTAAAAAGACCGTCATCTTAGCTGACCAATTAAAGGACTGGGGTTTCCATTACGCCACGAAAGCTGGCATTTCTATCTGCATCGACGACATGGTTATCCCCGCGCGCAAGGCGGAACTCTTAGAAAGAGCGAACAAAGAAGTAATGGAAATTGAAAACCAATATAAAGAAGGATTAATTACTGATGGCGAACGGTATAACAAAGTAGTAGATATTTGGGCCCAAGTTACGGAGAATATTGGTTTTGAGATTCTGGAAGAATTGGGCACAATTACCGTAACGGATCCTTCGGGAAAGAAAAAAAGGCTTCCTTCTTTTAACCCGATTTTCATGATGGCCGATTCAGGGGCTCGCGGTAGTGCCCAGCAGATTAGGCAATTGGCCGGTATGCGCGGATTAATGGCCAAACCTTCTGGGGAGATAATCGAGACGCCGATTACCGCTAATTTCCGAGAAGGCTTAACTGTTTTGCAATACTTTATTTCTACCCATGGAGCGCGCAAGGGTTTAGCGGATACAGCTCTGAAGACGGCCAATTCTGGATATTTAACCCGCCGCTTAGTCGATGTTGCTCAAGACGTGGTCGTTACGGAAGAGGATTGCGGCACTCTGGAAGGAATTTATGTAACTCCTTTGATTGAAGGCGGCGAAATTATCCAACCTTTGGGGGAGCGTATCTTAGGCCGAGTTGCCTTGGATGATATTGTGGATCCCTTCACGGGTGAAGTAATCGTGAAGGCCAATGAGGAGATTGATGAAAAACTGGTAGAGAAGATTGAGAATGCTGGGTTGGAGAGAGTAAAAATTCGTTCAGTCCTTACATGCCGGTCAAAGAGAGGAGTTTGCGTAAAGTGTTATGGACGCGACTTGGCTCAAGGCCAAATGGTTAATATTGGGGAGGCCGTAGGGATAATAGCTGCCCAGTCCATTGGCGAACCGGGCACGCAGTTAACGATGCGTACCTTCCATATTGGAGGCACAGCAAGTCGGCGCGCCGAGCAAACCACTTTGCAGCCCCGCAATGATGGGCGGATTAAATTTGTAAACTTGGTTACGGTGCGGAGTAAAGAAGGGGATCTGGTAGTCATGAACCGCAACGGCGAAGTGGCCATTGTCGATGAAACTGGCCGTGAACGCGAGCGTTATCCTATCATTTACGGGGCCAAATTGAAAGTAGAGGACGGGCAATCGGTTAAAGGAGGAGACTTAATTGCCGAGTGGGATCCTTACACTTTGCCTATTTTGACCGAAGTATCGGGGCGAGTGAAGTTTGGGGATATAATCGAAGGGGTCACCATGCAGGAGCAACTCGATGAAGTTACGGGATTCTCTACCAAAGTCATCTGTGAGTCCAAAGATCCAGAGGCCCGGCCGCGGATTTCCATCAAAGACGAAAAGGGCCGCACTTTGAAAATCCCGGGTACGGAGAGCATGGCGCGCTATCTTCTCCCCGTAGGGGCGCATATTGTAGTGACCGAAGGTGATTATGTACACCAAGGGGATGTCATAGCTAAGATTCCGCGTGAAACCACGAAAACTAAAGATATTACCGGGGGCTTACCCAGAGTGGCGGAACTTTTTGAAGCGCGCAAGCCGAAAGAATATGCCACGATCAGCGAGATTAGTGGTGTAGTTTCCTTTGGCAAAGATACCAAGGGGAAACGGAAAGTAATCATTACTCCCGAAGTAGGTGAGCCTAAAGAATATTCTATCCCCAAGGGGAAGCATATTAGCGTCCATGAAGGAGAAAAGATAAAAGCCGGAGAGCCATTGATGGAGGGCTCGATCAATCCTCATGACATTCTCTCTATCTTGGGCTTAGAAGATTTAGCTCGTTACTTGGTCGACGAAGTGCAAGAAGTTTATCGGCTTCAGGGAGTGAAAATTAATGATAAACATATAGAAGTGATCGTGCGCCAAATGTTGAAACGGGTGGTTATAAAAGAGGTGGGCGACTCAAATTTCTTGGTTGGCGAACACGTGGAACGCTATATTTTTGAAGAAGAGAATGAAAGATTAAAAGCTGAGGGAAAACGGCCAGCTGTGGCGGAGCCTTTGCTCTTGGGCGTGACCAAAGCTTCCTTGAGTACGGAAAGTTTTATTTCGGCTGCTTCTTTCCAAGAGACGACGAAAGTGTTAACCCAAGCAGCCATTAGCGGAAAAACAGACTATTTAAGAGGTTTGAAAGAGAATGTAATCCTGGGCAGATTAATTCCGGCGGGAACTGGTTTTAGTCTTTATCGGCAGGTGGGTATTAGAGTAGAAGGCGAAGAAGAAGAAAAAGAAATATTAGAGCAAAACAATAATTGACTTTAAGGAAAAAATTCAGTAAAATATATTTTTTGTGTGCATTTAAGGAGGATTAATGCCCACGATCAATCAGCTTGTACGTATTGGCCGGCAAAAAGTAAGGAAGAAAACTTCCGCCCCGGCCCTAACTAGTTGCCCTCAACGCCGCGGGGTATGTATTAGGGTTTATACTTCTACACCTAAGAAACCCAATTCAGCTCTGCGGAAAGTAGCCCGGGTACGTCTAACTAATGGTTATGAAATAACCACTTATATTCCTGGAGTGGGTCATAATCTTCAGGAGCACTCGGTGGTTTTAGTACGCGGAGGAAGAGTGAAAGATCTTCCGGGAGTGCGCTACCATATTATTAGAGGAACCCTGGATTCAGCGGGAGTCCAGAATAGGAAAAAAAGTCGCTCGAAATATGGGGCCAAAAAGCCTAAGTGAGGAAATATGCCCAGAAGACGTGTGATAGTTAGAAGGGAAATTCTTCCCGACCCAAAATACAAAAATGTTTTAGTGGCTAAGTTTATTAATTGTATCATGCGCCGCGGCAAAAAAAGCGTCGCCGAACGTATTCTTTACCGGGCTTTAGAGATCATCAAAGAACGGACTAACGAAGATCCTTTGAAAGTTTTCGAAAAATCGATCAATAACGTAAAACCGGTGTTGGAAGTTAGGTCGCGCCGCGTGGGCGGAGCTACGTATCAAGTCCCTACCGAAGTGAGACCCGAGCGAAGGACGGCCTTGGCTATCCGGTGGCTGATAACCTATGCTAAAGAACGAGCGGAAAAGAGCATGGAAGAGAAATTGGCTGCGGAGCTGATTGATGCGGCTAATAATCGGGGGGGGGCCATTAAGAAGAAAGATGATGTGCACAAAATGGCCGAAGCCAACAAGGCTTTTGCCCATTATCGGTGGTAAAAAGGAGGCCTATTTCACGGCCAATTTTGGAAGCGGCATTTAGGCCCGCCGCAAAATTTTAGCAAAGTTAATTAAGGATTGAAGATTTGGGAAATCACGATTTTTTAGAGAAAACTCGCAATATCGGTCTGATGGCCCACATTGATGCGGGGAAAACGACCACCACGGAACGTATCCTCTATTACACCGGCGCTTCTTATAAAATGGGCGAGGTGGATGAAGGAACGGCCGTGATGGATTGGATGGAACAGGAACAAGAAAGAGGAATAACTATTACTTCCGCGGCGACCACTTGTTTTTGGAAGGGTCATAGGATCAATATTATCGATACGCCCGGCCACGTGGACTTCACCATAGAAGTTGAAAGAAGTCTGCGGGTGTTGGACGGAGCGATAGCTATATTTTGCGCCGTGGGCGGCGTAGAACCGCAAAGTGAGACGGTGTGGCGACAAGCGGATAAATATCGAGTCCCCCGTTTGGCCTTTATCAATAAGATGGATCGGACGGGTGCAGATTTCTTCCAAGTAATGAGCATGATTAGGGAGCGATTGGGAGCCAAGGTAATTCCGTTGCAGATTCCTTGGGGAAAAGAGGAAAATTTTCGGGGGGTGATTGATCTCTTGCAGATGAGGGCAATCACCTATGAGGATCAATCCTTGGGAGCCAATTTCCGCATTTTGGATATACCGCCAGATTTGGAGGATTTAGCCCGAGAGTATCGGGAACTGATGCTCGAAAATCTGGCCGATCTTGATGATAATTTGATGGAGAAGTACCTCCAAGGAATTAGGCCGAGCCTCCTGGAAATCCAGAAAATAATCCGCCAAGGGACTATAACTGCGCAAATAGTCCCCCTCTTATGCGGGTCAGCTTTCCGGAATAAAGGTATTCAACAACTTTTAGATGCCGTAGTTGATTATTTGCCTTCGCCCTTAGACATTCCGCCAATTCGGGGAATTAATCCAGAAAATGGCCAGGAAGAAGAAAGATCCCCCTGGAACGGGTCTCCTTTGACCGCCTTGGCTTTCAAGATCATGTCCGACCCCTATGTAGGCCAACTTACTTTCTTACGTCTCTATTCGGGGACCTTAACTTCAGGTTCCACTGTGTTCAACAGTAACCAAAATCGGCGGGAGCGTATTGGCCGGCTTTTGAAGATGCATGCCAATAAAAGGGAGGAGATTAAAAAAGCTACGGCGGGTGACATCGTGGCGGCTGTAGGATTAAAAGGAACGATTACGGGAGATACCCTATGCGCCGAAGATGAACCGATTGTTTTGGAAGCTATGGAATTTCCCGAACCGGTTATCTCCATGGCCATTGAACCCCAAGCCAACGCTGATCAGGAAAAACTTGACCAGGCTTTACAAAAGCTGGCTATCGAGGATCCTTCTTTTCGTCATTATCTTGATGCCGAAACCGGGCAAAGGATTATTTCGGGCATGGGAGAGTTACATTTAGAGATTATTGTGGATCGCTTAGGGCGCGAATTTGGGGTGGCCGTGCAAGTGGGGAAACCTATGGTAGCTTTTCGGGAGACGATTACGCGCCCAGCGCGGGCGGAGGGTAAATTTATCAAACAATCTGGCGGAAAAGGACAGTATGGCCATGTAGTCTTGGAATTAGAACCACTCCCGGCCGGCGGGAAAATCCAATTTGTCAATGCCATCAAGGGGGGAGTAATTCCCCGGGAATATATTCCCGCTGTAGAAAAAGGAGTACGGGAAGCTATTGAAAACGGAGTCCTGGCTGGTTATCCGGTGGTAGATGTAAAAGTGACCCTTCTGGATGGATCATACCACGAAGTTGATTCATCAGAGTTAGCTTTTAAGATTGCGGGTTCTTTAGGGTTTAAAGAAGGAGCCAAAAAAGCTCATCCTGTCCTTTTAGAGCCGATAATGGCTGTGGAAGTATTACTGCCCCAGGAGTATATAGGCGATGTTAGTGGAGATCTTATTGCCCGCCGGGGGAAGATTATAAACTTGGAGATGAGGAAGGGTACGCAAAGGATTGAAGCCCGAGTTCCTTTGGCCGAGATGTTTGGTTACGCCACGAAACTGCGCTCGCAGACCCAAGGGCGGGCCACCTATACGATGAGCTTTTCCCATTATGAACGAGTGCCGGAGGCTATAGCTGCCGAGACTATAGCTCAATCTCGCCAAAACTAAAATAATTAGACAGCAAGGCGAGGAAAGAATTAAATAAGGAGGACACATGGCGAAGCGGAAGTTTGAGCGGACGAAGCCGCATGTGAATGTGGGGACGATAGGGCATATTGATCATGGGAAGACGACGTTGACGAGTGCGATTACGAGGTGTTTGGCGGCGCGGAGGTTAGCGGA
>CAZAGD010000071.1:0-11520 GCA_964484485.1 uncultured Syntrophaceae bacterium
TTTTAATAATTCCCACATTTCCGCTACGGCTTGCTTATCTCTAAGGGGCGGATTTATCTTTCCTTTACCTCTGAGCGTCGACATATCGGCTACATTTAAAAGCAAATAATGAGGACAAGTCTCCCAGGTTACGTCTACTCCCTGCTGCCGAAAGAATTGGATCAATTTACCAGATCTGGGTGCACTCACGTGGTAAATATGCAAAGGGAATTTAATCCAAAAGGCTAATTCTAATAATTTCAATACAGCTATTGTTTCACTTGCTGGCGGACGAGTAGCACAATGGGCTGGCGGCGAAACGTCTCCCGATTTTTGAAATTTGTCGATGAGCGAGAAGATTAATTCGTCATCTTCAGCATGAAAACCTACGGTGATACCTGCTTCTGCTAAAATCGGCAAGATTTCCCAAAGGACCCCATCAGGAATATGGGGAAAGCGTTCTGGATCAGTTTCAAATAATGATAATTTGAACCCGCAGGCTCCTAATTCTAAAAGGGGGTTGATCATTTCTTTAGATCCATCTTTTTTTAGGGTGGCTAATAAAGCGACATCAACAAAGGCCTCCTCCTCTATTAACTTGACTTTTCTCTGAAATGCTCCTGGGTTAGTTATGGGATTCCCAGCGTCATAAGGCATCTCGATTATAGTGGTTACTCCTCCCGCGGCTGCGGCTTTGGTGGAATACTTAAACCCTTCTATCCCTGGAATGCTATAAGAATGGACATGCGCATCAATAACTCCTGGAAAAATCAGAAGTCCTTTAAAATCTAAAAACTCCCGCACTTCGATCTTCTCTCTTGCGGAATAAAGGCCCACAATAAGGCCGTTTTTTATTCCTACTAAGCAATTCCTGGCTAGACCATTTTCCAAAACCAAATCACCCTTTATAATTAAATCCAAATTGTTTTCCATCTTCTCTCCATTTCCTTATTAAACAAACTTCTTTTTTATTTTAAAGATAGAATTTCTCGCGCCTCTTCTACAGAAGCAACCTCTTTATTTAAATCCTTAATTATGGCCACGGCCCGCTTAACTAACTCAGCATTACTTTCCGCCAATACTCCTTTCTTAATATATAGATTATCCTCAAACCCAACGCGTACGTGTCCGCCCAAAAGCACTCCCATGGCCACCATAGGAATCTGGGATGCTCCCACTCCAAAAATAGACCAAGTAACCCCCGGCGGTAAGCTTTCCGCTAAATGGATGGCCTGTTTGGGAGTAGCCGGAACACCCATCCTCGTGCCCAGGCAGAGCTGAAAATGAGCATTCCTCTCCACCAATCCTAACTTTATCAGGCGGTTGGCAATTTGAATATTTCCCACATCGAAAATTTCTATTTCGGGTTTAACCCCGGCCTGTTTTATCAATTCGGCCATCTTATCGATTACCGATTCCGCATTTACGAATACCCCAAAGGGAGCGTTAGCGCTGCCTACATCTAAGGAGCACATTTCCGGTTTTAGGGTTACTACATGCTCCACCCTTTTTTCGGGACTGGCCATATAAGAACTCTCCATAATCGGCTGATTATCTGGCCCAATGGTAAGTTGTCCCCCAGGCCCTGTACTCAAATTTATAATCATGGGACATTTAGCTCTTAGACGCTCCACAACTTCTGTATAATGTTCCAAAGCCATCGAGCGTTTCCCTGTTTTGGGATCACGCACGTGGATATGAACGATGGCTGCCCCTTCATTAAAACATTCGTAGGCGGCATCAGCGATTTCTGCCGGAGTTATGGGTAAACGGGGATGCTGCTCCCGGGTCGGCATCGAGCCAGTAACGGCCACCGTAATGATAACTTTATCCATTTGCGGAAGCTCCTTTCTTCCCTAATTTATTCTAATTACTAAGGTAACTTTTAAGGCTTAAGGCATTCTGAATTGCATAACCAGAGGCATCGTTATTAAAGTAAACATATACATCCTGCCCCCTCGAAAGCCATTTTTTTATTTTGCTGGCGAAATTTTTGAGATAATCATCTGGATAACTTGTCGCGTAAAGACTTTGATAGCCATGGCGCCGCACAAAAATAAAATCAGCAGTTGCTGGACGATCGATATCTAAACCAGGCCAATCCGCAAAGACCAACGAAACATTATATTTTTCTAATATTTTCCAACACTCAGTACAGTGCCAAGATTTATGGCGTATTTCTAAAGCGAAGCGCAGATTAAAATTATCATTTTTTTTATTCAAGTATCCCAAAAATGTTTCCAAACGTTCTCGATGAAATTTCCAAAAGGGGGGAAGTTGGAAAAGCACCACTTTAACTTTTTCCTTCAATCCTGAAATATTTCTCAGGAATTTATCCAAATACTTCTCTGGGTTGGCCAATTTTTTTAGGTGCGTAAGGAAACGATTGGCCTTAACCGAAAAGACAAATTGGGCCGGCGTTTCCTTATACCAACTCGCAAATACTTCTGGGGAAGGCAGACGGTAAAAAGTGTTATTTATTTCAACCGATTCAAAAAAGTTAGCATAGTAGGAAAGCCAATCCGCTTGCTTCATTCTTGGTGGATAGAATACCCCTTCTCCCCAATGTTTGTAATTCCAGCCACTCGTGCCAATGATGGCCTTTCCTACCATACATATGCGATTTTTTTTAATTCATTCTACTTCTTTTACCAATTCATGGAATATCCAACCTGTTTTTCCAGAAGGAAGCTTAACATGAACCCAATCTCCGGTTTGGCCAATTTTTTCCACTTTTGTCCCCTTTTTTAAAGTGGTCATGATCTTCGATTTTAAATCAGGTTCAGAGCGGACATTAGTATTTTTTAAAGTAATTACATACACGGCTGTTGGAGCGGGAGCCGGTTTCACTTCTTCTTTCTTTGGTTCTGGAGGTGGGGGCGGAGGAGGAACGGGCGGCTGAGCCTCTTTTACAGGCGGTGGTGGAGGCGCTACTGCCGGAGGCGGCGGAGGGGGAGCCGGAGAAACCTCTGGTTTAGGAGGTAAAGGTTCGGCCTTAGGTGGCGGAGTAATTTCTTCTTTGGCTGGGGCTGCTTCTTCTGTCTTCTCCCCTATACCAAGCATAGCGCAGGAGGTAATCAGGAAAGGAAAAATTAAGATAAAGGTCAAAAAAATAAAACGAAAATTTTTCTTTTTATTTTCTTTAAAATTATTAAACATCCTTTCCCTCCTTTTCTAATTTATTTTCTATAAAGATTTCTCAAAGATTTCCCTTCTTCCCCTTTATTTTCACACCTATATCCATTTGTCAACAAAATTTTTAAAGATCTCTGAAATACCGACTATTTTGTCACTCCCGCGAAAGCGGCAGTCCAGAAATGCCTTGAAAATACTGCCTTCCCGCTTGCAAAAGAATGACGGAATGGCCTCCCGAGAGATTTTTTCAGAGATATCTCTTATTCTTCAATTATCAACAAATGATAATTTTTCTTACCGCTGCGTAAAAGAATAGCCTTTCCCGATAGACTATGCTCCAAGGAGATTTTAGCTTCCCCTTCCCTCCAGGCTTGGTTATTCACGTAAGCGCCACCCTGGCTAACTAAATCTCGTGCTGCTCTCTTTGATTTAGCAATCTTCGTTTCTAAAAGAATATCTACCAATGGAATTCCCGGGCCTAATCGCTCCTTAGAAACCTTGGTGGCTGGAATTTCTTTTAATAGGGCCGCCAAAACTTCTGGAGATAGCCTCTGCACCTCGCCCCCAAAAAGTATTTCGGAAGCTTCCCGAGCCGCCCGCGCGGCCTCTTCTCCATGGGCTAATTTAGTGAATTCAAAAGCTAAAACCCTTTGGGCCTCCCGTTGCTCAGGATTTTTCTTTAAGGAAACCTCTAATTCAGCTATTCTGGAGAGATCGAGGAAAGTAAAGAGTTTTAAAAACTTGATTACATCACGATCGTCTGTATTGATCCAGTATTGATACATCCGGTAAGGAGACGTCAATTCCGCATCGAGCCAAATCATGTCATTCCCTTCGGCGCCTTCAGTCTTGCCGATCTTCACACCTGAAGCTGTAGTCAAAAGTGGGAAAGTAAGGCCATGGGCGCTTCCGCCTTTGATGCGGCGAATAAGGTCGATGCCGGCGGTTATGTTTCCCCATTGGTCTCGTCCGCCAGCTTGCACGGAACAACCATAATGAGTGTAAAGGTGGAGAAAATCATAGGCCTGCAGGAGCATGTAAGTAAATTCCGTGAAAGAAATCCCTTGGCCTCTTTCTTCCAAACGCCAGCGGACAGATTCTTTGGCCATCATGGCATTAACGGAAAAATGTTTGCCGATGTCCCGCAAAAAATCCACTAACCGCAAGGGCAGTAACCATTCCGCATTATTGAGCATCAAAGCAGCATGCGGCCCTTCAAAACTAAAAAATCTGGCTAATTGTTTTTGGAGGCGCCGGGAGTTTTCCTCCACCTCATCCTTGGATAATAATTGTCGTTCTACAGTCTTCCCGCTGGGATCGCCGATCATACCTGTGCCGCCGCCGATGACCACAATAGGAATATGACCCATTCTCTGAAAATGAGCCAAGCCCATGACTGGTATTATATGGCCCAAATGAAGGGATCGAGCTGTAGGATCAAACCCGACGTAGCATTTTAAAGTTTCTTTAGCGGCAGCTTCTTTTAAACCTGTATCGGTTATTTGTTCGATGAAACCTCTTTCTTCTAAAACATCTATAACGGTTTTAGCCAATTTAAGTTTCTCCTTCTGCCCAAAATTGTTTCCTCATCGCGCAGCATAATGAAAGCGTTGCGCATTTTTTCAAACCTAAGCAAATTTTCGTTATGCTAATTTTAGCTGCTATTGATACTTCTCCCGGAGAACAGATTTCAAAATTTTACCCGTCCCACCCTTGGGGAGTTCCTTTAAAATGATAACTTCTCGTGGAGCCTTAAAGTGGGCTAAATTATCGCGCGCATATTTAATAATTTCTTCAGGAGTTAGGGTATAGCCTTCCCTTAAAACTACCAAAGCCAGGGGAACTTCACCCCATTTCTCATCCTTTTTGCCGATAACGGCACATTCTAAAATTGCCGGATGGCCATAAAGGACTTGTTCCACTTCCAAAGATGAAATATTTTCCCCGCCACTGATGATAATATCTTTTTGGCGATCCTTAACGATCAATTGCCCATCTGGCTCCAGGGCACAAAGGTCTCCCGTATGGTACCATCCACCCTCCAGAGTCTTAGCCGTCTCCTCCGGATGATTATAATATCCTTTCATGACCATATCGCCCCGCACTAAAAGTTCCCCCACACTCTGGCCATCCCAAGGAAGGTCTTTACCTTCCGCATCTACTAATCGAAATTCCACGCCCGGTAACGGCCGACCCCACGTATCGTGCCGTCGATGGCGGTACTCCTCGGGGGGTAGATCTTCTGCTAATTCTGGGAGGACTATTAAAGGACAAGTTTCCGTCATGCCGAAGCCCGTATGAGCAATACACCCAAAAGCTTCTTCTACACGAGCGGGCATGCCTTTAGGGGGTGGAGCTCCGCCGATTAAAATTTCTTTCATACTCGATAAATTAAAAGATTTAAAATGAGGGACGGCCAGCAGGGCATTCACCATGGTAGGGATAACAAAGGCGCGCGTAACCTTTTCCTTTTCTATTATCTCCAGCGTTTTTACCGGATCAAACTTTTTGATCATCACGTGCTTGCCCCCCTTGGCTAAAAGATAGTGCGGGGTTCCCCAACCGTTAACATGAAAAAGAGGAATTAAATGGATCTGAATATCCGTTTCCCTTACGGTCATCATCGCCATGGCGCAGAGGGCATGCAAATAAAGATTCCGATGCGTAAGCATAACTCCCTTAGGGTTCCCAGTAGTGCCACTCGTATAAAAAATCTCGGCTGTATCATCTTCCTCAAAAGGATAAGTTCCTAAAGGATAAGCACGATCTGCCGAGGCCCCAGCTATCAATTCTTCGTAGCTCCCGGTTATCCAATCAGGTAATCCGGCTTCCTTCTCCAGAATAATAAAATTTTTTATCGAAGGAATTTTCCCCTGCAAAGATTGAATTACCGGAATGAAGTCTCTATCCAAAAATAAAATGCTGGGTGTAGATTCATTAATAATATAGGCGAAGTCTTTGGCCACTAAACGAATATTTAACGGTTCTAAAATAGACCCATTAATGATGGGCGCATAAAATAGTTCTAAGAGGCGGTGGCAATTATAGCCAAGATAAGCAACCCGATCCCCTTTTTGAATGCCTAATTTTTGCAAGGCATTGCTCATCCGGCGCACGCGCTGACAAAACTCCCCATAAGTAAACCTTTTGTCTTCACAAACCACACCTTCTTTGTTCTTAAATATCTTTTCCGCATATTCAAAAAACCGGACCGGCGTTAGGGGGATATTCATACTTTGGCCTCCAAATTAAGCATAAAATTGATTTTAATTTATTATCCATAAAAGGATTTGGCAAATCAAGGCATTTTCTTCCCTTGCCCATCTTCACTTCTCCAAAATAATAGGGTTTTGAAAGAACGACCATAAAAACTTAATGAGCCCCGCTTGCTTCTGCCAGAGGCAGGCCTGAGCCACGCTTTGATTTATCAATCCCAGCTCAAGTTAAAAATTAAAAATGCTTAACGGTCAGATTTTCTTCTAATAAAAGAATAAAAATCCATGTAATTATTCTTGGAGAATGAATAAAAAATATGCTAAGAATAAATCCTAGAAAGGAAATAAAATATTGAAACAAATATACAAGACTATTTTTGCTTTTGCCGCATTCTTAATTTTTGTTTTCCTCCCGCCCATTGCTGGTCTATCCTCATCAGGGCAAAGGGTTATAGCCGTAGTCATCTTGGCCATCATGCTCTGGGCCACAGAAGCCCTCCCCGTGGGGGTTAGTTCGCTTATCATTTTAGTCCTTTTAGCAGCTACCAAAAGCGTGACTTCTGTGTCCGAGCTTTTTCATGGCTTCCGTTCCCCCATCCTTTACTTTTTGATTGGTGTTATGGCCATGGCGGGAGGGATTGTTAAAAGCGGCTTAGCGCAAAGAGCTGCTAAAATTTTTCTGCGCGGCGCTCAAGGAAATAGCCAAAGACTCTTTTTAAATTGTCTCCTTTCTTTACCTCCTTTGGCCCTTATTCTCCCCTCGGCTATCACTCGCAATGCTATTCTTCTGCCTGCATATCAGGAGACTTTCCAAGAGATGAATTTAACTCGCCAAGATGGCTTAGTCAAATCTATCGTCCTTACTTTGGGCCTTTTAAATCCTTTTGCTTCCTCGGCCTTCATGACCGGGGGACTGGCGCCTATGACTACCGCCACGCTATTGGGCGGTTTTTCCTGGGGGCGCTGGTTTTTTTTAATGAGTTTGCCTTATTACTTGCTCTTAATATTAGGTGGGCTTTGGATTTTTTTTACTAATCCTTCTTCTAAAAAGTCATTTTCTGTGGCCAAAGAAGAAAGATTACCTCCTCTTTCCTCCGCGGAAATTCGCGTCCTTTTCACTTTAGCCCTTACCTCTCTACTCTGGATATTAGATTTCTGGCATGGCTGGCATCCCGCGATTCCGGCTTTGATTGCTGCGGCTATTTTATCTGCGCCCCAAATTGGTATTTTGAGTTGGAAAGAACTTGAAGGTTCCATTTCCTGGTCAACTTTTTTTGTTCTCGGAGCATCTCTATCTTTAGCCCAAGCCCTTATTAATACTGGGGCGGCTAATTGGTTCGCCCAGGCTCTCTCCACTTATATAATTAAATTTCAGGAAACCCCTGCGCTCGTCATTTTTATGCTCATTTTGATGGTCACTATTGTGCATTTGGGCATAGCGAATATGTCGGCGTGCATTGCTTTACTTATTCCAGTTACGACCACTTTAGCGTCTTCTTTACAAATGAACCCATTAGTTTTTGGTCTAATCGTCGGGATTGTCGTAGATGCGGTCATTCTATACCCAGTGCAAACAGCAACCAATCTCTTAGCCTACGAAACGGGATTGATCAGTAGTTACGATGTCTTTAAAGTTGGTTTAGGATTGTTCGTTCTTACTTTTTTGGTTATTCTATTTGTGGCTATTCCTTGGTGGGGAATCCTTGGCCTTCCTTTAAATATGCGATGAAACTTTCGCCGCGCCATTTGAAAATTAAGAAAATTATTTCTGGCGGCCAAACAGGAGTGGATAGGGCGGCTCTCGACGTAGCTCTGGAATTGGGAATCCCCTGTGGTGGATGGTGTCCGCAAGGAAGGCGGGCAGAGGATGGCATCATCCCCTTACGCTACCCTCTTGAGGAAGCCTCTTCCTCGGCCTATCCTTTGCGCACGGAGTTAAATGTTCAGGATGCGGATGGAACTCTAATTATCACCTGGTCTGCACCCATGGGCGGGACCGCCTTGACTATTAAATTGGCGCAGAAGCATCGTAAACCTTATTTAGTAGTCGACCTCGCCCAAGAAGCAAATGTAACTTTGGTAAGAGAATGGCTGAACCATAATAAGATCCAAATATTAAATATTGCTGGCCCTCGCGAAAGTGAAGTTCCAGGCATATACGGCCATACGACAATATTTTTAAAAAGGCTTTTTTCTCCCTCCCCATAGCAATTTTCGAGATTATCCTTTCTTCATTTTTTGGCGAACTGATTTAACCTTATCTCCTAAAGAAACCTTTTTATCTCGGCGGTCGTCAAGATGAATTATGGTATAAACTCTTTGCACACCTTTGCGGAAGGGAATCTCATGGAGTTTCCTCGCCAGTGTTAAAAGCTCACTCGTTTTCCCTTCTACCAAAGTTCCCATATCATGCAATTGATGCGGGAGCTTTTGGGCTTGCAAATACTTATGAATCTCTGCCACAAATGGGCTGATGCTTATTCCTTCGGGAACCCGGGGCATCACAATAATCTGCATAATGGCCATTTCTCTATCCTCCTTTAAAATTCAAATCGGAACTTCCCAAACTTTGTTTATTACTCTACATTTTATATTAAATTAGTGGCGCAAAGCCAAGTTTTTTGTTAAATTATTTTTCATTTTTAATTAATTTATTATACATTATTTGGCCATGCCTGTTACTAAAGAACTTTATAAAAAAGGATTTTACTCTGGCTTACGTAAAGGGATACGCAGCTTCCTTTGGGTTTTAAAAATCCTTTTACCGATCACTTTCTTTATCTCTCTGGCCGAATGGAGCGGTTGGATTTATGAAATTGAATTCATCTTTAAACCTGTAATGCCCTGGCTCGGGCTCCCTCCGATGGCGGCGCTGCCATTAATCTTTGGGATGATTTCGGGAATATACGCGGGCATTGCCGCTATGGTGGCTCTTCCTTTCAGTAAAGAACAAATGACTTTATTGGCCATATTTTTAATGTTGGCTCATAGCCTTCCCCAAGAGGGAATAATTCAAGGTCGATCAGGCTTTTCTGCCCTTCAAGCCACCTTAATTCGCTTAGCTACGGCCACCATAACTTTACTCTTTATTTCTCACTTTTTTAAAACTTCTGCGGAACTTCCTTTTGTTTCTTTAACTCCGTCTCTTTCCATCCCTTTTGCCGATTTCCTGCAAAATTGGCTTATAAAAAATTTGTTGCTCTCTTTAAAAATTTTGGGGATCATCTTGGGCCTTTTTATTTTCTTGGAAGTGTGTCGTTCCGTAGGCTGGATAGAATACATCATAAAATCAGTTTCCCCCATTCTTAGAATCTATGGGCTGAGTTCTAAATCAGCGATAGTTTGGATCACCGGAACTATCTTCGGCCTTATTTATGGGGCGGCCATTATCTTGGAAGAATTAAAAGAAGGCCAGCTGACCCGCGCTGAATTAGCAAAATTGCATATATCTATTGGTCTGCAACACTCCGTAATCGAAGATCCCCTTCTTTTTTTAGCTTTAGGTACAAATCCCCTTTGGCTTTGGCTGCCCCGCTTTTTAATAACGATCTTGGTCGTGCATCTTTATGTTTTAGGCAAAAAGGCATTTAATTTTTTCAGATAAATTTCCGTTTTTTCGTCATTCCGGCGGAAGCAGCAGTTCAGGAATATATTGCTATTATTTAATTTCTATCTAAACGATAGTGCCCATATTTTTAGCTACCTTTTCTTAAGATCTCATGATGAGATCTCTGAAAATTCTTTTTAATAAATTTGTGGGTCAACTATTTATGAGCCGCTTGAGGTAAAGGACAAGCCCTTACCCTGCATTTAATTAAGAGATATTTTTCGTAGGGTAAGCCCTTGGGGCTGACCACACGCCCATGGATCGGTCTATGTCCAGAGGCTCTCCCGTATTGCGATAGAGTTTAATCTTTCCTTTTTCAGAGATCTCCTGATGATTTCTTAACAAAAATTTGATATTTACTTTTTATCTTAAAAATGCTAAAAAAAATATGGCGCCTGTAGCTCAACCGGATAGAGCAACAGCCTTCTAAGCTGTGGGCCGGGGGTTCGAGTCCCTCCAGGCGCGCCACAGAACCATCGGCCTGCAAATTTGTGGTGAGTGTAGCTCAGCTGGATAGAGCACTGGGTTGTGGCCCCAGCGGTCGTGGGTTCGAATCCCATCACTCACCCCAAGCGCCCGTAGCTCAGTTGGATAGAGCGTCGGACTTCGAATCCGCAGGTCGCCCGTTCGAGTCGGGCCGGGCGCGCCAGTAATTTCAAGGGGTTACAAAAAGCTTCAAATCTTCTTTTTAGCTAAATGTGATAAATTTGTGATACCTTTTTTCCTTATTTTGTCCAACACTTCCACTCCTGCACGTAAGCTCTCGGGGTAATGATGGGCATATCTGGCTACCATAGAAACGCTTTTCCATCTGCCAAGTTTCTGGATAGTATATAAATCTACTCCTGCTTGTACCAGTCTTGTAGCAAAGGTATGGCGCAAGTCATGGAAGCGGAAGTTTTTTATACCAGCTTTCCTTGTTGCTGAATAAAAACCTCTCAAGAGATTCCGAGAATTTACCATTGTTTCTTTTCGGGTGTGGAAAACATATTCGCTTTCATTAAGTCTATTTCGAATTTTTTCCTGCAAAACTTTTAAAGCTCCTTCATTTAAAGGAACGGTATCTTTACTTTGATTCTTCTGCTCTAAGATCGTAATAGTTTTTCTTTTTAAGTCTACTTGAGACCATTTTAAATTCAGGATTTCGCTCTGACGCAAACCGGTATTAAGAGCAAAGAGAATTATTTCCCGCAGCCACTTAGGAGAGTTTTTTATTAATTTTTCTTCTTCCTCAAAAGTTAACCATCTCTCAATCTGGTTATTCACCTTTTCTTTTGACACTTTGGAAACCGGATTTTCTTTAACCCATTCCCATTCCTTTCTGGCAAGATTAAAAGCGTGGCTCATCAGAGAAAGCTCATAGTTTATTGTCCTTGGAGAAGCCCCTTCTTCCCTCCGCTTCGTCTTATACTCAGCTATAAGGCTGGGTGTAATCTCTGCAAGCTCCATCTCTCCAAAAAAACTAACCAAATGGGCGCAAAGACTCCGGTCCCGAATATGCGATCTGGGAGCCTTATTTCTTGCCGAATGTTCCGTCATATACTTATCCATCATCTCCTTGAAAGTCCTATCTTCTCCCGGCAG
>CAZAGD010000072.1:0-24409 GCA_964484485.1 uncultured Syntrophaceae bacterium
TACACCAGATAAACTCAAATAATAGCTTCCTTCTTTTAAAATAAAGGTCTATTTCCCCGCCCGAACCTATGGAATAATATGCGCCTCATTTTAATGAGCCTCTCCCCCACCCGCCTGAATTAAGCTGGAATTTAAAAACTGATCGACGGTCAGCTATAAATTTTCTTGACTTATTAATTTTCACTTTCCATAATCTCATAGTTTTGGCAAAAATAATCAGCATATAAAGATGTCGAGTATTACTTCAATTAAAAAAGGCAGGATTTGAATCTCTTCCTAGAGAAGCTGTGATGCTATGGGTAATAAGGGGGGAGAGGCCTGCCTCTGGCCTGCCTGAAGTCCATTTGTCAAAAGTTGGCTATTTATTAATTATGACCCAGTTAAAGCGGAGAGAAGAAGGGAGGAGGAATGATTACAGGGGAAATAAAGAATGCAGATGACGGAATATTAAAAATTTGGTTATAATTTAAAATTAGAAATCAGATTTAATCAGAGTACTAAGTTATTTGGAGAAGAGATTTATGCCGCCAAGAAAAGATATAAAAAAAGTAATGATCATCGGTTCTGGGCCCATTGTTATCGGACAAGCCTGTGAGTTCGATTATTCCGGTACCCAGGCTTGTAAAGCTCTGCGCAAGCTGGGCTACGAAATTATTTTAGTCAATTCCAACCCAGCAACTATAATGACTGATCCAGGTATGGCTGATGTAACCTATATAGAACCCCTTAATGTGCAGTATTTAACGGAGATTATTGAAAATGAAAAGCCAGATGCTATTTTACCCAATTTAGGTGGGCAGACCGGATTGAACCTTACGGCCGAGTTAGCCCGTAAAGGTATACTCGATAAATATAATGTTCAGGTAATCGGCGTCCAATTGGACGCCATAATTCGGGGCGAAGATCGGATTGCTTTTAAAGAAACTATGGCCAAGTTAGGAATTCCCATGCCGCGGAGCGCTCCGGCATATAGCGTAAAAGAAGCGGAGGAAATTGCTGCTCAACTTGGTTATCCGGTAGTGATTCGTCCAGCCTATACTTTAGGAGGAACAGGAGGAGGGATAGTATATAATCTGGAAGAGTTACGCGTTATAGCGAGCCGGGGCTTGTCAGCCAGTTTGATAGGGCAAATTTTGGTAGAGGAGTCAGTTTTGGGGTGGGAAGAATTGGAGCTGGAAGTGGTCCGCGACGCTAAAAATCAGATGATCACTGTTTGTTTCATAGAAAATGTTGACGCTATGGGCGTGCATACCGGAGATTCTTTTTGTACAGCCCCGATGTTGACCATCTCTCCTGAACTTCAAAAAAGACTGCAAAAATATTCCTACGATATTGTAGAAGCAATTCAAGTGATCGGGGGAACAAATATCCAATTTGCTCATGATCCAGAAACGGGGCGGGTAGTAGTGATTGAAATTAACCCCCGAACATCCCGCTCTTCAGCTTTGGCCTCTAAGGCTACCGGATTTCCCATTGCTTTAATTTCTGCCATGCTCGCTGCAGGATTGACTTTGGATGAAATTCCTTATTGGCGCGAAGGGACTTTAGACAAGTATACTCCTGCAGGGGATTATGTTGTCGTCAAATTTGCCCGCTGGGACTTCGAGAAATTCAGGGGAGTAGAAGATAGATTAGGCACGCAGATGAGAGCAGTAGGCGAAGTCATGGCCATAGGCAAGACATATAAGGAAGCTTTTCAAAAAGCAGTTCGTTCCTTAGAAAAAGGGCGCTATGGTTTAGGCTTTGCCAAAGACTTTCACCAAAAAACATTAGCTGAACTAATGGATCTGTTAGCCGAACCTTCGAGTGAACGTCAATTTATTATGTACGAGGCTCTACGCAAAGGAGCCAAGATTGAAGATCTCTACCGGAAAACATACATCAAACCTTGGTTTATCCAGCAAATGAAGGAATTGGTTGAATTGGAGGAGAAGATTCTCAATTATCGATGTCGGCCTATCCCGGCAGAACTTTTGCGGCAAGCGAAGCAAGACGGTTTTTCCGACCGTTATCTTTCTTTACTCTTAAAAATCCCGGAAGAAAAGATAAGGGAAGAGCGCCAAGCAATTGAAGTTCGCCAGGCTTGGGAAGCGGTGCCGGTGAGTGGGGTAGAAAATGCTGCTTATTATTACTCCACTTATAACGCAACTGATAAAGTAAAAGTGAGTAACAGGCGTAAAGTAATGGTTTTAGGAGGAGGTCCTAATCGGATTGGTCAAGGAATTGAATTCGATTATTGCTGTGTGCATGCTGCCTATGCCTTAAGAGATGAGGGATACGAGTCCATCATGGTCAATTGCAACCCCGAGACAGTTTCTACAGATTATGACACATCTGATAAACTTTATTTTGAACCTTTAACCGTGGAAGATGTTCTAGCCATATATGAAAAAGAAAAACCGGAAGGAGTGATTGTCCAATTCGGCGGCCAAACGCCATTGAATATCGCCGCCGAACTGAGTAAGGCGGGCGTAAAAATATTGGGGACGTCTCCGGAAACGATCGACTTAGCGGAAGACCGGGATCGCTTTCGCCAAAAAATGAAGGAATTAGGAATTCCCATGCCTGAATCTGGGATGGCGAGTAATTTAAAGGAAGCAATAGAAGTGGCCCAAAGAATTGGCTATCCCCTGATGGTGCGGCCTTCTTATGTGCTGGGCGGTCGGGGTATGGAAGTGGTTCACGATGAAGAAATGCTCAAAGAATATGTAGAAGCGGCAGTGGGCGTAACTCCCGAACGTCCTATTCTCATAGATAAATTTTTAGAAAATGCTATAGAGACCGAGGCTGATGCCATCGCTGATGGAGAAGATGCTTATGTCCCGGCGGTAATGGAACATATCGAGCTCGCTGGCATCCATTCCGGTGACTCAGCTTGTGTTATTCCGCCAGTAAGTATTCCCCGCCGCCACCTGGATACTATTTATGAATATACTCGCAAAATTGCTGTAGAATTTAAAGTTATTGGATTGATGAATATTCAATATGCTATTGCGAATGATATCGTGTACATCCTGGAGGCCAACCCGCGAGCTTCGCGCACCGTACCTTTAGTCTCCAAAGTTTGCCATATTCCCATGGCCCGCTTGGCCACGCAAATTATGTTAGGAAAGAAGCTTTCCCAACTAAACCTAAAACCGAAATCGTTCCATCATTTTGGCGTGAAAGAGGCCGTTTTTCCTTTCAATATGTTTCCTGAAGTTGATCCAGTTTTAGGGCCGGAGATGCGTTCGACAGGGGAGGTTTTGGGGCTGGCTGATTCTTTTGGGTTGGCCTTTTATAAGGCCGAAGAAGCAGCCTTTTCTTTGTTGCCTACTCAAGGCACGGTATTGATTACGGTAAATGACCGGGATAAAGGAGGTGCGGTGGAAGTAACCCGGGAATTTAAAAACCTGGGGTTTAAAATTAAAGCTACTTCGGGGACACGTCAATTTCTAAACCAGCATGGAGTTGAAACTGAGCCTATTTTAAAGATGCATGAGGGCAGACCTAACATTGTGGATGCCATAATGAACGGAGAAATCCAATTAGTGATTAATACGCCCATTGGGCGAAGAAGCGTGTACGATGATTCATACATCCGCAAAGCCGCTATCAAGTATAAAATCCCCTATATAACAACTATTGCGGCAGCCGTAGCGGCGGCCAAAGGAATTGCGGCCGTAAAGAAAGGACATGGCCGCGCCAAATCTCTGCAAAGTTATCATGCAGATATAAAATAAGGTAGTAGTTGTTAAGCAGGTACACCAATTTCCTCATGAGGAACTCGGCCACGAATGAAAAAGTAAAATATTTAATTTACTCATTCAAATTAAGAAAAGGAAAAATTCATGAAAGAAATAAAAGATAATTGTGGCGTCTTTGGCATCTATGCTGACCGACCTTGCGTAGAAGACATTTACCAAGGGATTGATTTTCTGCAGCATAGAGGCCAAGAATATTGCGGCATAGCTACATTTGATGGACACATAAATCAAGTTACTCATCATGGTAAAGTAAACACTACGTTCACCGCAGAGGATTTGCGGCGGCTAAAAGGAAATATGGGCATCGGCCATGTTAGCCTATGGGAACGCCAGCCAGTTATGTGGCAGACGCGCCTGGGAGAGCTTTCCTTGGCCTTTAGTGGCAATATTATCAATGCGGTAGAGCTAATCAGTCAAATGAAAGAACGGGGACAAGCCTTCTTTCGCAGTTACAATATCGAATTAATCTCCAAAATAATAATAGAAGCTGGTGAAATACTAAAGGGCTTTAGGGATTTGGCTAAAAAGATTAAAGGGGCTTATTGTTTAGTTATCCTAACCAAAGAAGGCATTTATGCCACGCGGGATGTTTTTGGATTCCGCCCGCTCATTTTGGGCAAGGACGATGGGCGTTATGCCGTAAGCTCAGAGTCACGAGCTCTGCAAAACTTAGATATGCAAGTGGTTCGCGACGTTGAACCCGGGGAAGTAGTTTTGATTAATGAACAAGGATTTCAAAGCCTTTTAAAGATTCCTTCCCCCCGGCGGGCTCATTGTGCCTTTGAATGGGCTTATACGGCCAGCATAGATTCAATTATTGATGGTCTCTATGTGCAGGAAGCACGGCTGAATATGGGCCAAAGCTTGGCTAAGCGGGACTTAGAAGAAGGGGGAATAGAGGCAGATATAGTAGCTCCCGTGCCCATGTCGGGTATTGGTCATGCCTTAGGTTATCACCTTTATTCAAAATTAACTTATCAAGACGTATTTTTGTATAACCGTTATGCTGATCGCAGTTATACATTATCCAGCCAAGAAGCTCGCGAAAAGATGGCCAAACGGAAACTTTCTGTATTGCGCTATGCCGTAGAGAATAAACGGATAGTCCTCTGCGACGATTCTATTGTGCGAGGTACGCAAATACGCGATAAGGTAAGGGAGCTCAAGAAAGCGGGAGCAAAAGAAGTTCATGTACGCATTTCTTGCCCTCCTCTTATGTATCCATGTGATTTTGGTATTTCTACGCGTTCTTATGAAGAATTAGCAGCTCGCCAATTTTACCCTACGGGAGATATTGATTCTCTGAAAAAATTAAGGGATTTAGAATTCTGGATGAGCCGGAAGATAGAAGCAGATACGCTGAAGTACAATAGTTTAGATGAATTTGTGAAAGCTTTAAAATTTCGCCGGGCAGATCTTTGTTTAAAATGTTGGGATGGAGTGCGACCAACAGATGAATTAAGGTAAAAAATAACTCCCCTTTCCCCCTCTTAACTTAAGAGGGGAAAAGGAGGTTTGCACCCTTCAGGGAGGAATTACGGTCAGTTTTTTTGCTCATTGAAAGCAGTTTAGGAAACATGTTATAAATTAAAAATTGGAGAGGAAAAATTTGCGCCAAATTATTTTACGGCCTATTGGCCGAGTTAGAAATTCTATCCGGCAATTTAAAAGAGAAGGATGGGAATCGGTCATTTCCGAGATTGTCCTTGATCCCCAATACAGTGAAGCGCTGGACGGAATAGAAGATTATTCTCATATTTTGGTTCTATTTTGGATAAGTAGGTTACAACCCGCCCAAAGAAAAATAAAAAAAATTCATCCCAAATCTCGACCGGATCTTCCTTTGGTGGGCATTTTTGCCACGCGCACTCAGTATCGTCCCAATCCCATCGGTCTAACTTTAGTAAAGCTAATTTCCCGGGATAAAAATGTTTTGAAGGTCAAAGGGTTGGATGCTTTACAAGGAACGCCAATAATCGATATTAAGCCTATATCTCCGCGCCATGAGTTTCTGCGCAAATACCGGATTCCTAAATGGTATGATAAACTCTGGACCAAAGCTCGCCCAGTTTTATCTAGCCAAGACAATTAAAAAGGAGGACCGCGTATGACCAAAATTGTCGAGGTCAAAGCCAGAGAAATTTTAGATTCCCGGGGTAATCCCACGGTGGAAGCAGAAGTTATTTTAGCCGGAGGAGCTAAAGGGCGAGCCGCAGTGCCCTCGGGGGCGTCCACGGGAGAGAGAGAAGCCTTGGAGCTACGTGATGGAGAGAAGCGGCGTTTTTTGGGGAAAGGTGTCCGCAAAGCAATAGAGAATATTCACCAAATAATTGCCCCGCAAATAATCGGCCTATCAGCCACGGACCAAATTTTATTAGATCGACGTCTCCTGGAATTAGATGGCACGGAAAATAAATCGCGATTGGGAGCTAATGCTCTGCTAAGCATTTCTATGGCCGTTTGCCGAGCAGCTGCTGAAGCTTTAGAAATTCCCCTGTATCGCTATTTAGGAGGAGTGGGGGCTAAAGAGCTACCCATTCCATTGATGAATTTCATCAATGGTGGAGCGCATGCGGATAATGCTTTGGATATTCAAGAGTTCATGGTTGTGCCCATCGGGGCACCCAGCTTTAAAGAAGCACTCCGCATGGGGGTAGAAGTTTTCCATTATTTACGCCAGATTTTAAAAGAGAAAGGATACAGCGTTTCCGTGGGCGATGAAGGGGGTTATGCCCCCCGCCTGGGAGCTAATGAGGAAGCTTTAGATTTAATTTTGGAAGGCATTGCTCGGGCTGGATATACTCCGGGCCAGGAGATTTTCCTGGCTTTAGATGCGGCAGCCAGCGGCTTTTATAAAGAGGGTAGTTATGTTTTTAAAACAGGCAAACAAAGGAAATTATCCAGCGACGAAATGATAGATTACTATGAAAAGTTAGTAAACCAATATCCAATTTGGGCTCTGGAAGATGGTCTGGCGGAGAATGATTGGGAGGGATGGAAAAAATTAACTAAGCGTTTAGAGAAGCAGGTCCAAATCATCGGTGATGATATTTTTGTAACTAATCCCAAAATTTTGGCTAAAGGGATTGCCCAAGGGATAGCTAATTCTATTTTAATTAAATTAAACCAGATCGGCACTGTTTCCGAGACTTTAGAAACAATAAAATTAGCTAAAGAAGCCGGTTATGGCACGGTAATTTCTCATCGGTCAGGAGAGACAGAAGATACCTTTATAGCTGATTTGGCGGTGGCGGTTAATGCCGGTCAAATAAAAACGGGATCCGCCAGTCGTAGTGACCGCTTAGCTAAGTATAATCAACTTCTGCGCATTGAAGAAGAATTAGGACAAGCAGCTATTTTTCGCGGCAAGCAGATATTAGAAAGGATTAAGAAAGAAAAGGAAGAAGGAAAATGAAGGCTTGGGAATATAAATTAACCAGATACGAGCTTAAGAATCTCAGTAAAGAAGAGATGCCCAAACCAGCTTTCTATTGCGATCAGAAAGGCCAGTGCATTATCCATGATGTTTCCAAGGAAACGACCGATCTTATTCAGGGTATTTTTAATGAGGAAGGGGAAAAGGGTTGGGAGTTAGTCCAATTTGGCTACCATGCTGGCGAGCTATTGTGTGTTTGGAAAAGAGAGTTAGTTGAGTAGAAAAGGCTTAAAAAGGATAATCATTCTCCTTTCATTAGTAGGAGGAGCGGCAATAATAGGTGGATCAGTTTATTTAATTCACTACTGGCCTGCCAATTGGACTTTTCCTTATGGAGTTATTGTCCATGGAAACATTGAACGTCTGAAATCTTTTATAATCTCCTATGGTTTATGGGCACCTCTTATTTCGGCGTTATTAATGGTTTGTCAATCAGTGATCCTTTTTCTGCCTGCTTTTCCTATCTTCATCGTTAATGCTATAGCTTTCGGATTAATCTGGGGAACTTTGCTTTCTTGGGGAAGTGCGGTAAGTGGGTCGCTGATTTGTTTTACTATTGCCAAGACTTTTGGCCGCCCAGTGGTGCAAAAGTTGGTCAATAAAGTGCACCTAGAGACTGCAGATGTGGCCCTTAAAAAGTATGAGAAATACGTCATTCTTTTTTTTGGTTTTATTCCCCTTATTTCATATGACGTAATTAGTTATGCAGCCGGGCTGACTATCTTAGGCTTTTGGGAATTTTTCCCTTTGGTATGCTTAGCTCAAATTCCCAGCGCTCTTTTTTATTCTCTTTTAGTGCATAAAATTGATCAGGGAACCCTGGATGCCTATTGGATAATAGCTGCTGTTATTTTTTTCCTCATCGGCATGAGCAGTGTGATCTTCCGCAGCTTTTTTAGTCGCCGAAAAAGAGAAGGGGTCCCCCATACCACCTATTAAAATCTTTTTACCTGCTTCCGGAAAGAGATAAAGAGAAAGAACTATGCCTGAATTGCCCGAAGTGGAGACAATCGTCAGAAATCTGCGGAAAAAATTAATCGGTCTTAAAATTGGCGAAGTGAAGATTTTCCTTGAGAAATGTATCCAGGGTTCTTGGGCAAATTTTGCAAAAAATTTAATTGGCCGAAAGATCTCGGCCTTAGAGCGGCGGGGGAAATATGTCATTATTCATTTAGACAATGGTCAAGCTCTGATCATCCATTTACGGATGACCGGAAGTTTACTTTTTTTGCCCCCCAAAGCCTCCATAGATAAGCACACCCACTTGATTTTTACTTTTCAAAGCCCCAATTGGCAATTGAGATTCGTTGATCAAAGGCAATTCGGGCGCCTCTGTTTAGTGAAAAAAGGGAAAAAGGGAGAATTAAAACTCCTGGAAAAATTAGGGCCCGAACCCCTGGAAATTAGCAGCCGACAGTTTAGGGAAATGATAAATGGCCAGCGGCGTATTATTAAGTCACTTTTGTTAGATCAGACCTTTATAGCAGGAGTAGGTAATATTTATGCCGATGAGGTGCTGTATCGTACTGGCCTTCATCCCCGGGAACGGACTGAGTTCTTGAACCGGGGAAAAGTTGTCGCCCTTTTAAAAAATTTGCAGGCATTATTACGGCAGGCTATTCGTCAGCGGGGGACTTCGGTGAGAAATTATGTTGATGCTCAGGGTGCGCCTGGAGGATTCCAAAAATTTTTACTGGTTTATGGGCGAGAAGGAGAAAAGTGTCATAAGTGTGGCACAATTATCGTCCGCGAAAAGATAGCGGGGAGGTCGACTTATTTCTGTCCCCGATGCCAGCCTTTAATCCTTCCTAAAAATTAAAGCAAAAAAATTAAGGTTCTTCTCCAATTTAATTAGCTTACTCATGATTCTGCATGCCTGCCTCTGGCCCTTTCTCGCTATGGCGACAAACTCTCATGGGGGGCAGGTTCAGGTAGACAAAGAGGGAAAATTTATTGCATAAATATGGGGTACGTTTTAAAATGAATTTAGCTTTGCCGATTCTTACTGCCGAGGTCGAGAATATGGAGCGGTTCGAGGTTTTGAAAAAATCCAATTTTTTTGCTCCTATTTCAGAGATAACCAGGAAGGAAATCGCCCGACTTTTTACAGAAGAAAAGTTTAACCGCGATGATTATATATTTTTTGAAGGTGATAAACCTGAGTGGTTATTTATAGTAAAAGAAGGAAAAGTTAAGCTGGTCAAGCACTCGGACACAGGCAAAGATGTTATTCTGCAGGTTTTTGCCCCAGGGGAAATGTTTGGTGAAACCGCCCTTTTTGATCACCAACCTTATCTCGCTTCCGCGCAGGCTATGGAACCAACGGTAGTTTTGAAGCTTTCTCGCCAAGATTTTTTGAAATTTTTTGGCCGCCATCCTTTTGTGGCCACAGAGATGATTATGCAATTGGGCCGCCAGCTTCAAGAAGCGCATGCTACCATAAAAAGTTTGGCGGTAGATCGAGTGGAACAACGTATTGCCAGCATTTTGCTCAAATTGGCTAAAAAACTGGGAGTTCCCGAAGAAGGCGGCATTTTGCTGAATATATCTTTGACCAGACAGGACTTAGCCGACATGGCGGGGACTACAGTGGAGACCACAATAAGAGTTATGAGCCGCTTTACCAAAAATAAAATTATTAAATCTTGGCATGGAAAAGTATTCATACTCAAGCCTGAAGCTCTGCAAAAGATCGCCGCCGGAGAATTGATTTCTTAAAATCTCTTTAGTAATTATGAGCTTTAAAAAAGTTAACCTTATAATTTTGATTTTTATCATCGGCCTAAGCTTAGGGCTCTTAGATAATTGGAAGATTTCCTCGAAGAAAAAGATTGACTCCCTACCACATAAGTTAACAATGCCCGAAATTAGCTTAGTTGATCTTCAGGGAGAGAGAGTGAGATTGAACGATTTTCAGGGAAAGGTGGTGATCCTCGATTTCTGGGCTACTTGGTGTAGCCCCTGCCGAAAAGAATTAGTCCATTTAAACGAGCTCTATAAGAAATATAAAAATCATGGGCTGGAAGTTATTGGGATTTCCTTAGATCGGACGAATGCCCAAGAGATTAAAAAATTCTTAGAAAATTTAGGAATAGAATTTCTTAATCTTAAAGGAGATGAAAAAACTTTAGAAAATTTCAGTAATCTTCCTGGCTTAGGACCGATTAAAGGAATTCCCGCCACCTTTATCATTGATCGTCAAGGGCAAATTTCTCATCGCTTCATCGGTTTCACGGAAGGGAAAGCTGTTGAAGAAGTAATTAAAGCTCTTTTTTGATTTATATGATTTAAATCATTTCCAAGAGACGGAAAAGTGATAGTTTAGGCCAAAATTCGTAAAAAATAAAAGAGTGTTTAAAGTGGAAATAAAATCGTAAGGGGGCACATGCAAACCATGATGGGGGAAGGCAAGAAAAGAAAAATAGAAGAAAAACCAAAATTTGACGAAAATATGAACATTGGCGAGGTAATTGATAAGTACCCCGAAGCGCGGAAAATTTTTCGGAAGCATTTTGGCCGAGAATGTTTTAATTGCCCGGAATCGCGAAAAGAGACAATTTATTTTGGGGCTTTAATGCATAATAAAGATGTGAATGAGATAATTAAAGATCTCAATGCTGAAATAAAAATTTGAAGGAGGAGAAGATGGCCTATAAAATTACCGACGATTGTATTATGTGTGGAACTTGTAAAGAAGAATGTCCAGCCGAAGCAATTAGCGAAGGTGATCCGAAGTATATAATCGATCCCGACAAATGCACTGACTGTGGCACCTGCGCTGATGTATGCCCAGTAGAAGCTTGTGTGCCTGAGTGATTAGGCGTAAGCAGTTTAAAAAAGGAGGTTAGCGTGCGAGAAAAAGTTGAAAAAGTAATTGCCGAGATTCGCCCAGCTTTGCAGGCAGATGGGGGAAATATTGAATTAATAGACGTAGAAAATGGGATAGTCAAAGTAAAATTAGTGGGAGCTTGTGGGTCTTGCCCCATGTCTCAGCTTACTTTGAAGCGGGGTGTCGAGGCTCGGCTTAAGGCCAAAATACCGGAAATCAAAGAGGTCATCGCTGTCTAAATTTCCCTGGCTACGGCAAACCCCTCGGCTACCGCCTCTAAGGCCCGCCGGGGTTCTTTGGCATCGCCGATAATAAAAACCTCTTTAACTTTACTTTGAAGATGCGCATAAAGGGCGTTAACTGGTTTAGCTCCCGTAGCCAGGACAACCGTATCCGCCGGAAGAAATTCTTCTTTATCTTCCCGGTGGATGAGAACGCCCTCCTTAGTTATTTCCTGGGCTCGAGCATTAGTCAAAGTTTTTACTCCTAAGCGGGCGAGATCTTGTAAAATGGTCCAGCGGGTACTTATCCCGATATCTGGCCCTAATTTGCGCAGCATTTCCACCACAGTTACTTTTTTGCACCCCCGATAAAGGAGGGAATTTAAATTCTCCACAGGTTCAGCCTGATTGAACATTAAGAAATAAAGGGTCTCAGGATCGATGCTTCCTTGGTGGGCCAAAAATAAAGCTGTCTCTAAGCCTACGGCACCGCCGCCAATGATAACTACTTCTCTTCCTGTTTCTGCTTTTTCGGCCAGGACCTCCCAAGCCCTAACCACGTGGGATTGGTTAACTCCTTTTAAATTTGGGATAATAGGCTCCGCACCCGTAGCTAAGATAACTACATCTGGATTTTCCAAGTCAACATGAAGAGCTGTTGCTTCAGTATTTAAATAGATAGTTATAGGCAGTTTTTTTAATTGTTTCTCTAAATAATGAGCGAAAGTGAGAAATTCTTGCCGGCCGGGAGGAGCGGCAGCTAAGGGAAGCTGTCCACCCAATTGTTCTTTTTTTTCATAAAGAGAAACTCTGTGGCCGCGCAGAGCTGCCACGCGGGCGGCTTCCATTCCTGCTGGTCCGCCGCCTATAACCATTACTTTTTTCTTTAGAAGGGTAGGTCTGACAATTAACTTACCTTCGGCCCCGGCGCGAGGATTGACTAAACAGGTCTGCGGCTTTTGTTCAAAGATAGGATCAAAACATCCTTGATTACAAGCAATGCAGTGATTAATGTCCTCAAATTGACCCCAAAAGGCCTTATTAGGCAGGTCGGGATCGGCGATTAAGCTTCGGGCAAAACCTATTAGGTCAGCTTGTCCGGAACGGAGAATTTTTTCGGCCAAAATGGGATCATTAATGCGGTTGCAGGCCATAACGGGAATGGAAATGGCTTCTTTAATACCGTGCGCTAAATAAACAAATCCTCCCCGGGGAAGGTTCATGGTGATCTGGGGAATACGAGTTTCGTGCCATCCCCCAGTTACGTTGATCATATCCACGCCAACTCTTTCTAATTCCCGACAAAAGATCTGAGCTTCTTTATTGCCCAAACCTCCTTCCATAAACTCATTTCCGGCAACCCGGAAGATAATTGGGAAATCCGAGCCAACTTCTCGCCGAATCTCCTGCGCTACCTCAAGGCCGAAGCGCATCCTATTTTCATACTCGCCACCGTATTCGTCTTTCCTTCGGTTAACTAGGGGAGATAGAAATTGGCTGATTAAGTATCCAGCCGAGGCAATTACTTCTACAGCATTGAACCCAGCTTTCTTTACCCGGCCAGCGGCCGAAGCATAGTTTTTTTGGATTTGCTTTATTTCAGGAATGGATAGTTCTCGCGGAGTTTCCCCGGTAAATTTAGAACGAACAGGAGAAGATGATACAGATTGCTTACCGCCCATAAGCCAGGAGTGGGCATAACGCCCGGCATGATAAAGTTGGGCAGCAATCTTGGCCCCGTAAGCCTGAACAGCTTGGGCCAAGGCAGAAAGTTCAGGTAGAAATTTATCGTCAGCAACGCTGATCATATTTTTCGCCCCGCTGGTTTCATCAATCGTACAACCTCCAATTATGATCAGGCCAACTCCTCCTTTAGCTCTTTCCACAAAATAATCAAAATGATGCGGCAGGAGTTTGCCCTCCCAGGAATTTAAAAAATGCATAGCCGGCATAACGATACGATTCCGCAACTCCATATTTTTTATTTTTATGGGGCTAAAAAGCATTTTCAGCATATTTATCTCCTTTAGCTATTGATCAAGGTAGACCCAAAACTTTTTTTCCTGCTTGAATAATTTTGGTTAACTCTAGGCCGCGCCGGACGGCATCTTTTACGGAAAATAAGCCGTACTCATCTTGGAGGGCCATATATCTGATGCCTTTGGTTACTTTTCCTTGGCCGGCGACACTAGATAATACCAAGCCGCCGCGGCCTATGGAGATCATTTGAAAGAGGGCGAAAGTATTATTAAGAATCTGCAGAGTTGTTTCTAAACCACCGTGGCGCAAAAAAGCCAGTACAATGGAAACACCAACTTTATCTTTTAGCTTTCCCCGATAAAGGTTGCCGTAAACGAAGGGCCGCAGCCGGTCCAGCATATTGGCTAATAGTCCCGAGATGCGGCCGATATGCACAGGAGTGGCCAGCAAAACGAGATCAGCCTGCAGCAAAGCCGGATAGATTCCATCCATCCCATCCGAGATACGGCAAAAATTACCCGGAGTCTGCTGCTTAATACACCAGTTGCAGTGCCGACAGCCGTTAATCTGTAATTGGGAAAGGAAAAAGGAAGTAGAGTGAACCTCAGGATCAGCAGCAGCGATTTGAATCGCTTCCTTTAATAAAGCATCGGTATTTCCATCCCCCACCGGGCTTCCCGAAATACCTAAGAGGTGAATCATAAAACTCCATCGCTATGAGCTGAGTGCTGACGAAATCGGAGTTAATTATAAACATTTTTCCCGGTGGGAAGCAAACTGAAAATTTACTTAAGCAATCATTATTTAGGTGGGGCGTTCGGTCTGTAATTTTTTTCTTTCTCTTTCCAGGCCAGTTTTGGGATCAAAGGTACGCAGAAAACCATCTTTTATTTCCACTTTTTCGCCAATCTGGAGGCCTTTAGCATCTTCCAGTTTAATTATTACGTTCTTTCCCTGTTCATTTTTAATAACTACGGTTTTATCCTCAATCCGCAGAATCGCCCCTTTGGCTTCTATCTTTGTTTGGGCAATGGCATAAGGAGAGAGGAAGAAAATAAATCCCATAAGCACCACCAGCATGAGTAAACGTTTAGCTTTCATTTTTATCTCCTTTCTTTATCGTTGAATTCTTTTTGACGAAGCCATTCCCTTGCCCCACTGCTGCCCAGGAGAGCAGCTATCTCCAAATCTTTGATAGCCTGGGTCTCCTTCTCCAGTTTATAATAAGCCGCTCCTCTATTGTGATAAGCTTCAGCAAAATCGGGTTTTAATTCTATGGCTTTGGAAAAATCAGTAATGGCTTTCTCCATTTCTCCTTTTTTTACGTAAACGAACCCCCGATTGTTATAAAAATGAGGATCCTGAGGATTTAGTTTAAGGGCTTGAGTATAATCAGCTATTGCTTGATCAAAATCCCCTTTTTTCTGGAAGGCATTCCCCCGATTATAAAAAGCTTGGGCATTTTGGGGCATAAGTTTAATGAACCGGGTATAATCTTCGATCGCCTTTTCCAGCAGACCCTTTTTTTCGTAAGCCAAGCCGCGATTCAGATAAGCTTCGGCATAACCAGGTTCCATAGCGATAGAGCGCGAAAAATCAGAAATAGCTTGATCATTATTTCCCTTTTTTTCCAAAGCCAGGCCGCGATTATAATAAAGCTCGGCCGCATGGGGATAAAGGGCCACGGCCTGGTTATAATCGGCAATGGCTCTTTCATAATCCTGTTTTAGATAAAACGCATTCCCGCGGTGGTTATAAACCTGATAATCTCCTGGCAGAAGGGCGATAGCGTGAGTATAGTCGGTTATGGCTTTCTCTAATTCGCCAATTTGGCGGAAGACATTCGCCCGATTAAAATAAGCATCCCCATAATTGGGAGCAAGGATTATGGCTTTGGTATAATCAGCAATAGCTTTATCAAGAACCCCTTTTTTTGTAAAAGCATTACCGCGATTTAAATAAGCATTAGCCAAATTGGGATCTATGGAAATGGCTGTAGAGAAGGCTTTAATTGCTTGATCATAATCTTTATTATCAATGTAGGCCAACCCTTCTTTGACCCATGATTTGGCTTTCACCGTATGAATAGGGTCTGCGGTTAGTCCCCAGGTAGGAAGAAGGATGAGAAATAAGAGTAAGAATTTCGTTAAATATTTCATTATTTTTCCTGCGCCCTCCTTCACTCGTTTATTTTTTCACCCCCTCCCATTATGGAAGATAACATTTGATTTTACCAAGTGAAGGATGGCGATAAGAAATTTTGTTTACCTGCCCGCAATTTTCTAAATATTATATCGGCTCTTTAAATTCTATAACTTTAATTAAAATTTGACTTGAAATCCTCTAAAAATTTTAGTATTTTGGTCATCGCTAAATAAAAAAATAATTTTGGCTTTTTGAAAAAATTATGTCGGCCAATAATTCTATGCAGAGAGATAGGCGCAGATCCATTTTATTTATTTACCTTATAATTATTTTCTTATTGCCGAGCTGTGCTTCTCCGCCCGGGCCAGCAATCCGCAGAGTAGGCGTATCTGAACCTACTTCCCCAGGGAAAGGATGGCGATGGGATGAATCGAAAAAGACTTTAGTCTATGAGACAAAAGGAGAATCGGCCGAAAAGAAAGAAGGAGATTCACCGCTACCTTCAGCGGTAAAAGAAGTTACCCCTCCGCCGGCTACCGAGAAGACTTTTATTAAAATGGAAGTAAAAGCCCTCTCCCGGAAAGATTTTATAAAAGCTCGTTTCCCAGGGAAAAAAGTTTTTTTCCCTGAAGAGCTCAAAATAGTTGAAAAAAAATTAGAATATCGCGTAGGCCCTGATGACGTTCTGCAAGTTATCGTTTGGAACCAACCGGATTTGTCTATGGATGTGCTGGTCAGGAAAGATGGTTCTATTACTATGCCCCTTTTAGGGAATATAAGAGTGGAAGGCCTGACTATCCCAGAAATTGAAGAACTTTTGCGGCGAGGTTTTGCTCCTTATGTAGAGAAGCCAAATATCATTGTTAATCCTAAAGAAATAAATAGCTTGCGGATATCAATTGTGGGCCGGATTAAAAAACCCGATATTTCCATAGGCCCAGTTCGTCCGGGATTCATCTTAAGAGGAGGAAATACTCTTCTGGAAATTCTTTCGGATGTAGAAGTATACCCCGATGCTGACCTGGGTGCTTCCTATGTACTCAGGGGGGACTATATAATTCCCGTGGATCTTAAAGGTCTCTTGAAAGATGGTGATTACACGCAAAATATTCTCTTGGAGCCGGGAGACAAAATAGTTGTTCCTGGGCCTATGAAAGAAATAACTATTTTGGGTGAAGTGCGTGCCCCGGATAAATATAAAGTCAATCTTGATACCACTCTTCTGGATGCCCTCTCTATAGCGAAGGGAATTAATAAAGATACGGCAGATCTCTATATGGCTTATGTGGCTAGAAACCGCAAGATTTTACCTGTTAACCTTAAGCGCCTTTTGGATTGGGGAGATTTGAGCCAAAATATGATTTTGGAAGATGGGGATGTCATTTATGTGCCCAACATCAATGAGAAAAAATTCTATGTTTTAGGTGAAGTTGCGCGGCCAGGAGTAGTTTATTTTAACGATCCCATAGATATCGTGGAAGCCTTAGCTCAAGCCGGAGGATTCTTGACTACTGCCCGCCGGAGCCAAGTGGTAGTAGTAAGAGGAGATATTCGCCAGCCGCAGATATACGAGATTAACCTGCTTAGCTTGATGGAGGGGAAATCTTTAGAAAGATTTACTTTGCAAAAAGGAGATATAGTTTACATTCCGCGAACCGCTATTGCTGATTGGAATGTTTTCTTAAGCCAGATTTTACCCACGCTGCAAGCCGTAGATATTATAGATGTTATTCGTTCTCGCCATTAGAAGAGAAGCTAATTATGGAAGAAAATGATCTGCCAGATGTACACTTGCGGGATTATCTGGAAGTAATCAAGAGAAGGAAAGGGGTAGTCCTTCTTTGCTTCAGCATCATTATGCTCACCGTAGTGAGCATTTCTTTACTCATGTTCCCCACTTATGAATCGACTACCACCATCATGATCGAAGATGAAAAAGGGATGGGCATCCCTTTCACCCCCCTGGCCGATTTTACGAGGACGGATGAGAAGCTTAATACGCAGGTTATGATTTTAAAGAGCCGAACAGTAGCGGAAAAAGTGGTGCAAAAGCTTGGCTTACAACTACAAATCCAACCGGAGCAGCGGATGATGCATATCCTTTGGGGAAATTGGGCTGGGAAAGAAAAGAAAAAATGGCCTGCTCAATCCAGCTCGGTTATAAAAATTAAGCCTGTAAAATTTATGGAAGGTGGGGCTTATGGAAAATATACCGGTATTTTTAAAGATCACCGTAGTTACTTAATTTTCGATGATCAAGAGCGCGAAATTGGTCGAGGAGAAGTGGGGCGCGTTTTGACCACCCCGCATTTTTCTATGCAAGTGGAAGGAGACGCCGAAGCTGGCCGAAAATTCTCCTTCCGGATCCTTCCTTTGCCTTCCGCAATAAAAGCGCTGCAGGATAATATGGAAATTTCTCCGGTGCGTAATTCTTCTTTAATCAATATCAAAGTAAAAGGGAAGGACCCATGGAGGACTAAAGAAATTGCTGATGCTGTCGTGACTGTTTATAAAGAAATAATGGTTTCAAAGAGGACCAGGGAAGCTTCGCAGGTTATAAATTTCATCGAGGAGCAAACCAAAGAAGTAGAAAAAGACTTGCTCCGGGCGGAAGAAAACCTACGGAAATTTAAAGAAAAAGAAAGAATGGTCGTTTTAGAAGCGGAGATTAAAGCGGCCTTAGAAAGGGTAGCTGCTTATGAAAAAGAATATAAATCTATTGAAAATTACCGCAAACAAGCAGAAATTGTGCTGACCGCCATGAAGAGTGCCGAATTATTCCCAGAGAAAGAAGCCCTTTTTTCTTTGGGAGCTGGCCTGAACAATAATTTACTTATAGAAATGGGTAAAAAGCTCGCTGAACTTACCTCTCAAAGATCAGCCTTACGTACTTTACTCACTGAAAAACATCCCCGGTTAGAGCAAGTGGATCGGGAAATAAAAAATATAAAGCAAAGTATAATTGCTGAACTAACTGGTTTAATCTCCTCGCTAAAGGTAAGCGAAAAAGAACTCTTAGCCAGTATGAAAAAATATGAAGCTAAGATTCAAAATTTACCTTCGGCGGAAAAGGAACTTTTTGGCTTAGAAAGAGTAGTCAAGGTGGGGCAGGCGTTGAACTCATTTCTTCTGCAAAAAAGGGCGGAATTGGGCGTAACTAAAGCGAGTGAATTAGGCAATTTTTGGGTAGTTGACCCAGCCAACCTTCCGCTTCTGCCCACTAAGCCAAATCTCTTGCTAAATATTTTATTGGCCTTGGCCACTGGGATCATCTTGAGTATCGGGTTAGCTTTTTTCTGCGAGTATTTAGATACTTCTGTAAAAACCCCCGATCAACTCAACAGAATAACCTCTATTCCCTATTTAGGAGCGGTTTATCATTTTGCGAGCGAAAAGAAGTTAGCTGGGGAAGAGCTTAAGATGATGGCTGAGCCTCGTTCTCCCATTGCGGAAGCCTTTCGAACGATCAGGACTAACCTCCTTTTTACTTTTTTGGGCGAAGAGAAAAAAATTATCCTTATTACCAGTTCAGGTCCAATGGAAGGGAAAACCTTTATTACCGCTAATTTAGCGGTGGCTTTGGCCCAATTAAATAAAAAGGTCCTGGTGGTGGAAGCAGATCTTAGAAAGCCCAGCCTAAGACGGATATTTGCTAATGAAAAAACTCCGGGACTGAGCAATATTCTTTTAAGTAGTCCAATTGATCTAAACAATTTACCCGTAAAAAAGACATTAATTGAAAATTTAGATTTGATTCCTGCAGGCGACTCTCCCCCAAACCCAGTAGATCTTTTAGGATCAGAAAGAATGGATAAATTTCTTTCCCTCATTAGAGAAATATATGACTTTGTGCTCGTGGATACTCCCCCGGCTTCCAGTATGAGTGACGCCCTAGTCTTGGCTCAGAAAGTGGATGGGGTCATTTTCGTGGCCCGTAGTGGGGAAGTGGAAAGAGATATTTTGAAAGAGGTCTTAGAAAGATTTGCTAAATTGGAGACAAAATTATTGGGCATTATTTTAAATGATGTACGCCCTCAGGAAAGCAGGTATTATTATAAATACAGCTATTACTATTATGAAGAGGAAGGAAAGACGGGAAAGAGAAAAAGAAGAATTAAATCTGTTTCTCCTCCAGCCCTTCCTCCTCGAGAATCATAAATTAATTTTCAATTGATAAAGAGAAAAGAGGAGCTAAATGAGCAAATTTAATTCTTTTTTACAAGATTTAACCACATATTTGAAACTGCCGACCCTTCCTGTAGCGGTAAAGATGCTGTGCCGAGCAGAAGATCCACCTGTTTCAGCGAAGTTTCCGCTGTCAAATTATAAAAAGAAAATGGTTCTGTGCCAAGCCTGGACTATCGCCAAAAGACATGAAGAGCACATATGCTTAAAATATGAAGATATGCGCTGCGGTCCCAGTGTTTTGGCGATGGGTTTTAAACCGCCTATTCCTTATTTCACTGAAGGACATCTTTGTCTGAATCGATACAATAAAACATTAGAGGCCGGAGCACGCACCGAAGCGCTTATGCCCAGATTCCCTTATAATGTTTATGAAGCGGTTCTATTTTCTCCTTTGAACCTTTGCACCTACGATCCTGACGCTGTATTCCTTTCAGGTAATCCGGCCCAAATCATGCGGTTAGTTCACGCCGCCCTCTACCGGGATGGAGGCCGCCTCAGTTATTCTACTGATGGGCGGTTGGCTTGTGCAGATTTAATTGTGACCCCCATCCTAAATCCCGGTTTTTATGTAGTTTTACCCGGGCATGGTTCGCGGCGACTGGCGCAGACAAAGGATGACGAGATGGCTTTTACCTTTACTTATTCTGTGGAGCGGATCGAACAGCTCCGCGAAGGTTTAGCCAAGACCCATGAAGCAGGTCTAAGGTATCCCGTAAGGATTCACCTGGATTACGAAGTAGTTTTCCCGGCCCAATATGATCAATTGTTCACTTTATGGGAAGAAAAAAGGTAAGCCATTATATTTTAACGATGGTTAAATCCTCAGCGGTATGCGCTTCTTTTTCTAAAGCGGCTATTACAATGGTTCGGGTAGGCATATACGCATGAGATGTAAATATAGTAAGGCACCTCTTTTGGAACATTAAAAGAGGAACATTAGGCTGATGGGAACGGATCAGAATTTTCATTTGATATTTATTCATGAGGGTCTCAAAATAAGTTTCGCCGAAAAGTGGTCTTCCCCAAAGATTTCCTAAAAACCCCCCTTTTCTTTCTATAAAATCTCCCCAGACGATCCGTTCCCATTGTTCTTCGCCTAATTTGATATTATTAATGGCCTGCAAGTTAGGTAGGTCAGGCAATGCTCCGTGAAGGGCAATTATTCCTTTGGGGGTAACGACACAGAAGGGGAGTTTGGAGAAGATCTTTCCATAAATCATTCTTTCCTCGTAAGGAAGGAACTCCCAGAAATTGGCGGGAGAAAAATCTTGTACCATATATCCTTCATGATTACCCGACAAAAGATAGATTTGCTCGGGATGTTCAGCCTTCATTTGCAGCAGAAAGTTGATATTGGCTTCTGATTCTTCTCCTCGATCTACGTAATCACCTAGGAAGACAATGAGGTAAGGAGATTTCAAATATCTATCGATAATAATCTGAGTAGCTTCCAAGTCTCCATGAGTGTCGCCGACGAAGACCGCTTTTCCTTCTTGGGGAAGTTGAATCAACCGGGGTTCTTTATCCAGAATATTTTGTACCTTTTCGGCCAGCCCTTTAATATTCATGGTTTGATGTGCTCAGGATTAATATTTAAATTTTAATAGCACATCTGGTTAATAATCTCAATTGTCTATATTTTTTCTATGGCTTCCATCAATCCCCTTGGGAATCGGGGTCATAATTAATAAATTGCTAATTTTGGTGGAGCAAGTAGAGGGCTAGTTCTGGCCATTTACTCGCATTTCGAAAGAGCCTCTTTCGAAAAGAACACATAATCTCCTTCAGCCCCTCTTTAGAAAATAGGGGGAAGATCTTTTCACTCTCTCTATTATGCACAAATGCGCCTTATCGATTATCTCGGCATTTTTTCTTTGTTAGGGGCTCTTATCTTTATTCTTTACCTGGGCATTATTTTAGACCTTGGCGTGGTCCTCCCTGGGCGAATCCAAATTTAAAAATAATCATCTAATGTAATAAATATCTTGTTGGGGAAAAAATTCATTTGGAGAACCACCTAAATTAATCCAAAGGTGAAAACATGAATAAGAAATATACTAACCGACTTATTAATGAAGCAAGTCCTTATTTAAAACAACATGCCCATAATCCGGTGGACTGGTACCCTTGGGGGGAGGAAGCTATCTCCCGCGCCCAGCGAGAAAATAAACCAATATTTTTAAGTATCGGTTATTCCTCGTGCCATTGGTGCCATGTAATGGAAAAAGAATGTTTTGCTAATGAAGAGATTGCTAAAATCATGAATGAAAGATTCATTAACATTAAAGTTGATCGGGAAGAAAGGCCTGATCTTGATGAAATTTATATGCATGCTGTGCAATTAATAACCGGAACTGGCGGTTGGCCTTTAAATATTTTTTTAACCCCTCACCTGGTCCCTTTCTTTGGAGGAACTTACTTTCCGCCCATTGATCGGAGAGGAATGGTCAGTTTTCCTAAAGTATTAATAGCCGTTTCGGAATATTACCGAACTCATCAGGAAGAAGCGGAGCGGGGAGGACTCAAGATAAAAGAAATCATCCAAAATATGATGAATTTAAACCCCGTAGCCGGAGAACTTGATCCGCAAATAATAACTAAAGCCCAAGAAATTTTAGCCAGCCAGTTTGATCCGTTAAATGGAGGCTTTGGCCAAGCTCCGAAATTCCCTAATCCGCCTATCCTGCTTTTTCTTTTGCGGCAGAGAAAAAATATGAAAGCTCGGCAAATGGTAGAATTAACCTTAGACAAAATGGCCCGAGGAGGAATTCATGATCACTTAGGGGGAGGATTTCATCGTTACGCGGTAGATGGCCAATGGATTGTTCCCCATTTTGAGAAGATGCTTTATGATAATGCTTTGCTTGCCCGCGTCTATCTGGAAGCCTATCAAGCTACGCAAAAAAGCATATATCTTCAAGTAGCTGAAAGAATTTTTGATTATATATTGAAAGAGATGCGCGATCCTCAAGGAGGATTTTATTCCAGTCAAGATGCGGATAGCGAAGCGAAGGAAGGGGAATTTTTCCTGTGGACAAAGGAGGAAGTGCTCTCTTTATTAGGAAAAGACCAAGGAGCTATTTTTTCCTCTTATTATGGAATTAATGACGAGGGAAATTTTGAGGACGGGAAAAATATTCTTTATATTGCCCAGCCTAAGGAGAAAGTGTCCGAGCTATATGGCCTATCCAGCGGAGAATTAGACGACATATTATCTAAAGGAAGGAAAGTTCTCTGGGCTGAGCGAGAAAAGAGAACTAAGCCGGCAACGGACAAAAAAATCATTACGGCTTGGAATGGATTAATGATCTCAGCTTTTGTTCTTAGTTTTGAGATAACCGGAAAGAGCTATTACTTACAAGTTGCTGCGGAGGCGGCTTCTTTTATCATAAAGAACATGAAGAATAACGGTCTTTTATTTAGGGTTTGGGCCGAAGACAAAGCGCAAATTGCCGGTTTTGCTGATGATTATGCTTTTTTTATCCAGGCTCTTCTTGATCTTTACGAAGCTACTTTCGAGAAACGATATTTAAAAGAGGCAGAAGAACTTAACCGAGAAATGATTGAGCGGTTTTGGGATGAACAAAATGGCGGATATTTTTATGCCGGAAAAGAAATTGAATCGCTGTTCGTGCGCCCTAAAAATATTTATGACCATATTCTACCCTCAGCCAATTCCGTAGCGGTAGGCAACTTAATTAGGCTTTATTTTCTAAGGGGGGATCAAATTTTACTAGAAAGGGCCCAAAAAATTCTTAGCCTTTATTACCCCACCATGGGCGAAAATCCTTTAGCTTTTAGTTATATGCTATCCAGCCTGGACTTCTATTTTAACCCCACAGAGATAAAACTAATTGGTTTTGAGGAGGATCCTAAAACACAAAGAATGTTTGAAAAGATATATAAAAAATATCTTCCCCATAAGATTTTAAAATTCCAGGATCTTCATGAATCACCAATGGACAATGCCTTTTCATCTCCCACCGTTATTATCTGTCAAAGTTTTACTTGCTTGGCCCCTTTGCATAATGAAACTGAGCTTGAAAGGGTTTTGGATAATCTTTAGCTTATACTGCAGCCCAAAATTTATTTTTTAATAATTTTTTTTTATTTCTTTCTCTGGGTGCTCGACGAGCTCTGGAAAAACCTCTGGTCAGAAATTGACCCATTTGTGTCCGGTAAGCCACCAGGGCTATCCTCCGAAAAATATTTTTTAATTCAACGTAGGGTAAGGGCTTGCCCCTTACCATTAATTTAATCCTGAAAATCTGCGTTCATCTGCATCCTATAATCTCCCCTAACCCCTCTTTAGAAAAGAGGGAATAATCTCCCCTGACCCCTCTTTAAAAAAGAGGGGAAAATTTCTTCCAGTCACTCTTTGAAAAAGAGGGATATTCCTCCCTTTTTTAAAGGAAAGTTAGGAGGTATTAAGAAAAGACCAAAAATTAATTTTTTTCTGGAGAAGGAATGGTTATTAAGCGGCGTGTTTTGCGCCGATCCAAGATTTCAGCCAATAAGGGAAGCATTAAGGAACCACCGGGAAGAGTGAAAATAATCAAGACAGGAACACCAAGGGATAACCTTTTTAAATGTTTTAAAAGGAGCTGCTTTTCTTCTTTGGTCCATTTTTGGTCGGTGTTGATTGGTTTAAAAAGGAGATAAAGAAAACCTTGCATATTCTGGGCTTCTTGGAAGAATATTGTTTTGTATCTTAAAATAAGCCATTTTAGAAAGCGGCGGAGCATAAATTTTGCTCATGATTCCATGGAGAGAATTAATGAGAAGAAGCATAATAGATTTTTTTATGTTAATCAAGGAATTAAATTTAATAAATTAAAAAATTCACCGCAGAGCACGCAGAGCT
>CAZAGD010000073.1:0-12870 GCA_964484485.1 uncultured Syntrophaceae bacterium
TTTTCGGGAGTTTCCGGATAGTAGAATAAATGATAAGCATTGGTGGTTATTCCTAAAGGCAAATCATCTTTTAAAGCAATAGCTGTCTCTGGAGAGCCTGCTTCCCCAGCAGAAACAACTTTTACCTTTTCATAAAATCCATAAGGTTTCGCCTGCTTAGAAAAGTTTACAAAGTCACCGCCCCATAGGGAGAAGAAAGCGGCATCGGGCTTTTTAGCAAGAGCAGCCGTGATAAAAGGCGTAAAATCAGCTTCTCCCAATTTGGGCCAGGCTTGGCCAACGATTTCCACATCAGGCTTAATTTTTTTAATCCATTCCACAAAAGCCTTAGTCACCATCTGCCCGTATTCATAATCTGGACCAATAGTGTAAATTTTTTTCCAGGGATGTTTAGCCATGAACACAGCGGCACTGCGCCCTTCTGTATTGGTATTAGCTGCTGATCGGAACACATAAGGATGAAGTTTACCTGGTTCAGTCATAGCAGTAGTCTTGGATATCGGGGCAATGTAAAGGATCTTCTCAGTCTTGGCTACTTCGGAAAGAGCTAACCCCTGAGCAGCAGTTAACCCACCAACCAGAAATTGGACGTTTTCTTTAGCTATTAGCTCTCGGGCTACACGAGTTGCTTCATCAGGGGTCCCTTTACAATCTCTAACTAAGAGCTTGATCGGTCTCCCCAAAACCCCGCCCTTTTTATTAACTTCTTCTACGTACATTTCGGCACCTATTTTAGCCGGTTGCCCAAAAAGCGCACCTCCTCCGGTCAGGAACATGGGAAAACCAACCAAAATTGGTTTTTCCGCCGCTCCAGCCGGAGAAAATAAAAGTAGGAATCCCAAAAAGCAAAGAATCAACCCCCCCATCGAAAACCGTTTCATATAAGCCCTCCTTTCTTAAATTAATTTTTATTTTGCCTTAATTTTAATAATTTTCTTTTCATCACCCCCTTTATCAGAAACTTCAGACTTTTAGCTATATATAATCTAGGTTAATTTATTTCTAAATTAGATTCTTTGTCAAGTGTTTTATTTATTGATTATGGTCCCTTATTTGAGCTGACCGAAGGCCTTTTTAAAGATATTGAGGTGCATTTTAAGAGAGTTAATCCAAAGGGACGGAGCTATATTATTGCGGAAGAAGCTATATATCAGTTTTTAAATTGGGAAGGAATGCTTTGAGAAGAATAGAAAAAAGCAGAGCCATTTCTGACTCTGCTTCTTAAGCCATTAAGCATTGCGAACAATTCTTAAATGCCAATAGTTAAGGTACAGTGCAAACCCAAGGGGAAGGATCATAAGAAGAACGTCGAGTCAAGGTAAACTTACACCCGAATTTTTTATCAGCCACAACTTCCGGATCAAGGACATTATCCCCTTCAGGTTTAATTCCTTGCTCAACCCATTTAGCAAGATCCGCGAAAGCTTGTTCTTGTTCGGCAAGGGTAAAAGTACAATGACCGACATCTCTTATGATTCTTTGCACAAGCAGATGTGATTTGCCATTTTCAGCCACTCTTTGGGCATAAATTTGTTGCATCAAGAAAGGCACAAACAGATCACCGACAGTATGTAAGCTCAAAACAGGAATCTTTATATTTCCTGAGATAGGTGGGACATTAGCGAGGCCATTAGGATGTCTTCCTTGGGGATCCGGCGCTACCCGGAGCACTCCAGCATTGAGAAGAATCTCTTCATTTGAAAGCGCGGGGTCATCATCTAACTGGTAAATCTGGTCTATATTTCCCATTATATTCCCAGGAATGATTCCACCAAGTGTGCCATCTAAGCCTAAAGTAAATAGGTAATTACCCCAGTAAGCAAAAGCTGTATTGAACAAGGGTCTTTCACCCCCAGAAAAGTATTTAGTTGCCGTACGCAGCTTAACTCCATCCGAGCTCAGTGTAATTGGGAAGCCAGGAGGAACTGATTCTCCTAATTCCAATTTCATTTGTGGAACAATTTCGGTTGAATAGTTTTCAGGAAAAGGAAATCCAACGTTTGTTTCTGTCAGCCATTGGGCAACTACATGATAGTCCAGGAAATAATCAAATAATTCCGCATCTCCCATTACTCCACACATTGGTAACGCGCCATCAAAGCTCTTTGGATATTGTTCAATAGCGACAGCTGTAATATGTCCGCCCATAGAATGGCCCATAATGTAGGTTCGTTTGGGCTTACCTACTAAGCCATTGAAAAACTTAGCTAAGGCATGCGTATCCATTACTCCTGTTTTTACGTCATAGCCATTTGTACGGTAACTTGATGCTGCCCAAGCATATCCGTTTTCAATGAGATATTTCCTAATGCTGGGATTACTTACTGTCAATTCCGCTCCATATCCTCTATATCCGTGGCAGTAAAGAACAAGTTTGCCGTTCCAATTTTTGGGCACCTCAATGCGGTACCCTGCGCCAGCATGTATGCCCCAATAGCGAGTTGTTTCTGTTCCTGGTAGGGCATCAAATGGCAGTTTTGTTTCATCTACATAATAATTAGAGGGGGGATTCCCTGCGCCTACCATACCGCCGCCATAGGCTAAACTTAAGATAAAAATTATTGCCAGCCATAATGTTTTCTTTTTCATAATTATCCCTCCATTCTTAATTAATTTAGATCTGAATAAATGGTTTTTAGCTTATTCACCCCTAGAAAAATAATCCTATTCTTTTAATGCTCTTCATTATGAAAAAGTAAATGATAATATAATTTAAATTTTATTTGCATGGACTTGGCTTCGCACGTTTACATTCTCCCCATGTATTTATATCTTGGACATAGTCATTAAATTGGATCGAAATCCTATGCTTATCAGAAGCCCAATTGGGAACATTGATGGTTTGGGGCCTGTTTGTATCGCCCCTTGGCTCATTAGTGAAAGTGATCATTCCATCTGGTGGGTCAATCGCAGGCATCCAGAGGTCAACCCCAGTTTGGAAAATCTGGCCAAAGAAATAACTTATGGGATCGAGGGTAGAAATTTTATCTCCTTTTCTATCGACCATACCAAAGTCCGTATCGAAGACATGTATCCCAATCTTATTTGCCGTCCTGGGAGCAATTCCGGTTTTGCTTAGTATGTTTAGAGATGGCGGATAATTTGGGTTATTCTTCCAAATAGGACTCTTTGTAGTGACCCATAGGGTGTCATTAGCGGATCCCTGATCGGACCACCATTCTTCATACCTGATGATGATTGCGGCACTATGGTCAGGGCCTGTTACTGTATTGGTAATTATGCCAGAGGTAGGGGGTGACGATAGTAGTCTCACCAAATAATTACTTCGAATAAATGGTTGGCGATAGTAATGGGTTATCCTTTCAGTATCGGGGCGTCTCACGACAAATTCGTAATATTTTTGGCCATTAACCTTTATGGGGCCGAATTCTCCCGTTGCATCGAGATTGATGACCGCCATTGGCGATGAGTCTTTCCTAAAACCTGAGTTTCCGTGAATTTCCCAGATTTCCAGAATACCACCATTTACCCCAGTATTCTCTGGGAAATTGACCACTTTCCCCGCGATCTCAACTTGACCAGGCGGCTCTGGAAGGATTAACGTGGTTTTGGGGTCCTTACCGGTTAAAAATTTATATTGAGCGACAAATGATTGAACAGAAGTCACACATTGAGTATGACCATGGTCAGTTAAGTAAACATTGTTTGAACCCATTGATCCCCCGCGAGATATGTTCAAACAATTAATTGGAGCAGGATTTCCTGGGCAGGAAGAACTTGTAGCGCCATCGATGTTGATATACTTGGCAACTCTGGCGCTGCGTGCCGACGAGCTATTTAAATAATCAACCATGAGTCTTGTCCCGCGCGAATGCGCAACTACATAGATTTGGTCATCACCAGTTTCTTCCATAAGCGCATCGAAATAAGCATCCAACATTTGGTAAAGGGACTCAGAGTTTGGTAATAATGAATTGTAGTCGATTCCTGTTACTACATTTGGGTAATCGTTACTTGCCCAGCGCATCGCCTGGGTTTCGTATTGGGCAGCCGAACCAGCTCCGCCATGGACGAAGACAATCGGCAAAGCTTTTTCCCCGGCATATAGGGATTTAGGGATTATGGGCAGACCCGTAAATAAAAAACCAATCATGGTCAACATTATAATAACTGAACGGGAAAACGTGAATTTCATATAAATTTTCTCCTTTCTTACTTATTCTCAACTAAAGTAATTTTAAACTTCCGAATAGCCGTTGGTTAGGTTGCGTTTATCAGAAATTACACTTCATTAGTTTAAAGTTTCATTATTCTAAATCTTCATTTTTTATGCTTATGGTGACCGAGTCTTTCATTCATCCATTCTAACATGGGCTGTTTTACATCCTGGAGAGAATGAGTACCAGCATAAACATCTACGTGGCCATATCCCGGGAGGTATTTAAGAGTAATATCTGTACTTTTCACTTTAAAAGGCCGGGTGGTATTTAGACATGTTCCTCCTCGACAGCTAAATTCACTAAAAAAATGCAAGACAGGAAGGGTTATTTCGCTTACATCATCATAATCAAGGAAAGGACAATTAGCATATCCAGTCATATAAAATCCTTCCAAGTCCTGAATACGAGGCCAATAGCGAGTAAAATTAGAATACATTTCAATTAATGGCTCTCGATCCATATAAGTTTCTCCATTCCCTCCTGGATAGGGAGTATAGTAATTTGATACCATTCCTGCTCCCCAACTGTAATAAGAGCGCCAAGCAATAAGGTCTGATATATAATTAATTTTTTGTTTATCAGAAGGAGCAAAAGATGGAATAGGTGGGATTAGATCTTCTGCTTTAGGCAGAGGCCCCCCTACTGTGGTGGTAGCAAATGGAACTGCGCCAGCAAATTGAAACTCATCATAATATGCTGAAACTTGACTCAAAAATGTATTATACGGAGCTGGGTGAGTCCCATTCTTAAAAGCCTGAACAGCCGCTAAAAATTCAGTTTCTGTTTTTTGTTGACTTGGGTTTTCCACGGGTAACCAGGGACTGCTGCCATCCAACCCAATGAGTCCTTTCAGATCTTCTTGCCAATATTTGGCAGCATAAATATACATTTGAGTGGCTCCTCGACTCCGGCCTGCCAAAAATAATTTTTTCGCTTTGGATATTTTCTTGGCTAATTCAATACAAGCTTTTATATCTTCACGAAATACCCCATAAGTCCAATCGGCGGTTTCTTGCAATGCTGCAGTTAAACCGAATTCGGCAAATTGGTTATATGCCAGGTTGGGTTTAATAAAAGCAGTCCGGAATCCAATAGTATAAACATCATAGCCATTAGCAGCAAAAAACCATGTTTCGGAAATATTCGGATTTGTTCCTTTAGGGAAGCCCGGATCCCAGGTTCCACCAATAATGAAAAGAACTTTGCGCGGATCTTTGCTGGGACGATAAGGATCCTCATCCCAATGTGGACGTTGACGAACAAAACGATAAAGAGCAATCTTGTCAAAAGGCCCGTAAGGGGGGCGACTAGTTTCCCATGTATACTGCTTCAATTCTGGGTCATATTCAGAAACTCTGGAACCTTTATAAATCCATTGAACTTTTTCATGTCCACACGCTAACAAATCAGTTACGAAATTAAAAGAAATAAATAGGAAAGTTATTATAATAAAATTCAAAAATTTTTTCATATTTTCCTCCTTTCGTTTTTTAAAAACTTATGACAATATCTTTTTAAAATTTTCATTTAAAAAAATCTTACAATTAGCATGCCGAAATATAATTTTTCCAAATTAATATAAATTAGTCAAAATTCCTTGGTTTTGTTATTATTAAAATGATTTTTTATATCTTAAATATGTAAAAAGTTACAATAGTGTAAAATACATTTTGTAACATATTACAATTTTGTTACATATTTCCTGCAAGCTTATATTGATTGATTTTTCGGTACACTGTCTGGCGGCTAATTCGTAAAAGACGGGCTGCTTTCGCTTTATTCCACCCAGTTCGGTTTAAAGCATCTAAAATATCTTGAGCTGTCCGTCTATCTTTTAAGTGCCCTTTAGTTTCCGCAAATTTTTCCGACCCTTCATAGCTTCTTATTTCTGGGGGTAAATGATCATTCGTAATAACTCGACCATGACAAAGAACAAAAGCATGCTCAATTACATGTTCTAATTCTCTTATGTTCCCTGGCCAAGGATAATTCATGAATTTATTAAGAACTTCGTTCGAAATGCCTTCAATTTTTTTCTTAAAGCGTTGGTTAAAAAAGTTAATGAAATGTTCTACCAACAAAGGAATATCTTCTAACCTTTCCCTTAACGGTGGCAAATAAATCTCAACCACTTTTAGCCGATAATACAAATCTTCTCGAAATTCTCCTTTTTTTACTTTTTCTTTTAAATCTTTATTGGTGCTGGCGATAACTCGCACGTCTACTTTTCGCGGCACAGATTCCCCAACGCGTTCGAAGATCTTTTCTTGAAGAACTCGTAACAGCTTCAATTGGATTAAAGGAGATATGTCTCCGATCTCATCTAAAAAAATCGTTCCTCCATTGGCAGCTTGGAAGCGTCCTTCTTTATCTTTAATGGCTCCCGTAAAAGCTCCTTTTACATGGCCAAAAAGTTCGCTTTCCAGAAGACTCTCGGCTAATGCCGAACAGTTTACAGTTACAAAAGGTCTAAATGCCCTTCGCCCACTATAGTGTAACGCGCGGGCTACTAATTCTTTACCGGTGCCGCTTTCTCCACTAATCAAGACGGTAGTATCTAAATCAGCCAAATCTTCCAAAAGTCTATAAATATCTTGCATTTTTTTACTTCTGCCAATGATGTTTTGGAACTGATGCCGCTCTCTTAATTCCCTTTCCAGGTCGCGAATTAAAGTCAGGTCTTTAATAACTAAAACAACTCCCATAAATTTTCCATCAGGGTCTAAGAGCGGAGAACTTGTCACGCTTACCAGCTGCTGATGCCGCTTTTGATGACCACACTCGATTCGATATTCTGGAATAGTTTTTTTATTTTCCAAGGTCTGTTTCAAAATCTCATAACATGATTTGTTGCATTGGTTAAAGCATTGGGAAAACGTTTGCCCAGGAGCTTCTATGGCGGAAATTCCGCATATAATTTGAGCTGAATTATTAACTTCAATAATCTTTAATTCCGGATCAACTGTAATGATGGCATCTTTAACACTGCGGAAGATAGCCTCCAGTCGGGAGCGGTGTTCGATTAACTGTTTTTCTTTCTCTTTACGTTCGGTTATATCGCGGCTTACCGTCCGAAATCCAGTTATAACTCCTTTATCATTGCGAATTAGCGAGACCGAATCCTCGATAACGCGCCGTTGACCGTCATTCTTTCTAATAATCTCATAAATAATGTTTTTACCAGGAATACCAGTGCGAAATACTTTATTATATTCTTGATAGACGATCTTCGCGCTTTCTGAATCCATAAAATTACGATAATTCCGGCCTATAGCTTCCTCGCGCGTATGTCCCCAGATACGGCATCCGGCGTCATTAGTAAAAGTTACGTTTCCTTTGAGGTCTACCTCAGCTACACTGTCTTCAATTTCGTTGATTATTGTCTCATATTTGGCCAGCGAAGAGCGGAGCGTTAATTCGATTTCCTTCAAAGGGGTAATATCTATTATATAGCCGATAATAGCTGGTTCTTCTTGATGCATTATATGTTTTCCGGCCAGATAAGCCCAAAGCGTTTTACCATCCTTTTTGAGGAGGCGGACAACGCTTTGATTTAATAAATTTCCGTCTCTTTTATTCGCCAGACCATATTTTGGCCGATCTTCTTCCGAAACGAGGTCGTCGAATTTTTTATTAATTAATTCATCAACAGATTCATAACCCAGAACTTGAACGAAACTTTGGTTGGCATATTTTATTGCTCCCGCTTTGATAATAAAAAGGCCCAATGGTAGACTTTCCAGAATGCCTCCATAAACATCCATAATCTTTTCCCTCCCCTTTTATTATCGATTTTTATTTTGTTAAGATGTCCAGAGGGAGAAAAATTCCATTAGCAAAAAGACGAAAGTTTAATTTCCTTATTCCTTTAGGGATCGGAATTTCAGGTGCATTTCAGCAGGCGATTTTTTCAAAAATATATTTCCCTGCCACTGGGCATCCGTTTGGGGGTAATCTTGGCGATAATGAGCTCCCCTGCTCTCCTTACGCATTTGGGCAGGTTTTAGAATCATCTTGGCCACCAGAAGGGCATTCTCTACTTCTATTTTCTCTAAAATTTCTTTAGGAGAATGGACAGCGATTTTAGGAAGTTCTTCTTTAATTTTTTCCAATTCCCTTTCGGCCAAAGTAAGGCTGGCGTGATCGCGCAGAATGCCCACTTTTTCCCAAAGAATTTCGGCTATCTTTTTGCGCCATATTTTTGGGGAGAGGCCAGAAGAGGGGCTTTCCAATTTGTTCTTGAAAACCTTTTCCCTTTCTTTAAAAATGTTTTCTACGGCCGGTATAAATTTTTGATTTTGGGCATATTCTCCTGCCTTCTTCCCAGCTCGATAACCAAACACTAAAACTTCCCCTAAGGCATTACCGCCCATGCGATTTGCCCCATGAAGCCCACCTGTTACTTCACCTGCGGCAAAAAGGCCAGGAATTTCCGTACCTCCATTTTCATCAATAACTACTCCTCCCATAAAAAAGTGACACATGGGCCGGATCCGCAGAGGCTTTTCAGCGCAAGAAAAATTTTTCATTAAAATAGGGCGCATTTCTTTTACAAAGCTATCATACTGCCAATCTTTTTCTGATAAGGAACGAAGGTCAAGATAAACATGTCTTCCTTCCTTTTCTTCTTTGATTATGGCCAGAGAAAAAGAATCGCGAGCACGTACGGCTGCTGGCCTCTCTTTGATTTGATATTTTTCGAGTATATCTTCTCCTTGAGAGTTAATTACTCTTCCCAAATCTGCCAGAGCCGGGGCGGCCAATAAAGCAGGTTTCCCAGGTTCAGCCAGGCCGAGAGGCATGAATTGGACAAACTCCATATCGCGCAAAGAACAACCTGCTTGGAAAGCTAAGACATAGCCATCTCCAGTGGCTCTAACTGGGTTGTCATGGCGCATGTAGAGGGCGCCGCCGCCCCCATTAGCTAAAATAACGGCCTTGCTCTGGATGCCTAAAATTTTCTTTTGGTGATAATCGAAAGCTATTGCTCCCCCGATTTTTCCTCCTTCAAGGATGAGCTCCATGACCATAATCCAAGGCAAAAAAGAGACACCTCTTCGCAAAGTTTCCTCTGCCAGAACTTTAGTTAGAGGTGCGCCAGCGGCGGTAGCTCTTCCTAAACAACGATAACGGCCCTTAGACCATTCTCCCTGGAGACCGAGTTTTTCTAACTCCCGCACCCTTTGAGGAGTTTCTTTGACCAGGATTTCTACTAATGCTTTTTCATTGAGACCTTTGCCAGACTGAAGAGTAAGTGTCAAATGAGCTTCTTCAGAAAGTCCCTCAGCGGCCAGCGAGAAGGCCCCGGCAGAAAGATATGTACAAGTGGATTTTCCTAAGGGAGTTTTAGAAACGATAAGCACATCCACTTGGTTTTCTTTAGCAGCAATAGCCGCTTCCATTCCTGCTCCTCCCCCGCCAATGATGAGGACGTCTGTTTTTATAATTTCCATTATTTCTCCTTTGCCCTAATTTAGTTTCTTTAAAAATTCATTTAACAAATTAAGATAAATAAATCAACTGTAATCTCCCCCAACCCCTCTTTAGAAAAGAGGGGAGGAGTGGTCTCCTTTCTCCTATTTGGGAAGGAAGTGTTAGGATAGAGGGGGTTGATGGAAGCATTAACTTGACAGGTCTTTTCTTTTTAATTAACATGCTTTCATCATCCTCCAAGGAGGAAAGGAATTATGGAACAGGTTCTTAAAGAAATAAATGAAGCAACTCAATACATTTCCTCTATAATCCCGGTCAGGCCAAGAGTAGGGATAATTTTAGGTACTGGTTTGGGTGGATTAGTAGAAAAAATAAACATTAAGAATATTATAGAATATAAATCTATCCCTTATTTTCCCGTAAGCACAGTAGAAGGCCATGCGGGTCGATTAATCCATGGAAACCTTTCGGGAAAAGAAATTTTGGTCATGCAAGGAAGAGCTCATTTTTATGAAGGTTATTCCTTAACTAAAGTGACCTTTCCTATTCGGGTCATGAAAAAGTTGGGAATTGAATTTTTAATTATTTCCAATGCTGCTGGTGGTTTGAATCCCCTCTTTTCCGCCGGGGATGTTATGGTGATTAAAGATCACATTAATTTCACCGGCCAAAATCCCCTGATCGGTCCAAATCTCGAAGAATTTGGGCCTCGTTTTCCGGATATGAGCGCCGTCTATGATCGAAATTTAATCACTTTGTTTGAAGAAGCTGCCTTAGAAAAAAAAGTTAAAATAAATAAAGGCGTTTATGTGGGGGTTATCGGACCCAGCTTAGAAACCCCTGCAGAGACGCGCTTTCTGCGGATGATAGGTGCAGATGCAGTAGGTATGTCCACTATTCCTGAGGTAATTGTGGCTGCCCACTGCGGTTTGCGGATTTTAGGATTATCTGCTATTTCAAATATCAATCTCCCCGACTGTATGCAACCCGCTTCCATATCAGATATTCTGGCCAATGCCGCCAAAGCCGGGGAAAAAATGATAATTATTTTAGAAGAGTTTTTAAAGAAAATTTAGAGGTGAACATGGATAAGCATTTCAAAAAGAAAGCAGATCTGCTTATTACAGATGGTCTTTTACTTCCGCTTCCCGATAACGCAGCCCTCATTCGCAATGGAGCCGTGGCCATTTATCAGGACAAGATTGTCGCCTTAGGTCCCCAAGAAAAAGTAACCGAAGAATTTACGCCTAAAAATATTCTTGATGCCCAAGGGGGTTTAATTATGCCCGGCTTGGTCAATGGTCATAACCATGCGGCTATGTCATGTTATCGAGGTATGGCGGATGATTTGCCTTTAATGGAATGGTTAACGAATTATATTTTTCCGGCGGAGAGTAAATCCGATGGGGAGCAAGTTTATTGGAGCACCCTTTTAGCCTGCGCTGAAATGATTCGTTCTGGGACAACTACTTTTTGCGACATGTACCTTTTTGAAGATCGGGTGGCCCAGGCGGCTAAAGAAGCCGGAATGAGAGCATTAGTGGGCGAGGTACTCTATGATTTTCCTTCTCCAAATTATGGCCCTATAGAAAATGGATTTGCTTACACGGAAGATTTAATAAAACACTGGCAGGCAGATGAGCTTATTTCCATTGCTGTTGAGCCGCATGCTCTTTATACTTGTTCTCCTGATTTGCTTGGGCGTTGTCGGGATTTGGCGGAGCGTTATGGGGTGCCTTTGATTATTCATTTAGCGGAGACGAAGAGTGAGCTGGCGGAAGTTTCCAAGAAGTATGGGTTAACCCCTGGGCGTCATTTGCATAAGCTTGGTTTATTAGCGTCTAATCTTATTGCTTGCCATTGTATCTGGTTGGATGAAGAGGAGATGGATTTGCTCGCTGAAAAAGGAGTAAAAGTGGTGCATAATCCGGAGTCTAATATGAAGTTAGCTTCGGGGGTAGCTCCTATTCCTGATCTTTTGGCTCGGGGGGTGGTAGTAGGTTTGGGTACGGATGGTTGTGCCAGTAACAATAATTTAGACCTATTTCAGGAGATGGATACAGCGGCTAAGTTGCACAAAGTTTTTAGGTTAGATCCTACAGTTATGCCGGCGGAAGTGGTTTTGCATATGGCTACCTTGGGTGGGGCTAAGGTTTTGGGGATGGAGAAGGAGATCGGTTCTTTAGAGGTAGGCAAAAAGGCAGACCTTATTATTTTGGATCTTAACCGTCCCCATTTGCAGCCCATTTACAATATTGTTTCCCATTTGGTTTATGCAGCCACGGGAGCTGATGTACGCCATGTCATCATCAACGGCCAAATAATCATGAAAGACCGCCAAATCCTTACCTTAGATGAAGAACTGATTTTAAAAAAAATGCAAGAAATTAGGGGAAAAATTTTAGCCTAATTCAGCAGCCAAACATTCAGGCCTTAGATTCATGCTCTCTTTATGGATAAAACCCCACATCCTGATTTAATAATTTATAATGTTAGCATTCTTCCTACTCCATTTATAAAAGACTTTATTCGCCACGGCTGGATATGCATAAAAAACGATCGCCTCATTGGTTTGAGCCCTGGAGATCCTCCTCACTTTGAAGCCGAGCAGATAATAGACGGTCACGCGGGACTAGCCATGCCGGGCTTAATTAATGCTCACACCCATGCCGGTATGAGTTTCTTCCGGGGATGGGCCGATGATCTCCCTTTGGAAAAATGGTTAAAAGAATATATATTTCCGGCAGAAAAAAAATGGGTAAATGAAGATTTTGTTTATTGGGGAACTCTTTTGGCCTGTGCGGAGATGATTGCCTGCGGCACGACTACTTTTGCGGATGGTTATTTTTTTGAGGAACAAGTCGCTCAGGCTGCCGAATTAGCGGGGATGCGCGCGGTTCTTGGACAAGGAATCTTAGATTTTCCAACTCCCGATGCGCCTAGCCCTGCTTTAGCTTTGACAAAGGCCGAAAGATTTATTGAAAACTTTAGGAATTCTAAGCTAATAACTCCAGCCCTCTTTCCCCATGCCTCTTATACTTGTTCTCCTGATTTGCTTGGGCGTTGTCGGGATTTGGCGGAGCGTTATGGGGTGCCTTTGATTATTCATTTAGCGGAGACGAAGAGTGAACTGGCGGAAGTTTCCAAGAAGTATGGGTTAACCCCTGGGCGTCATTTGCATAAGCTTGGTTTATTAGCGTCTAATCTTATTGCTTGCCATTGTATCTGGTTGGATGAAGAGGAGATGGATTTGCTC
>CAZAGD010000074.1:0-23837 GCA_964484485.1 uncultured Syntrophaceae bacterium
TCGGTCTGGTGGATGAGTTTTAGTTATCAAGGCCGGCAGATCAGAAGGTCAACGGAGACCACAGATAAGAAGCTGGCCCAGAGGATTTTAGATAAGGTTAAAGGGGAGATTGCCGAAGGGAAATGGTTCGAGAAACTGCCGGGAGAGTATAGGACATTCAGGGAAATGATGGATAAGTATATGCTGGAACATTCTATCCCTAACAAAGTTTCCCATGACAGAGATAAAAGATCGCTTCTACATCTGATGCCTTTTTTTGGAGAACTTCTCATTTCAGAAATAACACCTATGCGTATAAATGAATATAAAGTAACACGCAGATTAGAAGGGGCTACCCCCGCGACAATTAATCGAGAATTGGCTCTCATGAAACATGCTTATTCAATAGCTATAAGGGAATGGGAATGGATTCACAAAATCCCGTAAAGAAGGTGAATATGGAAAAAGAAAACAATAAGCGTGATCGATGGCTCCTGCCAGATGAAGAAAAGAAATTGTTAGAAGCTTCTCCAGAATGGTTAAAGGAAATAATAATTTTTGCCCTGAATACGGGAATGCGTCTTGGAGAGATTCTTTCTCTTAGATGGAATTCTGTAGACATGAAAAGAAAAACAGTTGTGGTATTGCGATCGAAAAATAATGAAAAGAGAACTATCCCGTTAAACGAAAAAGCCCTTTGAGTACTTAAAAAAAGACTTGAGCATAGTCAATTTATTAAAGTTGATTTAGTTTTTTACAATAACAACTATAAAGAATATGACTATTCGAATCTAGCCCAACTTCCGCAGTTAAAAATATAAAATCCTTTATTAACAAAGGGTTAGACTTTTTTCAGTCACTATTTTCTGCTTAGTCACTATTTTTGCCTTTTAGGAATCCACCTATTGAAAACAAAGAACTTTTTGAATAAAACATGCTCAAAACAAGTAAAAAGGTTTCACTTACTGCGGAAGTTGGGCTAGAAAAGGCTTTTCGAAAGGCGGTGAAAAAAGCGGAAATAAAAGATTTCAGGTTCCATGATCTCAGACACTGTTTCGCCACAAAGCTTATCCAGTCGGGAGTTGACCTTTACAAGGTGCAGCTCTTATTAGGCCATAAAACTCCTCTTATGACTCAGCGGTATGCGCATCATTACCCTGAATCTCTAAGAGAAGCGGTAGAAATTTTATGATGAATCCAGAAAAAGTTTATCACAATTTTATCACAATCGCCTTAAAACCAATAAAAAAAGGAGTTAGTTTTAGCTTTCTAACTCCTTGTTTTTATTGGTGCCTGGGGCCGGAATCGAACCGGCACGGTCGTTGCCGACCGAGGGATTTTAAGTCCCTTGCGTCTACCACTTCCGCCACCCAGGCATTATTGATATAATATTAAATATAATAAATTTTTTTTTCAAGGAATTTTTTTAATTTTTTCTTCTTGGAAAATATATTTTTATTTGCTATTTTAAATTTTAGAATTTTAGGCTGGAAAAAATGGAAAAATTAACCCCAGAACAGAATCAAAAAATAGAAGAAAAAAATATTTCTTCTCCCACAAATCCCCCCGAGGAACCTATAATTCTCAAAGAACTTTTTCCCCAAGCTGATAAAGACCTTGATGCTCTTTTCCCTGACCCTGGCTTAAAAAAACTCCTTAAAGACGTAGTCAAGATTAGGCAGAAAAATGAAAAGTTCTTAAGGACCCTGCGAATTGAAGAAAATACGGCCGAAGAGGATTAGTTTTTTTAAAAATAAAAAAGATGGTTAACCCATCTTTAGGCTGGAGGCGGCACCCGGATTTGAACCGGGGATTCGCGGTTTTGCAGACCGCTGCCTTACCACTTGGCTATGCCGCCTTTTTAGAAAACCATAAAAAAATGGAGCGGGAAACGGGATTTGAACCCGCGACTTCAACCTTGGCAAGGTTGCACTCTACCGCTGAGTTATTCCCGCTCGTTAAATCTTAATCTATTTATATTTTAAAAATTTTAAAATATTTGTCAAGAGCCAAAGTGGAGATCTTTGGAAATGCCCCCAGGGATGTTATTCCGTCATTCTTGCAAAGGCATGAAGGAGGCATGAAGCAGGCTGAAGCAGGCTGAAGCAGGCAGGAATTCAGTATTTTCAAGGTATTTCCGGACTCTCGCTTCCGCGGGAGTGACCGAAAAGTTGGTTTTTCAGAGATCTGAATTGAATTTTGTAAATTCACTTTAATTTATTGTAATTATTAAATATCTATAAAAATTTTGAGTCTGAAGTTATTAACGAGAGCAATAAAAATTTGTTGCGGTGAGCCCAAAGGACAGGGCATCTCGCAGGTGTTTTTATTGACGCCCGATTTTCAATACAATAAAATACATCAAGATTAAATTATTAAGTTTTTCTGCGCATCAAAGAGGCAAAAGTGGATTTTATTTTCCCCTCCTTTGCTAAAAAACAATTACGCATATTAGTCATTCACCCTTCTTTTGAGCAATCTTCTTTTGCGCAGGATTTAATTCATGGCGGCTACGAACCTATAATTGAACAAGTTGCCAACTTAGAAACCCTCGACCTGGCTTTGCAGAAAAGATGGGATATCATCATCGCCGATAATTCTTTTGCTTTGGCCATATGGGCGAAAACCCTTTTTTCTTATGTAGAAAATTTTCCGGAAACTGCCATTTTTATCCTTCCTCTGGACCAGATGAACAAGCAGAAAACGTGGTCCTTTTTAAACTTCCCTATTTTTTTGCTAAATACAAGTCCAGCAATTATCTACTCGGCTCGAGCAACAAGAGATCATGGAATAACCTATATTAGTGAAGCAATTTTTCACCAATTCGGTTATCAACCTCACGAGTTTCTGACGAATCCTCAATTTTTCTTAAACCGTATTCACCCGGATGACCGAAGCCAGGTTCAGGAAGGACTGCCAAACTTATTAGCTCAAAACTTTTATGCCCAAGAGTATCGTCTTCAGCATAAAGATGGAAATTATATTTGGGTATATGATACGAAGAGACTAATTCGTTCGGAAAAAGGAGACCCTTTAGAGATTGTAGGTTGTTTAGTCAATATTAACGAGAAAAAACTGAAGGAAGAGGAAATAAAATCCCTAAATGTAACCCTGGAGCAAGAAGTAGCCAAGCGCACTCGCCAATTAGCTAATTTCAATAAGGATATAACCCTTCTCTACGAAATGGGAAATATGCTACAAGCAAGTTACTCTTATGGAGATGCTTTGGAAGTAATCTCTAAATTTATCAGCCGCATGTTTCCCAATTTTTCTGGGGGGCTCTTTCTTCTTAACGAATCAAAGACGCTCTTGGAACCTATTATATTTTGGGGAGAATTGCTAAAAAAAGAAGCAGAAGGGGTTTTTACCCCTGCGCAATGCTGGGCTTTACGACGCCACCAAGTTTACCGAGTCATGGGGCAAGAGGCCAGCATTTATTGCGAACATATTAAAGCCTCGCAAACTACTCTTCCCGACTATAGCCTTTGTGTCCCCTTAATTGCCCAACGCCAAATTTTGGGTTTAATACACTTACAAGGATTTTCTTCTGCTCGTGAAGGTCTCTCTACGGCCACGGTCGATAAATTATCCCCTCAAGAATTAGTGGATAAAGAGCAGTTAGCCATTACTATGTCCGAGCAGATTGCTCTGGCTCTAAGTAACTTAAAAATGAGAGAATTCTTAATTCAGCAATCTATTCGTGATCCATTGACGGGCTTATTTAACCGCCGTTATCTCGAAGAATCCTTAGGCCGAGAAATTACCAGAGCAAAAAGAAGGAACACTTCTCTGGGAGTTATCATGATGGATATAGATTTTTTTAAAAATATCAATGATACTTATGGCCATGAAGCGGGGGATGCGGTACTCAAGGTCTTAGGCAGCCTTTTACAATTTCGGGTGCGTGGAGAAGATATTGTTTGTCGTTATGGCGGCGATGAGTTCACGATTATTATGCCCGGGGCTTCCTTGGAAACCATAAGGCAACGGGCTGAGCAGCTCCGGCAAATTGCCGAAGGACATTTAATGATCAAGATTGATAATCAATCCGTAGGTCCAGTCACCCTCTCCTGTGGGGTGGCTGTTTTTCCTGATCACGGAGATTCTGGAGATGCGGTGCTCCAAATGGCCGATAGCGCCCTTTTAGCGGCTAAACAAAAAGGGCGTAATCGAGTAGAAATAGCTAAGCTATAAATACTTTTTAGGAGGAGTTTGTTATGGAATACCGAAAACTTGGACGAACGGGGCTAAAAGTCTCTTCCTTCTGCTTAGGTACTATGACTTTTGGCAGGCAGGTGGAAGAAAAAGAAGCTATAAAAATCATCCATAAAGCCATAGATGAAGGAGTTAATTTTATCGACACCGCCGATATGTATGTCAACGGGGTCACCGAACAAATAGTGGGCAAAGCTATTAAAGGGATGCGGCATTCACTAGTGCTGGCCTCCAAAGTTGGTCACGTCTTGAAACTGGCCCCCAAATATGGCGAGCAGAAAATTTCCGGTCCAATTGACTTGGCCCGCCCCAAGCCCTTCACCCCATGGCCAGGTCGAGAAGATGTGGGCCCAAACGACATGGGCCTTTCCCGGAAACACATCATGCAGGCAATAGAAGTAAGCTTGCAGCGTCTGGATACTGATTACCTGGACATTTATTATGCCCATATGCCCGACTACGATACTCCTTTGGAAGAAACACTGCGCGCTATGGATGACCTTGTCCATCAAGGAAAAGTCCGCTATTTAGGCTGTTCAAACTATCGCGCTTTTCAATTGAGTAAAGCTTTATGGATCAGTGATAAATATAATCTTGCTCGCTGGGATTGTATTCAGCCTCCTTATAACCTGCTCACGCGGGACATTGAATATGAACTGCTCCCTCTCTGCGCCGAAGAAGGTATTGGAGTTTGCCCTTACAGCCCCATGGCCGCAGGTTTCCTCTCGGGCAAATACGAAAAAGGCAAAGAACCGCTCCCGGGGGCGCGATTTAGTCTGGCCCATCTCGGTTATACCTACAATCAGAAATATTGGGATGAGCTAAATTTTTCCGCTGTGGCGCAATTAAAAAAAATAGCTGAAGACCACGGTAAAACTCTGCCCCAACTTGCCTTGGCTTGGGTGCTGAGCAACAAGAATATTACTTCCATAGTCTGCGGCGCCACCTCCATCGCCCAACTGCAAGAAAATTTAGCAGCTACAAAAATTACTCTTGGGAAGGAAGAATTAGATGCTTGTGACCAGGTTTGGCATCAATTAAGACCTCCCCGGCTCTTCTATGGGCGATAAAAATTTTTGCCGAAATTTGCTGACCGTCTAACAGTTTTAATATTTCTCGCTAGCAGGAAACAGGCGGGAGGGGGAGAGGTTCGCCTCTCTCCCTCCCGCCTGAATTAAGCTGGAATTTAAAAAATGATCGACGGTCAGCGAAATTTGCCATTGACAAAATTTATTTATTTTGTCAGATTTATAATTAAACTTGGGGAGAATAATGATGAAAAAAATTTATTTGCAGTTATTCACCTGGTTTTTATGTTTTCTCCATATTTTTATTTGGGGAGGTTTTTTGCCTACCCTATCTTGGGCGCAAGATAGAAATCCTCCTATCGGAGAAATAATCGTTCGGGGAGAAGTGCAAGTCGAAGTTAAAGCGAATGTTTGGCAAAACATAGAATTGTCTTATTTCCCTCTATTTCCCGGAATGAAAATTAAAACCAAAAAAGGATTAGCCAATATATTCCTTAAAGACCATAGCCAGGTGGAATTAAATAAGGATACTCTGCTGGCCATGGAAAGTGCTGATAATTTACGCCTCTTCCAAGGTAAAATTGACTTCCGTATTCCTGCTCATGCCCATTTAAGATTACACTTGGGAAATATAGTAGTGCAAAAAACTTCCTTCCAGCAAGCTGGCCAAAGAAATTATCTAACAAGCACAGAAGTTTTAGGTACGTTAACTCGGCACCCTCATGGGGCGGTTACTATTTCTAGTATGAAAGGAAAAATTTCTGTTTTAGATCAAAATCAGCGGGTATTGGCTGCTCTTTCCCAGAGAGATTCTTTGACAATTCCTTCCACATTAACCCATAAATCTCCGCAAGAAAAAATAGCGCCTACTAAAATTGCTCAGGTAGGGGAAGAAGAAGTAGCAGCCGAGCCTGAAAAATACGCCGGAATCTCGGTGAAAACCTGGGGCATTATAGGGTTGGCGGCTCTGGGAGCTACGGGAGCGCTCATTGCAGCCGGAGGCGGGGGAGGTGGAGGACCTGCCTGTCCCTGAAAATTATCTGGCGTCCCCCTGAACCTTTATTTAAGACAAATAAAAAGATGAAATACTTTTGCTTAAGGCGGCAATATATTTATTTGTTATTTCCTCTTATTTTCCTCGCGTGTGCTACCTCTCCTCCACCCCAAAAAGAAAATGCTTTTCTGGACAATAAAATCAAAGAGATTGAATTATCCCGCCAAGTTAAAGCCATGAACGAAAGGATAATCATGAGTTCCCTGGTATCCGGAACTTCTCGTCGGGATTATAAGATTGGTCCGGAAGACCTTTTAGAAATTTCTGTCTTTGAAGAAGAGAAGCTGAATAAAACTTTGCGGGTAAGCTCCCAAGGGAACATCAGTTTTCCTTTATTAGGTACGCTGCACGTTAAAGGATTAACTGCCAGTGAGTTGGAAAAAGAAATTAGAGATTTGTTGGCCGAAAAATATTTCCGTGATCCCCACGTGAGCGTATTTATCAAAGAATACCGGAGTCAGCGCATATCTGTCTTGGGGCTCGTGGAAAAACCAGGAATATACGAAGTATCGGGGCCTAAGACTATCTTGGACATGTTGGCCATGGCCGGAGGATTGAAGGAAGACGCTGGACAACTCCTCTTCTTAATCCGTACTCCCCCAACGGAAGAAAGTTCCTCTGGAGTAAATAAGGAAAGCGCTATGCCTCATCCGCAAACATTGGTAATCGACCTGGATGAATTACTTATTAAAGGCGATGCCAGCCTTAACTTGCCGGTTGTATCTGGTGATATAATCAATGTTCCTGCTTCTGGAAAAATTTTTGTGGGCGGAGAAGTATTCCGGCCTGGAGGATTCCCTCTAAAAGGGAAAAAACTAACCCTTGCGCAAGCTATTGTCTTAGCCGAAGGTATTAAACCGGAAGGAGATGGCGCAGAAGCAAAAATATATCGCTTTACGGGAAAAGGAAATGAGAAAAAAGTTATCCCGGTGAATCTCTATGCCGTGCAGAATGGAGAAGCTGCCGATATTTACCTCCAGGAGAATGATGTGGTCTTTGTGCCCAAGAGTGGCGTCAAGAATTTTCTTTATGGCGTCAGGGATACTTTTCGAGGTATCTTCGGCTTCGGCATTGGCTTTAGCCGGAGCTTCTAATTTTGGGGCTAGCGGGAATTTGCTCAATGAAGAACGATGGTAGATATATTCCTGCTGAAAAATTAACTCAACTTCCCTCGGCTGACTATATTCAAGTTGCTTATCCAGAGGAGAAGGAAGTTAATTTGCGCGACTACTGGAAGGTTATTCAAAAGAGAAGGTGGACCATTTTGGCTTTCTTCATTATCGTGGTCGTCACCACCGCCATGGTCACCTTTACTATGCGCCCTATCTACCGCGGAACCACCACCATTTTAATAAATAAAGAAAATCCCCAAATTTTAGACTTTAAAGAAGTCTTTGCCGTAAACACTATGGATTTAGATTATTATCAAACTCAGTATAAAATTCTGGAAAGTCGCAGCCTGGCCAAAAGAGTAATCCAAACCATGAAGTTAGCTGAGCATCCTGAATTCCTTCCTCCGCTTGTCCACACTCCTTGGCAAGAATGGAAAAAAAACTTTTGGAGCTTTTGGCAGCAGAAATTAGCTTTCTTAGAAATGGAATCGCCCTCTAAAGCAGAGGGGGAAACTAATTCCGAGGCTAAGCTCATCGATGAATTTCTCACCAAATTAAAAATTGAGCCCATCCGCAACTCGCGGCTGGTAAAGATTCACTTTGACTCCCATTACCCTGAACTTTCTGTGCGCGTGCCAAATACCTTAGCCACAGCTTATATCCAACAAAATTTGGAAACGCGCTTCACCTCTACCGAAAAGGCTCGGGAGTGGCTAAATCGGCAGTTGGCCGACCTCAAGGCTAAGGTGGAAAGAGCGGATGAAGTTTTACAAGCCTTCGGTTCCAAGCACGATATTATTTCTCTGGAAGAAAAAGAAAATATTACTATGCAGCGCCTCACGGAACTTAACGAAGCTTTGGCCAAAGCAGAAATGGAGCGGATGGCTAAAGAAGCCCTCTTTCGCCAAACTCAAGACGATCAACTCGACTCACTGCCCCACCTTTTAGAGAACAAACTAATCCAAGATCTAAAACAGTCTCTCATCCAACTGGAAGCTCAATATCTGAAGTTAGGGGAGAAATATAAACCTGACTATCCGGAAATGAAGCGCTTACAGACGCAGATGGAAGTTATTCAAAAGCGCTTGAATGGGGAAGTCCAAAAGGTCATCGCCAGTATAAAAGCTGATTACGAAGCAAGTTTGAAGAAAGAGAATCTGCTGCGGGCGGCCTTTGAGAAACAGAAGGCTAAAGCCATGGAGATGAAGCAGAAAGCTATCCAATATAATATCCTAAAGCGGGAAGCTGATACTAATAAAGAACTTTATCGGGGACTTCTCCAAAGGATGAAAGAGGCAGGAGTTTCGGCGGGGATTACGGCCAGTAATATCCAAATTGTCGATTATGCCGAACCTCCCACTAAGCCCTTTAAACCTAATAAAGAACTTAATTTACTTTTGGCTTGCTTAGTAGGTCTCTTCTTAGGGGTGGGTTTAGCTTTTTTCTGCGAATATTTGGATAACACCGTTAAAACTCCGGAAGATGTGCAAGATTTAGTCCGTTTACCTTCTTTTGGTTTGATCCCGGAAATTTCTAAAGAGCGGCGGAAACTCCTCGGGGCTGGCCAATCTTATCCTGTAGAGTTAATTACCCACGGACATCCCCGATCTATGTTAGCTGAGGCTTACCGGAATATCCGCACCTCTCTTCTCTTATCTTTCTCCGAAAGGCCACCCCAGACTATCGTCGTCTCCAGTCCTAATCCTGCTGAAGGAAAAACCACTACATGTATAAATACAGCTATTGCCCTCTCCCAGACAGGGGCCCGGGTAATTATTATCGATGCTGATATGCGCAAGCCTAGGCTGCATCAGATTTTAAACCGGGGAAATGGGCTAGGGCTCTCTAATTTTCTTTCGGGGAGGACTGCGCTCGAATCAATCATCACTCCGACCCGCATACCCAATCTATCTTTTATATCAGCAGGCCCTCTGCCTCCTAATCCTTCGGAGTTAATAAGCTCGGGCATTTTTAAAAAGATGATTCATTCTTTAAAAGAACAATTTGATCATGTAATCTTCGATTCTCCGCCGGTATTAGGTTTTGCTGATACTACTATTCTATCTACCTTGGTGGATGGCGTGGTTTTAGTAGTTTTGGGAGGTAAAACTCCCAAAGAAACTCTGCAACGAGCAAAAGATCTTCTTTTTCAGGTGGAAGCGCACATCTTGGGCGTGGTTATTAACCGAACAGATATGCGTCGCAGCGATTATACTCATTATTATTATCACTATTATTACGGGAAGGAAAAACAAAAGAAAGAACTACCTCCACCTGTCGAAGAAAAAACCAGTTAATGAAGAAGCGCCGCCGAAGAATAATCTTAGGTCTATTAATTCTGCTCATTTGCTGTTACCTAGGAGTCTCCATTGCTTATACCTGGAAAGGGTTTTATCCTTATCATCCGCCTTTTTCGGCTGCCGGGTTGCTCTCTGCTTTGCAACATGAACCGGCCAACCCTGATCCTTATTACCGTTTAGGCTTATTCTACCAGTGGGATATTCGCCATTTTAATTTAGAAAAGGCGATCTATTATTTAAAGGAAGCGATAAAACGTAATCCCTTAGAACCAGAATATTGGCTCAATCTGGCCAAAGCTTTTCAGAAACAAGATAATTACCCCTTAGCTGAAGAAGCCCTCAAAATGGCCATCATGGTCTCGCCCATGAGTTATCGAAGCAGATGGATAGGGGGAAACCTTTTTCTGCAAAAAGGAGACTTTGACCAAGCAATTCCTTACTTTTCCTTTATTTTGAAAAATTACCCTGCTCAAAGTAGACCGGTCTATGAAGTTTGGGAAAGAGCTGGAGGCGGCCGTCATTTTATCTTGGAGAAGTTAATCCCAGAAGACGCTTTATCCTTGAGTCATTTTTTATCTTACCTTTATGAGACAGGCGATAGCGAATTGGCTTTAAAGACATGGCAAAAACGCAGTTCTCTCGGATACATACCTTCTCTCCCGGAGACTTTACAACTAGTTGATTTTCTGATAGCCCAAAGACGCTTCCCCGAGGGCTTCCAGATTTTTCAAAATTTGCTCCGCCAGGAGGGTTTTGCTATTTCCGCTCAAAATTTAATTACCAATGGCGGCTTCGAAGAAGAAAAATTTTTAGGAAAAGGGTTCGACTGGCGTCTTCATCAAGGGGCAGGCTTTACCATTTCTTTCGACCATTCCATCTTTTATGCTGGGCAAAAATCATTAAGCATCACTTTTGGGGGTAAAGAAAATGTGCACTTCTATCATGTTTTCCAGTACGTACCATTAAAACCAAACCGGGATTATCTTCTCCGCGCTTTTTTGAAGACGGAAGGTCTTACTACTCAAAGTGGGATTAAGTTAGAAGTCGCCGGAATAAACAGTTCTTTTCATAAACAATCCCAAGCCCTGATAGGAAGCAATGATTGGCAAGAGTTGACCATTTCTTTTCGCACTCCTCCTGATCTCCAAGGAGGTTTAATCCGCCTCCGCCGCGACCAGACCGAAAAGTTCGATCGCTTTATCTCCGGGAAGGTATGGATGGACAGTGTGAGCCTGGCGGAAGAAGGGCGCTTTTAAAAATTGGTTAAAGAAAACTTCCGGATATTTTAAGGAGTACCATAATGAAAGACTATTATGAAATTTTAGGGTTGGAAGAAGATGCCTCCCAGGAAGAAATTCGTGAACGCTGGCTGGAGCTGACTAAAATATACCATCCTGATGTCTGGAAAAGTCCGGATGCAGATGAGCGCATAAAGGAGATTAACGAAGCCTACCAAGTGCTAAAAGATTATTCCTCGCGTTTAGAATACGACCTGCAGAGGGCCATGCAGAAATCTGTACTCAAGAAAATTGTGGAAAAAGAGGAAAAAAAAATTCCCTGGCCCAAGATTATTTTGCCCACAGGGGCATTGATCGCTTTAGCTCTTACGATTTTTTATGTTTTTTTAAAAGTCCCGCCGAAGCATGAGCAGGCCATTAAAATACCCTTCCCTGAACCAGCTAAAATAGAAAAAAGCATTCCGCGCCCGGCCCCGGGACCTCTCCAAATGGCCGAATTAGAAAAAGGAACTCTTCCAGAAAAACCAATTGCTCCCCTGCCTTCCCCGGAGCAAGCAAAACCTATAGGCCCAGAAAAAAAATTGCTACCCTCCCGAATTGAACCAACAAAAGAAGCAGAAAAAAAACCTGCCTTAGCCAAGGTGGTGATTAAAGAAGAGAAGAAAGAACCGGCCAAGATCATTCCTGCAGAAAAGCCTCCCCTTCAACCCCAGAAACCGGAGCCGCCGGTAAAACCATTAGAGCAGGAAAAACCTAAAGAAATAACAAAACCTATTCCCTCGGCCGTGACCAAAGTTGAACCTTCCCCCAGCCCCCCAGCTCCCGAGCAAATAAAATTAGAGATACCAGAAAAATTAGAAAAACCACCAATTCAACCCCAGAAAATTGAGCCGCAAATGAAACCAGGAGAATTGGAACAACCTCCCCTAACACCTCCAGAGCCAAAGAAATTAGAAGTACCGAGAAAATTTGAAGAGCCCAAGGAGATGGCCAAGGCTCCTGTCTCGGAAGCTGTTAAAGCACCAATTCCTTCGCCCCTGGAATTAAAACAAGAAAAACCAGAAAAGGTGGCGAAGGAAAAAGAAATTACCAAGCCTGCGGAGATAGAGAAGGATATAAAACCAGAACCTGCTAAGATAATTCCGCCTGAACCGTCCCAGATGATCGAGGCTAAAAAACCAGAAAAATTAGCACTCCCTGAAAAAACAACAATTCCTAAAGAAGAAGAGGTAAAAAAATTTCTTGCCGGTTATGTCTCCAAATATAATCAAAAAGATATTGGCGGTTTTCTCTCCTATTTTTCATCGCGGGCCATTCAGAATCAGAAGTATAATTTAGGAGAGATCAAAAAGATATATACCACTTTCTTTGATCGCAGCCAGGAGCTCAATTATATCCTGCAAGAGGTGCAGACTGCCGACCATCCTCAAGGCTTGGAAGTAAAAGCTAAATACGAGCTACATCAAGTGACCAAGAAAGAAGGGGAAAAGAAATCCTGGAAAGGTCAAATTCGCTGGATTTTGGTCAGAGAAAATGGGCAGCTCAAAATCATTTCTCTTGATTACCAACACCAGAAATGAATTTCTTAGATTCTTTAATCAAAAGCACACTCATTTTCTTGCTTATTTTTACCCCATTAGCCTGGGGAGCGTTAGAAATATGGGCTTTTTCTATAATGGAAATAGGTATTCTTCTTGTTATTGCTTTATTTGTCATGCAACAATTCTTCTTTTGGCCCTCGATTAATTGGCGCCCTTATTCCCCTTTCCCTATTCCGCCCTCGGTGATCTGGCTTAGTATATTATTCCTGGGCATACTTCTCTGGCAAATGGTTCCCCTCCCCTTGGAACTTTTACGAATTATCTCACCCAAGACCTATCAACTACGCCAACAATTAATGTCCTTTCCTGGCCTCTCTTCATGGCCTGCTGATTTAGGGCCTATTTCCGTTTTCCCTTTCGCTACGAAAATTGAATTTTGGAAATGGCTTACTCTTTTCGGGCTCTTTTTCACTCTGTGGCGCTGGCCTAATTTTCATTGGCGAGAACGGACAAGCAAGCAGCTTATAGTGGTAATTATTTTGGTCGGGGTGGGGGAAGCAAGTTACGGCTTTTTCGAATTCTTCAGCGGCCACCATTATATATTGTCTTTAAAGGGTACCTTTTTAATGTCTTCGGTAATGGGCACCTTCATTAATCGGAACTATTTTGCTGGCTATTTGCTCTTAGTTATCCCTTTGAGCATGGGCTTTCTTTTATCGCGCCAAGCCAATCAGCCAACTCAATATCGCGGTTGGCGCCACCGCTTAGCTGCCCTCGATGGGAAAACGCTTCTCCTCGGTTTTGCCATAATCATTATGATCCTGGGCCTCCTCTTCTCGGCCTCGCGCATGGGTATCATAAGTCTGCTGCTTTCCTTTTCTTTTCTTTCTCTTATTTTCCGCCATAAAGAGAAAGGTCATTTATTCTCCAGGACTACGGTTCTTATTTTGGGTTTGGCTTTACTCTGGGGAGCTTGGATCGGCCTGGATACCATTATCAGCCGCTTTTTTAGTAGCACCGATGACTTTAAAATCCGGCTCCTCTTCTGGAAAGATACAGTGCGGATATGTAAAGATTTTATTCTCTTTGGTTCTGGGTTAGGAACTTTTGCGCAAATTTTTCCTTTATACCAAACTTTCTTTATGAATGCCTACGTTACGCATGCGGAAAACGACCTTCTGCAACTTATGGCGGAAACAGGGTTGATGGGCATATCTTTAATTGGCGCACTTTTCTTTATTCTTTTCCATAAAGTAATTAAAGGCATTCGTTCTCTGCCCGAAGGAGAGCCTCGGCGATATATAGCTATTGGAGGTACGGTGGGCGTCCTGGCTTTAATTCTTCATAGTTTCGTGGAAAGAAATTTACAAGTACCGGCTAATGCTTTTTTATTTACTCTGCTCTGGGCCTTAGTTTTAAGGCAGATTTATCAGCCTTCCAACAAATTTTCTTCTACCCATTAAATTAAATAAGAAAAATTAATTTTGCTTGATGATTAGCTTCAGAAAAGCTGGTATTATTTTGGGCATATTTATGCTTTAAATAAGAAGAGAACCAAAATTGGCAGAAAAGAGGAATAGTTTTGTAGTAAAATATTCATGCATACCTCACCTAAAAAGGAAATAAAATGATTGATCTGCATGTCCACATTCTTCCTGGAATTGATGATGGACCAGAAGATTTTGCTGAATCATTACAGATGTGTCAGTTGGCTCAGGCCGATGGCATACATACTTTGGTTGCTACTCCCCATCTCCATCCCGGACTTTACCATTCATCCAAAAAAACTATTTTAGCCAAATTGGCTGAGCTCAATCAAAAATTGCCAAATCTATTTCCAGTAGCTGAGGTGCCGCAAAAAATAGATCTAAAGATCCTGGCCGGGGCTGATATTCATCTTAGTTTTTTTCTGCGCCAAAATTTTAGTTGGGAAGATATAATTTTTATTAATGACCATCGCAAATATTTTCTCTTGGAGTTTCCGGATTACTTTCTCGTTGAACCCGTTAAAAAATTCATCGCCTCTTTTAGGGAAAAGGGTATTATCCCCATTATCAGTCACCCCGAAAGAAATTCTATTTTTCAGAAGGATAGCCAGATCCTGGCAGACTTCGTAAGGTTAGGAGCTCTTTCTCAAATTACGGCTATGAGTATCACGGGCTTTTTTGGACAAAAGGCCAAAGCAGCGGCCTTCTCCTTTCTCCATCAAAATTTGGCCCACCTCTTGGCTTCCGACGCGCATTCTCTTAAAAGCCGTCCGCCTATCCTCTCTAAGGCTTTAGCCGAAATTAGCGCCCACATAGGCCCGGAAAAGGCCTGGCGCATGGTTCATGATCTTCCTTTAGCTATTATTGAGGGAGAGACTATTGAAATCCCTGAGCCAGATATTTAAGCAACTCCTTGCTTTGGCTATCTCAGTCTAAAAATAAAAAACAAAAAGTTAGCCTAACGCTTTATTCTTTCAGACGTCCGATCTTGATTAAGGCCTGGCGCAGAATCTCGCGATTTTCGGGCCGAAGCGGAACCAAAGGCAAGCGCAGCTTACCTGCAGGTAAACCCATCATGTTCATGGCTTCCTTGGCCGGAGCTGGATTGGACTCAATGAATAGGGCGCGGACGACGGGCAAAGTCCTGAAATGAATTTCCCGGGCTTCCGCTATCTTACCTTCTAACATGAGATGAATCATCTGGTAATATTCCCGGCCGATGACATTAGCTACTGCCATTATCCCCCCGTCTCCTCCTAAGGCCATCATCGAGAAAGTAAGGGCATCTTCCCCACAGAGGACATAAAACTTTTTCTTGGCGTTTCTCGTGCCGCGCATAATATCCATGGTGATCATCATATCGCCACAGGCATCTTTCATGCCGATTATATTATCAATCTTGGAGAGCTCAATCATGGTTTTGGCTTCAATAAGACGGCCTGTGCGGGAAGGAATGTTATAGATAAAAAGCGGAAGTTTTGTGGCCTGGGCTATTGCCTCAAAATGGGCCAGAAGGCCATCTTGAGTGGGCCGGTTGTAATAAGGACACACCTGCAAACTGGCATCTGCCCCCACAGACTCAGCATGTTTAGTGCGCTCAATAGCCTCGGCCGTGCTGTTAGAACCAGTGCCAGCCATGACCGGTACTCTTCCGCGGGCTTCTTTAACCACTACCTCAATGACTTTATCATGCTCTTCATTAGTCAAAGTAGGAGACTCGCCCGTCGTTCCGCAAGGCACTAGACCATCGCACTTTTCCTCTTCAATAAAATAATTAACCAGTCTTCTTAGACCATCCCAATCCACGGAATAGTCATCCTTAAATGGAGTGATAATTGGTACATGACATCCTGCCCAAGTTTGTGGTTGCATAAAATCCTCCTTTTTAATTTATTTTTTAACTAAAAGATGTTCTTAAAAATAAAAAAGCCATGGGCTTTCTGACCCATGGCTTTTAGGATGCTGCTAATATATATCTGCTTTAATACATCCCCAAAGCAATGGGTCTGCCCCTCTTTTTTACCTTCCGTTTTTTATCAACTTTTATTTTTGTTGGCGCGCTCAGATTTTTTTCCATGATTCGCTCTATCATTTTCAAATTAAAAATATTTTACTACCTCATCTTTTTCTGTCAATAATTTTTTTGCTTGACCGTCTAACAGTTTTAATATTTCTCGCTAGCCACAAACAGGCGGGAACATACTTGTCTACACCAGATAATCTTAAATAATAGCTTCCTTCATTTAAAATAGATGTTTATCTCCTCGCCCGTACCTATGGAAGAATACGGGCCTCATTTTAATGAGCCTCTCTTCCTCCCGCCTGAATTAAGCGAGATTTTAAAAGTGATCGACGGTCAGTTTTTTACGCTGACCATCCATCATTTTTATTTTTTTCTTTTTTAAAGTTAGCCAGAAAAAGTAATAATTTCCCCTCAGCTGCTTTTTAAAAAAGAGGGGAAAAATAGGGAATTTAGAAAAGATAGGAATTAATAAATAGGTAATTAGATGCTTCTGGACGATGTTTCTTTAGGTACGCCCATGGAGGCAATTACAACCTAATCTTAATCAGAGATTAAGATTACCATTCCCGGTTCGAGGTTCAAAATTAAAAGTGCCCGACGGTCACTTTTTAGATCTTTTCCAATTTAGTTGGCCAAATTTGGCGGAAAATGCACCGCCTGCCCCATGCTGAAGAAAAAATTAAAAACGAATCATCAATGCCGCAAAGGGACCATTCAGTCTAAAATCTACGGCATTGTCATTATATCTCCCTCTTACTTCGAAGTAACGATACCCGCCGGAAACCCCCACGTATTTAACAGGATTGATATGCAAGCTTAACTCGGCATCTAAAATATGCCCATAGCTTCCCAAAGGAAGGCCAGAAACCTTAGCGGTAAAGTTTATCCATTTTACGGGGTAAAGGCGACCAATTAATCCTATCATGGGCAAAGGAGCTGTTCCCTCTTCTTTTTCATGGATGGCCAAATCCGGGGCTTTAAGTTCCATAGCGGCATTGCCTATGAGTACATCGATGGTGGCCCCCAAAAAGCCATATTGGCCGGTAAGAAAATCATATTCATAGCCCACTTTAAAGAGATTGAGATCAAGCTTTGACTGCACTCTGGTTCCCGCAGTATAAGTCTTTCCGGAAAACTCAATGGTCCGAGTGATGATCTTATCCCCTTCCCACTTCAAGGGTAGGAAAGAAAAATTGAATTTATGCTTCCGGAAAAATTTAATCTGCAATCTTCCTTCCCCTGCATCTTTATCTTTTTCAAAGCCCAAATCATCGACTAAATTGAATTCATTGCCAATCCCACTCTCTACAATTTTTATGGCCGAATCCAATCTTGGTTTCCAATATCTTCCTTCGATCTCGATATTATAATCTTCGCCAATCTGCGACCAGGAGAGAAAAGGCCAACTCAAAAAACCCCAAAGCCCCATCACTAATAAAATTTTTTTCATAACTCCTCCTTTCCTTATAAAATAATTCCGGATCAATATATTTCCCTTTTTCCACCTCCCCTCACCGGAAACGGCCAAGGGCCCCGTGAAGGCGTTTACTAATAAAGAGTGCCAGAATTATGCCAATTAAATCTAATAATACATCTCCCCCCGAAGCTTCTCGATTAGGGAGAAAAGATTGGTATAGTTCATCTAAAACGCCCACTGCTCCAGCAATCAAAGCGGTGCCGAGGTAAGAATTTTTATGGGCAGATTTTTGTTCCGGATGGATAGATAAAAAAAGAAGAACCGTCAAAACACCATAAAGGGGAATATGCAAAAGACTGAAAGGATTGAAATGACCAAGGTGATTAACCGCTGAAGAATCAGCCAGGAAAAAAATTAAAAAAATATAGCCCCCCGCCAGGAAAGCGAAGAAAAGGCGCATAGCGCATTCCTTAGGTCATTTTCACTACTATATCACCAATAAGATTAGCTGCTTCGTCTCCTCGGTCAGCAGCATTGGAAAGGTGGCGATATATTTCGCGCATCTTCAGCATATAAATTGTGTCCGTTCCTTTAAAAAGATCAGCCAGAGCTCGGTGGTAAGCGCTTTCCATTTCGTTCTCACATGCTTTTGCCTTAGTGGCATGCTCTAAGGCTATATTAGGATATTTTTTGATCAAACGAATAGCGTCACTAAGTTCGCGCGCTGCATTGCGTAAAATATTAATCATCTGGACTATGTGCTTATTTGCTTTTACCTCATAAATTTCCATCTCATCTACGGTGCGGTCGGCATAATCCATTACGTCGTCTATAGCTCGGGACAGAGAAAAAATATCTTCGCGATCAAAAGGGGTGACAAAAGTTTGGTTGAGTTCTTCAATAAGAATGCGCCTTAATTCGTCAGCTTCTCTTTCAATCTCTTTTACTCGTTCTCTTTTCTCTTCATCTTCCCCGCTAGCCCAATCATACAGGGCATCCAATCCTTCTAAAACTTTCTCTGATTGGGCATGGAGCATCTCACAAAAGTCACTTTTCTTTTTCTGGCGAAACCAAGGCATAAATTTCAGCTCACCATATTAGGAAATTAATTTTTACCGCCTCTTCTTTAATTCATTTATCGGCATTTAAAGCGCTTCTTCTTCAATTTTTGGGAATTAAAATATATTTTAGGCTGAATACTCTAACCCTGTCCAGAAATTTTTATGCTCAGGGCCAATTTATTAAACAAACCACCTTTTAAGCAAAAGAAAAATTCCGGCCGAAAGAAGGGCGGACCCTGGGATGGTAAATAACCAGGTTAAGAAAATCTGCTTACCCACTTCCCAGCGCACAGAACCAATTCGTTGAGCTGAACCAGCTCCTAAAATAGAAGAGGAGACTATTTGCGTGGTACTCACTGGATACCCAAATAAAGAGGAAAGATAAATAACTGCCGAAGCACAAGTCTGAGCGCTAAAACCATGGATGGGTCTTATTTTGTAGAGTCTTGTCCCCAATGTTTTCATAATGCGCCAGCCGCCAAAGCTTATCCCCAAGGCTATGGCTAAAGAGCAAATAAGGATAACCCAATCCGGGACATAAAAACCACTATTCCCCACTGGTTGGTAAAATTTTCCCACTTCTTTTGGGGAAACCTTATAAAAAAGGAGGAGAGCGAGGCTAATTACGCCCATTCCTTTCTGGGCATCATTGGAACCATGGCTTAAGGCCAAGGTAATTGAAGTAATAACTTGCAGGCGCTTTAATAAACGATTGGCCTGGCTGGGTTTAAATCCAGCAAAGAAAGATATAAAATTTTTAGTTACCAAATTGCCCGCCACCAGGCCAAGCAGAGGAGTAAAAATAAGCATAATTATAATTTTTAATACTATAACCCAATGAATTGCTTCTGCCCCTGCCTGCATCATAACAGCGCCCAAGAGCCCGCCTATGAGGGCATGAGATGAGCTGGAAGGCATCCCCAAATACCAAGCACCCAAAATCCAAATGATAGCCGAAAATAAGGCCACCAAAATCGAAAAGATATTTATCTGAGCTGGATTTACAATGCCTAACCCCAAAGTTTTAGCTACGGCCGTACCCAAAAACCAAGCGCCCATAAACTCAAAAATAGCCAAGATTAAAAGAGCTTGGCGTGGTTCTAACGCTCCAGTAATTATTGGCGTGGCCACCATATTGGCGCAATCGTTAAAACCATTGATAAATTCGAATAAAAGGACCATGCCAATAATCAAAAAAATTAACACCAAAATATTAATTTCCATTTTTCACGCCATGTACGCCTGTCTTAAAATCTGCACAGGATGATACGTCTTTACTCCCGTATTACTTTCGATCTGCAAACGGCAGGCCTCACAATCAGAAATTACTCCTTTGGGTCTTCCGCGCCGGATAAAGCGAAAAATCTCCTCTCCTATTTCGTTAGCAATCTTATATTTTTCTTTCTTCAGCCCGTAGGTACCGGCTAACCCACAACACCCTTCTGGGATCTCTACTACCTGCAGACCAGGAATCAGCGATAGCAAATCTAAGGCCGGCAGGCCTATCTTAAGGGCCCGTAAATGGCAAGGGGCATGATAATAAAAAGTCTCCCTTATTTCTTTAAAACCTCTGCGCAATTTCCCCTGCTCATAGAGATGCCATAAAAATTGGGAAATTTCCACAAAATTCGCCCCCACCTCTTTAGCGCCAGAAATATGCAGAATCTGCTCATATTCTTCCTTGATAGTCATCCCACAACTCGGTGAGGAAAAGACAATTTCTACCCCTTCAGCAACTACTTTTTTAAAAGACGTTAAGTTTTTTTGCGCCAAATTAGCCGCTAAATCGGCAAACCCGTTACTGATCAAAGGCAAGGCGCAACACTCTTGCTCCGGAAGAAAAACAGCAAAGCCATTTTTTTCTAAAACAAAGACTACGTCGCGCCCCACTTGCGGATCAACATAATTTGTATGACACCCATAAAAATAGGCCAAGGGATTCCCTTGGGCAGGTTGATGGGCTTTGAACCAAGCAGCAAAAGTTTGCCTTCGGGAAAAAGGCAGTTTTATCCCTGGGGCAATCCCTAACCCGCGCTCGAGGAGCCAACGCCAAAAAGACCAACCATAAATCCAATTAGAAAAGGGGGCACCCCAGTTTCCCAATTTGGCCAAATAATAGGCATGCCCTAAAAGCCAATCGCGAAATGAAGGTTTTTTTTGCTTGTGGGCAGCCAAACGCGAACGTAGGTGCAACCAAGGAATGGGCACATTGTAGGGGCAAACTCTTTCGCATATTTTGCAATAATCACAGAACTCAATCCAGGAAGCTAAAGCAGCTATATCTTTCTGGCGAAAGCGTTCCGCATCTGGGCCGGCCAGCTTAGGGCCGGGGAAAAGTCCCGTAGCTTTTAAAACTGGACAAAAAGCGGTGCAAATAGAACATTTAATACATTGATCAAGGTCACTTTTATCCATTACCAACGTTCCCAGTCCCCTTATTCAAAAACCAGCGTATTTAGCGGCCAATTCCCCAGCTAAATAGCCCGTGGCCAAAGCAATACCGCCTCCTGATTTTTCCATCATCGAATCGCTATGGCCAATTATTCCTCCGGCAGCAAAGAGATTTTTGTAGATCACTTTTCCGGCAGGGTTTACAGGTTGCAGATTTTCATTTACCGCAATTCCCATGCGGTTAAAAGGCTGACCTGATAAACCCAATAGATTTCTATTAAACCATTCTCTCCTTTGCTCAGGATAGGAAAGAGGAAGATGGAGGAGGGTCTCTTCGATCTTCGCGGTCGTGGCCTCCAATCCCCCGCCCACAAATTTTCCGGTGGCTAAAACAAAAGAAGTAGCCGTATAGGCAGGACTATATTTAGAATCCCCCAAAGCAAATCCGCTCAGGTGATCACCTTCTTTTTGCGGCAGCAATGCCGCCAAGCCGATTAGCAAACGCACTCCCGAGCTTTGCAGATAGTTCCGCAATTTATTTTGCAGACGCAGCCCCGGAATTGATGGGGGAGGCAGAGGAATTTCAAATACTTGGGTTTGCAGTTGAGCTTCTAAATCAGCTAAGGCTTCTGCGGAAGAGTACAGGCCCAATACGGCCGGCAGACCCAACCTTTCGCCAGGCTTTAGGCGCATTTTAATGCTTCTGATTAACTCTTTGCGGAAACTCTCCTGATCCAAAGCAGCAGCTATATGCAAACTGCTTCCTCCCCCATTTATTTTTTCTATAATTTCGGCCCGAAAATGGGCAGCAATTCTTTGCTGTTCTTTTAATTGATTAAGGGTGGCCGCTGTTAAATAGGGAGAAAAATCTTTAAGTCCCGCAAACCCTAAGAGGAGGACCGGCTCAGGAAGAGTTAAATCTCCCGCGCCCATCGTTTCGGGTACTAAACATGTAGGCCGAAAGGTTCCCAAAGGAGTTGGCAAAAGAAAGTTAGAATTTAAACTACCACAATAAGGTAAACCAATTTTTTGCGTGAGTTTTTGAAAATAAGAAAAAGCCTCTGCTATTTTGGATAAGCCGACTAAAGCATAGGGATGATGAGGATATTCCGCTATTAATTGCGGCAAAGTTGTCCAAGGAGAACTTACTATTTTTCCAGAAGCCGGAGGAAAATAACCTAAAGCATCTAAACAAGCGGTAGTCAAAGGAAGGGAACCCATCCCCCGCGCCAAAACTAACACACGCGCTCCGCGCCTTTGGGCCGCTTCTGCGGCCATGAGACCAGCTAATCCGGCGCCTATGACAATCACATCATAAAACATAAAAAATCAGAAACGGTCTAAATTGAAAAATTCTGTATATAAAGCCTGAATGAGCTGCTCTTCTCTTAGCTGCGGCCCCCACAGGACCGGCCGAATTCCTTTCCAGCGTTCTTCCAAAAAATTTTTCAAAATAGTTAAGGCCTCTGCCGCGGTAATTTTTCCTGTTTCCAGCAAAAGAGCCGTCAACCGCGGAGCACAAAATCCTCCCTGACAGGGCCCCATCCCCGCTCTGGTTCTTTCCTGCAGTTCCTTTAAACTAAAGACCTCTAATTTCCCCACCTCTTGCAAAATTTCTTTCTTAGAAACCAACTCACATTCACATATAATTTCCTGCGGCACATCGGCGGAGGGAATCTGGGCAATCTTCAAGAGTTTCTTTTCTAAAGCATGGAAAGAATATTCCCGCGGGAAAGGTAAGGGGATTTCGGCAGTGCGGCAGCTCTCTTTTCGGCCTATTTCATCCATCACCGCGTCCACTGTTTTTTCCGCCATCAGCCGATAGGTAGTCAATTTGCCTCCGCTAATAGAAAAAAAACCTTGGAGCTGATCCTGCACTCCGTGATTAACTAAAAGGAAATCCCGACTTAACCGGCGGCCATCTGCTCCACTTGCGCTTTGGACCTCAGGGCCTGCCTCCCGCTCGGCCTCGCGCGCTCCTAAAAGAGGTCTGATGCCGGCATAAGCCCTAATAACCCTAGTCTCTTTAGTTTGCGGGATCATCTTCTCTCCTTCTCTTAAGAGAAGATCTACTTCTTCAATCTCGGGAAAGGGATCCTCGACTTGGGCTACTGTTTGGGAAGTAGTACCCAAAATAAGTGTAGGCCCATGAGGTACAAAAATATCGCCATTAGCCGGAGGTCGACAACGATTAATCACCGCATTGACTAAGCGCTGATTAAATACAACTAAACTCCCTTTGGAAAAGAGAACGCCCAAATTGATCCCGGCTAAGCGAGCTATCTCCCCGGCCCAAACTCCCGCAGCATTGATTAAAAAATGACATTGAATTTTAAATTCTTCTCCCGTGCGCGGGTCTATAGCTTTAACTCCTGTTACTTTCCCTCGCTCCGTAAAAATATCTACCACTTGACGATGGAGAAATACTCGTCCACCTAGACTTTCTCCAGCCTCTATATTGGCCCGAATTAGACGAAAAGGATCAACGGAAGCATCAGGAACCCAAATTGCTCTTTTTACCTGGGGAGAAAGCTTGGTCTCTTGATGAAGAACATCAGCCACCGCCACCTCTTTTGCTGGGATTCCCAAACTATGACAAGCTCGGAGCAGAGTATCGGCATATTCTGGCGGGTCCTCCGGGAGGGAAAGAAAAAATCCGCCTGTTTCTTCCAAACAGGGAGCAGCAATCTTTTTTATAAGAACATTTTCCTCAAAGCACTCGCGGGCCGAATCAGGATCATAAACAGCATAACGGGCTCCGCTATGTAAAAGGCCATGGTTACGCCCCGAAGTTCCACTCGTAAGATCACCTTTTTCCAGCAAGACAACTTCTAAGCCCCGTAAAGCCAAATCGCGGAAAACACCTGCTCCCGTAGCTCCCCCGCCTATAACCACTACTTCTGTCTTCATCGATCATTTCCTATGCCGGCCGAGAATACTTCTTTAAGCTGGCTAATTGTCATAAGTATCTTAAGATGTCCGCCACACTTT
>CAZAGD010000075.1:0-7115 GCA_964484485.1 uncultured Syntrophaceae bacterium
TAATCTTTAAGGGGCCTAATGCTACCAAAGGGTATTGGAAAATCCCCCAGCTTACAGCCGAGACTATTCGGGATGGCTGGGTATATACGGGTGACTTAGCTAAACAGGACGAAGATGGTTACTTCTATATTGTGGGGCGAAAAAAAGAATTGATCATCACTGGCGGTTACAATGTATATCCCCGGGAAATAGAAGAAGTTTTGTACACGCACCCGGCTATTTATGAAGCGGCGGTCGTCGGTATCCCGGACGAAGTAAAAGGAGAAGTCCCCAAGGCTTTTATCACTCTTCATCCGGGGCGGAGTATTTCCGAAAAAGAGGTGATCGAATTCTGCAAGGAGTATTTAGCCCCTTATAAAATTCCTAAACAGGTGGAGATCAGGAAGGAATTACCTAAATCTTCTACAGGGAAAATTTTGCATCGCGAATTGAAGGGCGCAAAAATAGAGGCGGATAAATAAGCGGTGATTTCAACCCGTCTAAAATTCTTAGTCGTCGCCCTCCTTTATTTTTCAGAAGGGCTCCCCTTTGGCTTAGTCAATAATCTTCTTTCGGTTTATTTCCGCGTCAAAAAAATCTCCTTAGAGGAGATAGGTTTGCTTAGCCTTTTAGGGTTAGCCTGGAGTATAAAAATTTTTTGGGCTCCCTTGGTTGATCGTTATGGGCAGAGATATTCTTGGATTTTCCCTACCCAACTGCTCATTGCTTTGGGCAGTATATTTTTAGCTCTCCTCAACCCCATTTCTCAAAAAGCCTTTTTCTGGTTAGTATTAGCAGGTATATGTTTATCTTCGGCCACTCAGGATATAGCGGTTGATGCTTACACAATTGATTTATTAGAAGAGCAAGAATTAGGTCCGGCCAACGGCATTCGTTCTGCTTCTTACCGCGTCGCCCTGGTAACTTCCGGTGGTCTTTTGGTAATGATGAGCGATTGGATTGGATGGCTGGGCACTTTCGTAATAGCTGGAGCTATAATGTTTTTCTTGGCTTTATTGGTGGCCAGCCTTTCTATTTTTCATGTTCCGCGCCAGGCCATTAATTTAACATTCCGGGCTCAATATATTTATCCTCTAAGAATTCTTTTCCAGAAGCCCAATTTTGGGTACGCCATTTTTTTTATTGCCTTCTTTAAAGTTGGGGAAGCGATGCTCGTTGCTATGGCCAATCCTTTCTGGATTGATCGAGGATTTACTCCGGCGGAGATTGGTTTGGTTGTGGGTACGCTGGGGACATTAGCCGGTATTGGGGGAGCTTTGGCCGGAGGAGTCTTGACAGCGCGCTGGGGAATTATAAAGGCCCTTTGGATCCTGGGCATTTTTCAGGCAACAGCAAGTTTAGGTTATGTCTTTTCTGCTTTACCCGCGGCCCCCAATTTTTCTATCTATTTTGCTGCGCTCTTGGAAAGCTTAGCCATTGGCTTAGCTACTGCGGCCTTTTTAAGTTTCCTCATGCAACTCTGCGATAAAAGATTTAGCGCCACGCATTATGCCTTTTTGAGCATTCTCTTTGGTTTGGGCCGATCGGGGGCTGGAGTAGCCAGCGGATATTTAGCTAATCTGTATGGATATCCAACTTTTTTCTTTTTAACCTTTCTCCTGGGACTTATCCCTCTGCCCTTATTGCTTTATTTAAAGCCTACTTTAGGTGGGTCCCCAGAAAAAATAAAAGTATAAATCAGTGAGGAAGGTTTAAGTCAGATTGGCTGGAGGTTCAGAGGAAAAAATTGAAAATTAAAAATTTGGGCGAAATGATCGGGCAGATGATTATGGTGGGTTTCCGAGAGGCCGAAGTAACCGCAGAAACACCTATTATCCGGGCCATAAAAGAATTTTCCCTGGGCGGGGTGATTCTTTATAATATTCACCTTCCTTGTTTTTGGGAAGCTAAGCGCCAGAAACCTAATCTAAGCCGCGAAGAAGGGGCCCTAATCTGCCCGCGGAATATTATTTCCAAAGAACAACTACGTAAACTTACCTCTGCGCTTAGCAAGTTGGCGAAAAGTCCTTTATTTATTGCCTTAGATCAAGAGGGGGGGATAGTAAGCCGTTTGAGTCCCGCCGCCGGCTTCCCCCCCAGAGAAAGTCCTAAAGAGCTGGGGCAAAAAAACAATCTCACCTATACCGAACAAGTGGCCAAAGAGATAGCCCGCGACCTAAAAGATAGCGGCATCAATTTAAACTTAGCCCCGGTGGTGGACCTGGACTTAAATCCGCAAGGTTTAATTTCTACAAGCGGACGTTCTTTTGGCGCAGATCCAGAGTTAGTTTACCGGCATAGTCGGGCTTTCATTTTAGCTCATCGGCAGCAGGGAATACTTACTTGTCTGAAACATTTTCCAGGGAAAGGAAGCGCCGGAGGAGACACGCACTTCGAGGTCATTGATGTAACTCAAAATTATCGCGCGGAAGAACTCTGGCCTTTCCAGAAATTGATTGCCGACGGACTTGCTGATTTGATTATGACTTCCCATGTCTGGCATCGGGAATGGGATGAAGAATTCCCCGTAACTTTATCGGCCAAAATTATTCAGGGATTGCTCCGGGGAAAATTGGGTTACCGGGGCCCCCTAATAACCGATGACCTCCTTATGGGTGGTGTAAGTAAGCAGTTCCCTTTGGAAGAAGCGGTGGTTCTGGCTGTGCGCGCAGGAGCGGATATTCTTTTGGCTTCTAATAACAGCCCAAATGGGTATGAGGAAAACCTTTTGGCCCGCATTTACGAAGCCTTAGTCAAAGCCCTCGAGAAACGTTTGCTTTCCCCGAGCATGATTACCTCTGCTTATGCCCGCATTCAGGAAGTAAAGAAAAATCTTTTAGCGCGAAGTAATTCCCGCTAAGTGCTTAGCAATTTCTTTTTTTTGTTTTAAATCATAATTGGCCAGTAAGGCGATTACTTCCATGATCGGTGATCCGCCACCATGGAGGCCAGCTATCTGGCGATGAGCGCCAAATGAGGAACCGATCAGGTCATGGATCATGCGGAAACAACGGTGCTGATTTTCAGCGCTAATCTCTGATTTACGCATTATATATTTATGTAGCAAAGAACCCACTTCTTCTTGATAGAAATCTTCTTCGTAAGGCAGAGTAGCGGGCAGGCCGCCAGCAACATCGCATAAAATTTGATATTCATGATAAAGGCTTTCGCCGGCATGCCGGCGTCCTACATTACAGAAGACTACATCGGGGATGTAGGTCCCCGAGGAACTGGACTTGGATTTTACCGCGGCCGCTATGCCAGCGCCATAGACTAATTCCGCCACGCTTATCAGATCCGCGAGTTTATGATTAATATGTTGCGCCCCTTCGACCCCGTTATATTCTGCTACCAAGGCCGTCGCCCCCATGATCACATCGGTAAAGGCGGGCTTACATCCTGTGTAGCTATGGCGATGATAAAGGGCAAAGAGGGAGGCTGCCCTTCCTCCAAATTCCCATTCCCCACACATAAAAACGCGCTCCCAAGGGATGAGGACATCTTCAAAGATGGTTAGCGAATGGCAAGAACCGAATTCCGCAACCGGAGCTTTTAAAATCTTGCGGGCCCGCGGAGCGGCTGCCACGACAACTTGTTTAATCCCCGAGGCGTCCGCCGGAATGGCAAAAGCAACGGCCCAGTCAGCTTCTTCTTTAGTCAACAAACGTGTAGGGGTAACTAAAATTTCATCAGCATAAGCCGCGATGCTGTTATGGGCTTTGGCGCCCCGCACAATAATTCCGTCTCGGCGGCGCTCCACTATGCGCAGGTAAAGATCCGGATCTTTTTGCTGATGAGGTCTTAATTTGCGATCCCCTTTAACATCGGTCTGCCCGGCACAACCAACTAAGTCATTTTCTTGGAAGTATTTTAAATAATCCAAGAAGCGGGGATAATAGCTTGTTCCTTTAGCCTGATCGATTTCGTGGGTAAAGACCGAAATAGCATTGAGCATATCCACGCCCATACACCGCTGGATGCAGGCTGGAGTCAGTCGACATAAGGTCCGCGTCATCTCTTGCTTTTTCAAGAGATCCTCAGGACTGCGGTGAATATGCGTAAACCGGTTAATCTCCTGCCCAGTAATATGGGAAGTTGCCGTAAGCAGGCCTTTATATTTTTCATCCTGCGCCAGGTCAAAAGTTAATTTAATGTTATTCATTGGTCCGGCCAGCCGCGGATCATCACGGGAAATTTTTTCTCCCCCCATATATATATTTGGCCGCATTGTGCGCAATTTATTTAAATAAGCAGTGAATGTTCTCATGTTTTTCTTCCCTCCTAAATTTTTGATCCTTATTTTAAGCGGCCCTTCTTTTATTGGCAAGGGTAAAGATTAATAAGCCCTAATGCGTAATCCATTACAGCCGGATAGGAATTTTTGCCCCCATACCTTAACATCCCCTTTCCCCCTCTCTTTACTAAAGAGGGGCAAGAGAAGAATCAAATTTAGATAAAATGTCTAGTAGGGCAAGGGTTTATCCCTTGCCGAATTTAATCCAAAGCCTAAGGGCTTGGCGTTTACTAAATATAATTCGTAACGTAAGGGACTAACGCCCCCAACCCACTCTTAATTTAAGAGGGGGGAGTTATGAAATTCCAAGATGGACAATAGCATAAATTTATAGCGCAAGAGTTTATCCCTTGCTAAAAAGTGGCCGGCCCTAAAGGGTGGCCCAACAAATTGAAGGAGGTTTTAAAGAACTTCGCTCTGGCTATATTAGAATATCTTCGCCTAATGCCTGCCGCTCTTTTTAGATTTTTAAAACGTCACGATCATTTAAACCTTTCCTTGTGAGGAAAGAATTTTTATAGTATATTTTTAAGAGTTATTAATGGAAGCATAAAATGAATGACATCTTAACGCGGGTTCAGCGCTTGATAAATATAATGCATAGCGCAAAGGTTTAACGCCCCCCAACCCCCTCTTAAGGTAAGAGGGGGAAAGGGGAGTTATGAAATGCGGAAGTAGATAAGACCATCCCATGGAGGAAGGTGAGATTGATAACTGTAAATATTTAATTGCTCCGAGTAATAACTTAGCATAAGGAGGAAAAAGATGGCCGAGATAAAAAGTTCCATTGAGATCGCCATGGAAAAAACTAAAGGCCTCATCCTTTCCCGCGAAGAAATGCAGAAAATTAAAGACGAAGAATTGCGGACGAAGGCGCAAAGTTTAGTACACCGCTTTTTAGAAGTGGATTTCCATCTGCGGGAAGTGGAAAAAGAATTGGCTAAGTTGGACACAGATCAAAAGAAAATGTTAGAAAAACTCATCTGGCAGCAGCTCATTGAAACTATCGAGTTGGACCGAGATAATGATTTAATTCTAGAAGGCCTTACCTCTCTGCGCCCAGCAAGTTCTCCTCTAATTAATCAGGTAAAAACTTTGCTGGCCGAATATCAGGAGAAAAAGAACAGTGTTTTTGTAGAAACTACGGCGGTCATCTTGAAAAGTCTGGAGAAGAAAGGAATTTCGGGAACCGCCATCCAGCCCAAAGTTGCCGAGAGCAAAGAATGGGCTGAGGCTCTGGCCAAAATCAAACTTCCTCTGGCCACTAAATTACAAAAAATTCAAGAAGAATTAAAGACCATGTAAAAAGGAGGATTCATGCCCTTAGTAGTTGTCCCCGATGATTTTCCGTCTATTTTTTCCGGGACAGCAGCCTGTCGCCGCTTGGCTGAATTGGCCGAGTTAAAAATATATACAGAAAAAGCGGCCGATGAAGCCGAATTGAAAAAAAGAATAGCCGATGCAGAAGTGGTAATTAATATTCGGGCCTACTCTAAATTCACCGCCCCTTTGCTGCAGGACTGTCCCAAATTGAAATTGATTTCCGTCCTGGGTATTGGCACAGATAATATTGACCTGGCCGCAGCTTCGCGGTTAGGTATAAAAGTATGTAATACCCCAGGGTATTCGGCAATTTCAGTGGCGGAGCACACCCTGGCTTTGATGTTGGCCGCCGCTCGCCAGATTTCGGCTCATGAACGAGAACTCCGCGCCGGCCGTTGGGTGAGACTGCCCATGATCCAGCTGCACGGAAAAACCTTGGGTATTATTGGTTGGGGAGATATAGCGCGGCAGCTTGCCACGATAGCTGCCGGAATCGGCATGAAAGTTTTAATTTGGACCTTTCATCCTCAACCCGAACGATTAGGAGGTTTCTCCGCCCAATTTGTGGAATTTGAAAAACTGCTCCGCGAGGCCGACGTAATTTCGATTAATATTCGCGCTTCCGAAAAAACCCGTGGCCTTCTCTCCCGCGCCGCTTTGGCCATGGTTAAACCTTCCTGCATTTTAGTCAATACAGCGCGGGCCAGCATAGTTGATACTCCCGCTTTAATCGAGGCTTTATCCTCAGGCAAGTTAGCAGCCGCGGCCCTGGATGTCTTCGATCAAGAACCTTTACCACCCCATGACCCGCTTTTATCCTTGCCTAACGTGGTTCTTTCTCCTCATAATGCGGGTATGACGCCGGAAGCAATAGCTAAGGGCAACGAGATGGTGGTGGAAAATGTGATTTCTTTCTTAAAAGGAAAGCCCATAAACCTGGTGAACTAAAAATATATTAGCGAGCAGGTTAGACCAAGCGCACCGGAATATTATAATTGCTTAAATATTCTTTGACTTCGCGGATAGTATATTGCCGGTAATGGAAGATGGAAGCGGCTAAAACCGCATCGGCCTTGCCATAAAGAAGTACATCCTTTAAGTGGGCTAACGTTCCCGCCCCGCCAGAAGCGATGATGGGAATGCTCAAAGATTCAGAAAAAATCCTATTTAAAAGAAGATCATAACCCATTTTGGTGCCATCGCGATCCATGCTCGTCAAAAGAATTTCTCCGGCTCCGTATTCCTGGGCTTTCTGGGCCCAAGTTAAGGCATCAATGGCTGTAGGAGTTCGGCCACCGTGGATAAAAACCTCCCAGGAAAGCAGGTTTTGTAAGCCTGTCAATTCTTGATTCTCACCGCTAATAACCATCTCTTCCACCTCGCGCCACACTTCTTTTTCTGGCGCGACTCTTTTAGCGTCGATGGCCACGACCACACATTGGCTCCCAAATTTTTCCGCAGCCGCCCGGATTAAATCCGGATTTTGCACCGCTGCCGTATTAATCGAAACTTTGTCGGC
>CAZAGD010000076.1:0-19119 GCA_964484485.1 uncultured Syntrophaceae bacterium
GCGCGATCTCTGCTTGGCTAACTTCCGCGTCGAGGCAAATTCTTCTCGGCGTAAATTAATCCGTTCTTCGGGGGGTACATTTGCTCCTAAAGCCGAACCTAAAGCGATCGCCAAACTATGATGGTATGTCTCCGGGACCTCCTCCTTTAAAGACGGGAATCCCGCTGGAAGATCCAGCAAATCTATTTCTCTACCTAATTCCGCAGTTAGTCTTTCTTTTAAACCTGCATGATTGGCTAATCCGCCGGTAAGCCAAATTTTTTTTACTGGCCCATGCTGCGGATTGGCTTCGTAAGCCATTAATGTGCGCTGGGTTTCTGCGCTTAGTTTTTGGCCGTAATCAGCATTTGCGGCCGGAAATACGGCTAGGGAGCGCGCTAAGGTAAGCCCCCCATTTTGCCAAATAATTAGGGTAGCTTTCCCTGCTCCTAAGTCCAGGAGCGCTCCCGGGTTATCTACTTTTTTTAAGAACCTGGCCAGCCAGAAAAGGCTAACGGCTTCAGGAATTAGACTTTCTGGATCAATACCCGCTTCTGGCAAAAATGCCAGATGCTCTGGCAAATCACTTTTACGGGCTGCGAAGACTAAAGCCTCTTTATTTGGCGAAAAGTTGGGTTGCGGGAAAAAATCAGCCACTACCTCTTCCACAGAAAAAGGAAGAAGGGGTTCAATCTCAAATTTAAGCACCTGTTCATTCTTCTTTCTATCCGCAAAAGGTAGAGCGAGGCGATGCACCATAGTGCGCGGGGAAGGGAAGGAAAGGATAATGCTTTCTTTTTTTTCGCGGGGTGAAAAAATTTTATCTAAGATCTGTTTTTTTTCTTCCAATAAATTTTGTTGACCGCGAAAAGGATAATATCCATATGAGATAATTCGGCTGCCTTTCCACGAATGGGCCAGCTTAATAGCCTTGATCCCTGTCGAACCAATATCCAGACCCCACGTCTTCATCTTTGTCTGCTTTCTTCGGGCACTTTGGGCCTCGGGATTTTTTCATCCCTCTTGCCAAAGTAGAATCTTTGTCTTTTTTCCCTCTCTTTTTATCACGGCTTGGATAATAGCTCTCGCCTCGCGGAAATGGCCCAAAACATTCACCGCAAAATAATTACTTCGCACCGTAATCTCACTACTGACTTCGGCATAAATCTCTTCCCAACCGGGAACACTTCTTAAATCTTCTAATTTCTTAAAGGGCTTTTCTTGCCGATACTCGATCAAGGTTTTGGCTAAGGCTTGATCTATCTTGGGGGATAGACTCATGAGCACCAGTAAGGGGGCCGTATTAATATTTATCTTCCCATCAGAATAGATGGTCAAATATTTTCCCAAACCTTCTTTTTCTTCAGATCCATAAAAAATTTTTTGATCCATACCCTTGATTAGGGTTATTTCTGGCAAATTAGCTAAGGGACCATTGGCCGGACCTTTAATCTTTTTCTCTATCTCATAATATTCTTTTTCCGCTCCCATCGGCCTCTTTTGATCATCAGGATCTAACCAGTCCAAAATAGCATCCATCAGTTTTGGATCATGTCCCAAAAGCGTGATCAGCCTTTCTAATTGGTTTCTTTTTTTTAAATTGACCATTCCATAAGCATCTATTAGAAAATTGGGATTAAACTTGGCGTTTTCATCACTTATTTTACCGGCAAAATAACCCTCCGGAAAAAGCTGAGCGGAAAACAAAGAAAGTATTTCCAATTGCGCCCATCTTTCATTTAAAGCATCGTAAGCCTGATCATCTTCCTGGAGGAGGGCTCGGGCGATCTCCACGCCTGATTTAGCAATATACCCTGCTTGCGTTAAATCTCGGAAATTGCCTGCTAAGCTGGCTTCTACTCTTATAGAACGGTTAATTTCTAAACCAACTACTATCAAAATAGTTAAGATTAAAAGGGTAATAATTAAGGCTACCCCTCTCTGATTGTTCCGGTCTACCAATTTAATCATCCCCCATCACCACCTAAAGGCAAGAAGACTTGCGTCTGAAATACTTGCGCTTTATTTTGGACATCCTCGATGACTAATTTAATTTCCACTCTCCCGGGCAAAATTCCCTTGCGGGGTCCCTCCAAAGAGTTCCATTCTTTATGCTTTTCCCCCGCCTGATCAAAAAAAACAAAGCTTAATTCTTTGATTTTGGGACAGATGGGGGAAATAGTTCCTCCCCGTAAAATATCTCCATCCAGGGCCTTATCTTGCCGCCGGAAAAGGGTTAAACCTTCACCGCCGGGAGCATAATCGAGAAAATAACCGATTTCCTGAATAATGCCGGCATTTTCCCATGAATCTTCGCCGGGAGGGGTTAAAGCCGTAAAATCCAAACGATCCCGGTAAAATTCTTTTTCTTTGTAGGATTGCGCTACCAGCCCCAAACGAAAAGGATGCCGAGCCTGTGCTGTGGAGGAGACGAAAGTATTCTTAAGTTCTCTGCTCATTCTTTCTAAGATCAGGCGTCCTTTTTCGGTCGTTTCCGCCCGTTCTTCCATAGCGGCCATGACCAGAATAGATTGGTTAAAAGTTAAATAAATTATGGACAAAACCACTCCCAATATAGAGAGGGTTATTAAAATTTCCAATAAGGTAAAACCTTTTTTACGCATCTTTCGTCTCAACGCTTAGTTAAATAAGTAATCAATTCTAAACTCTGGTCATTGTTCCCTTCTTTCCATAAAACCTTTACCTGAACTTTCTGGACGTTCCCCACCTCGGTGGCGGAAACTATTTTTTCCCATTTAAACCCTGGAAAGCTTTCCTCCCCTTCGCCAGAGCTCTTTCCTGGCTCGGCAAATCCTTTACTTTCCATCTCGGATATCTTTTCCTTGGCCAACAAAGTGGCCAAAGAAATATAATGGGCTTCGCCTATGAGGCGGACACTGCCTGCCTGGAAACGTAAAAACGCTATAGCAACTAAAGAAAGGATAGCCAAGGCGATCATTACTTCTAATAAAGTAAAACCGAAAGATTTCATCCTTTTTTGCGCTCCCAATATCCTTCGCTGATCTCCACTCTCCCCCCCAAGGGATTTATGAAAATAGTAAAAATTTCCTCTTCTTTTCTTTTTAAATGCACCGTCCCTTCTTCAACCCAGCCTGTCGGGGAGAAATCAATATGAGCTTGCCCGGCCGATATCCGACCTCGCTCGGGGTGGATGACGTCCAAAAACATTATTCCTTCAGGCAAGCTCCGGGGCTGCCCATAGGGAGAAGGATCACGAATAAATTTTCCTTTCTCCTCCTCCCGCATCACCCAAAAAATGTTATCCTTTACATCTATGATTAAACGATGAAATTGTTTAGTAGTCGCGGCCTGGCTTTGGGCATATTTAATGGTCCCTACCAGACCCAAAACTCCCCTTTTTATATTGGGCGAAAATAATAGATCACGGAAGTTAGGGAAAGTTAAAAGGAGAATAAAACTCAAAAGAAATAAGACAATGGTTAGCTCAAAAAGGGTAAATCCATTTCCTTTTTGGTCAACCTTATCTTTCGATATCCTGATTTTCTCCTTCCCCACCTTCTTCTCCATCAGCTCCCAGAGACTTCAGATCGAAATCTTTATTCTTGATCCCGGGTGACAAATAAACATAAGGTCGGCCCCATGGGTCTAAAGGAACTTCCCCTTTTTCTAAGTAGCCACCTTCCCGCCAGTTCCGCGGTATGGGACCCGTAGTGGGCTTTTTGACCAAAGCTTCTAAGCCCTGCTCGGTGGTCGGGTAAACGCCATTGTCTAATTTATATAATTTCAAGGCTGCTTCTAAATTTTCGATCTGTAATTTTGCTTTCGTTCTTTTAGCTTCCTCTGTGCGGCCCATAAATCGGGGAAGCACTAAACCGGCTAAGATGCCTAGGATTATTATTACCACCAAAAGCTCAATTAAAGTAAACCCCCGCGCACGGGCCAAATTTGATTTAATTCTCTCCCCCATCATATTAACCCCCGTTGTTTAGCGAATTGCTTGGCTCATTTCGAAAATGGGTAGAAGAACAGAAAGGGCCACAAACCCCACGCCCACGCCCATAATCAAAATCATAATCGGCTCCAGTAAGGACATTCGTCGCCTAATTTCTATTTCCGTCTCTCTCTCCAGATGGACAGCAACTTTTTCTAACATTTTTTCCAGGGAGCCACTTTTTTCGCCCACGGCCACCATTTCCAAAACTAGGGCCGGGAAAAGACCATCCTCTTGCAAAGCAAAGGACAGCTCTTCTCCTTCTCTTACTCTCTCCTCTGTTTGGGTCAGGGCCTTTCGAAAAAAAATATTGCCCACAACTTCCTGGGAGATTTGCAGTGCAGCAATTAAAGGTAAGCCGCCTTGGAGCAAAGTGCTCATAGTGCGGGCCCACCGGGAGATCACTAATTGACGATGCAGGTCACCAATAAGAGGCAGTTTAAGTTTCCAGCGATCCCGGAACCAAATCCCTGCTTCGCTTTGCATGTATCTCTTGATCAGGAAAAATAGGAGCACTATTCCTAAGAGGACGAGCCACCAATAACGGCTGAAAAAATTACTTACGGATATTAAAATTAAGGTGGGTAAAGGAAGAGATTGGCCCAGGTCGGCAAAAATTTTGGTGACTGTGGGAATGACAAAGGTTAGGAGAAAAAATAAAACACCCACCCCAATTATGAACATGAAGATAGGGTAAGTCATGGCGGCCCGAATTCTCTCTTGCAGATCAACTTGTTGTTCACTAAAATCTGCCCAGCGGGCCAGAGACAAAGGCAGAGCACCACTCGCTTCCCCAGCCCGCACCAACCCAATAAAAAGGCGGGGGAATATTTGGGGATGCAAGGCCAGAGCGTCGGCCAAACTATTTCCCTCGCGCACGCGTTCGCGAACCTGAGTGAAAATTTTTTTAAGTAAAGGATTATGCAATTGTTCCACCAAAGCGGTCAAGGCTGAAGTTAAGGGAATGCCTGCTTCGGCCAAGGTAGCTAACTGACGAAAAGCCAACACTAAATCTCGGGCCTTTACTTTTCGGGAAAATAAGGGAAAAGTACTTCGCCGAAAAGCCGAACTCTCCGTTTCTAATTCCTCTTTAATCTGCGTAGGATAAATCCCGCGGCCTCTCAGCTTGGTCCGCGCGGCGCGGGCGCTTTCCGCATCGACCATGCCCCGCACTAATTTTCCAGAACTATTTAAAGCTTCGTATTCGAAGATCGGCATATTTTATTTGGGACGCAGATTTACGCAGATGAACGCAGAAAAATCCTTATTAATTTCTTTTAAAATTTTTAAAAAAGAATTTAAATCCTGTAAATCTGCGCTAATCTGCGTCCTATTTTCATTTTCAATTTTCTTTGCGCTCTCCACGCGCTCTTTGTAAGCTCTTATTCCTGGGTGGCGCGCATCACTTCGTCAATAGTAGTTAGGCCAGCTATAACCTTGCGCAAGCCATCTCCACGCAAAGTGCGCATTCCTTCTTCTACAGCTTGTTTAGCTATTGTTCCTGAATCAGCTTTGCGCATAATCAATTGGCGAATGGGCTCGGATATATTTAATATTTCATAAATGCCTGTTCGCCCGCGGAAGCCTGTAAACGAGCAGGTTGGACAACCTTTCCCGTAATAAAGTTGGCCGTTGGGTAATTGCCTGACCTCCAAACCAATCTCCCCTAATATTTCTGGTTCTGGAGTGTATCCTTCTCGGCAATCCGGGCAAATCACCCTGATTAACCTTTGGGCGACAATGGCCCTAACTACCGAGGCCACTAAAAAAGGCTCAACCCCCATGTCCACTAACCTAGTGGCCGCACTGGCGGCATCATTAGTATGCAGGGTGCTAAAAACTAAATGGCCGGTTAAGGCCGCCTGAATAGCGATCTCGGCTGTTTCCGCATCTCTTATTTCGCCCACTAAAATTACGTCTGGATCATGGCGCAACACTGAGCGTAGGCCTTGAGCAAAGGTTAGTCCTATTTTAGGATTGACTTGCATCTGGCCAATTCCTGACAATTGATACTCCACTGGATCTTCAATTGTAATAATGTTTTTGTCTGGCGAATTAATCCGGCTTAAAGCAGCATAAAGGGTAGTGGTTTTACCGCTGCCCGTTGGACCCGTAACTAAGATCATACCATGGGGACGATGGATTAACTCATCCATAGTGCACAATTGATCAGGCGCCAATCCTATCTCCTCTAATCCTAAAAGAAGGTTGCTTTTGTCCAAGAGGCGCAGAACTACTCTTTCGCCGAAATTCGTGGGGATAATAGAAACGCGGATATCGATCTCTTTATCCGCAATCTTGATAGGAATACGCCCATCCTGAGGTAAACGTTTTTCCGCAATATCCAATTTGGCCATTATTTTCAGCCGAGATACTATTGCCGACTGTAATCTTTTGGGCGGATCAAAGCGGTGATACAGCACTCCATCTATCCGGTAGCGCACTTTCAATTCTTTGGCAAAGGGCTCAATATGAATATCGCTGGCTCTTTCTTTAACCGCCTGAAAGAGGATCAAATTGACCAGTTTGATTACCGGGGCTTCTTCATCAACTTCCAAAATATCAGCCGTCTCTTCTATTTCATGAAGAATCTTATCGCTACTCTCGGCATCAAGGGATTGGATCATCTCCTCTGGAGAATCAGCGCTTTGTTCGTAAAAAAGATTAATAGCTTTAATGACCTCTCGTTCGCTACTGAATATAGTTTCCACTGCCCGACAGTTAAGAATTAAGCGGAGGTCGTCCAAGGCTTCGTAATTAAGGGGATCAGATGTGGCTACGGTTAAAATCCCATTTTCAATTTTTAGAGGAATCATTTTATTCTTTTTGGAAAAAGAAATGGGCACGCGGGAAATCAATTGGGGGTCAATTTTTTCTTCACGTAAATTAGGCACATAGGGAACCTTCATCTTTAAGCTCAGACTTTCATAAAGCTCCTCTTCCGTGATCAGCCCCTTTTCTAATAAAAGACTGCTCAAGGATTTTCCTTTGGGCCCAGTATTCAAAGCCGCCAGAGATTCTGGGGATATCTTTTTTTTCTCAAGAACTATCTCGGAGATAATTTGGTCTAACATTTATTTTATTTTACTAACATATCTAAAGTATCCTGGACTTCTTTTTCCCTCTCTTTTTTAAGCTTCTTTAAGTTTTCCTCGGCTTCCTGTTTCTTTTTAGCCGTAGCTTTTTCCATGTCCTCTGCGGTCCGAATAATATGGGGGGTAATGAAAACCAGCAAATTCGTCTTGCTCTTCGCGCCACCATAAGTTTTAAAGAGCCATCCCAAAACAGGCATATTGCCAACGCAAGGAACCTTTTTGGTTTCGTCGGACCGATCGTCACGAATTAATCCCCCAATAACCATCGTCTGCCCATTTTCAACCACCACGGTTGTGTTAGCCTGTCTTTTTCTGGTTTTCACAAAGCCCGGGTTGGTGGGATCAGTAGCGATGATATTGCTTACCTCCGTGGCTATTTCTAAACGCACCATATTACCTTTGCTAATTTGGGGGGTGATTTCTAATTGAATCCCGACGTCTTTATATTCGTAAGTCCGCGAGACGGCCACGTAGGCAGCTGTGGGAGCGGTGGCCGCCAAAGGAGTCGTCAAATCTGTTTTTAAAATGGGCACATTATCGGCCACGATTATTTTGGCCTTCTCATTATCCATAGTTATTAAGTGGGGAGTAGATAAGACATTAACATCCGTGTCTTTTTGGAAAGCCCTAATCAAAGCGCCTAAATTAGGATATTGCTGCCCTCCTACGGTGATGTAGCCTTTAGTTATACCCAGGATTAAACCGGGGTCAGTCAATGTACCTGTTTGTACACCCGTAATTAAACCAAAATCCGTCCCCCCATAGCCGCGCACTTGCCCTTCTACCGGCTGATCCATGATTCGCCAATCAACGCCAATCTGTAATGCTTTTTCCATAGACACTTCGGCAATCAGGGCTTCCACTAAAACCTGCGAGCGCATGGTGTCTAACTTTTGAACGACTTCTTCTATCTCGCGGTATTCTTGCGGGGAAGCCGTGATGACTAAAGAGTTGGTAGCTTTATCGGCTGTAATCGAAACTTCTTCCACGCCTGGAGCAGCAGGCTGACCAGGCTTAGGGGGTAATTTAGCTTTGCCGGTTATAATTGTATTCAAAACTTTAGCCATCTCTTCAGCCCGCGCATGCTCTAAATAACGCACATGAAGTTGGCTCTTCCCCCGCGGAGCCTCTCGGTCTAAATTAGAAATTATCTTCTTTATTTCTTTAGTGTCCTGGTCATTGGCTAAAACAATCAAGCTATTGGTCCGTTCATCAGGAATAACTTTGACTATCCGCTGTGTCGGCGTCGGAACCGCTGGCGTTCGGGCAGGCATAGGGGGACGGACCTCTGGAGTAATGACTTGGGTTATTTTTTCCGCCATCGATTTAGCTGAAGCAAACTCCAAGGGAAATACAGAAATCCTTTCTTCAATTATGCGCACATCAATCTGCTCAATAATCTTCAAGAGACGATGAATGTTGGAGGCCCGTTCAGTAATTATTAAGTGATTGGTGGGTTTATAAGAAATAATCATTCCGTCTTTGGAAATTAGGGGACCGAAGATACTGCGCAACTCCTCACTGGAGGCATTTTCTAAGGGAACAATCTGGGTAATCATCTTATCTTCAATCTGTACTGCCTTGGCCTCTTTTCCTTCCTTGATCTCCAGACCTACTTGCCGAGCCACCCCAGAAGGGATAATTTTAATTACATCCGGTCCTTCTACAGCTGTATAACCGTTCATTTCCAGGACAGATTCGAAGACTTTGTAAGCTTCCTTGACGGCTATTTTTTTAGGAGAAATGATGGTAACTTTGCCTTTTACCTGGTCACTTACTAAAAAATTTTTACCCGTCAGTTCGCCCATAAATTTAATTACCACATTCAAATCTACATCCTGAAAATCCATGGTAATTAAAGCATCTTCCGGTAAGGGCTTCTTAGGTATTTTTACTTCGGTTGGTTTTTTTTCCTCGGCTCTAATTTGAGCTATTTCCCCACTCGCTGTAAGAAGGCCGCTCAAAAATAAAGTGAAAAAAATAATTTTTTTTATACAAATCATACGGATTACCCCCATGTTAATAAAACGTAAGGGTAAAGAGCAAAAAATTAAAATCCTTTTCGCCTCACGTCTTTCGCCTAATATTCTTTCTTATTTGGTTCCAACTGCAGCACCGCCGCACTTCCGCACTGCCTAACTTTTTTGTCGGGCGCTTTGCCTATTTGCTTTTACTGACGCACTGCAGCACGGCAACACTTTTGAACTGTTTTTTCCGCTCTTCGTTTTTCGCTCCCTGCTCCGAGCTCCGTGCTTTTTGCGCTTTTTCGTCTCACGCCTTTCGCCTTACGGTCTTCATTACCGAATTTCATACCTAAAAACTTCGGTGCGCCCCCCTCTTTCAATTTCTATTTCTATGCGCGAATCGCTCAAGAGCTGCGCGTAAGCTTGAAAAACTTCTTCCGGTCGATTGATCATCTGACCGTTAACTTTCTTGACTATATCATTGTTGCGTAAGCCGATTTTCTCAAATAGACTACCGGGCACTATCTCGGAAACAATATAACCGGCCGGGCGGCCCATAGCAAAATAAGGACGGAAACGGGCTTGCGTCATAAATTGATTGATATTTCCCACCGAGGTCTGGACATCTTCTCGATTGATCAAATAATGATTGGCCGATAATTTGCGAACGATTTCTTCTTTTTGAGTACTTCCGGTTGGTGGTCCTATTTGCTGAGGTTCTTTTTCGGTCTTGGCGGTTATGGTCAAAGTTTCTAACTTTCCATTTGTTCTTACAACTACTTGGTTGCGAGAAATTTTTATTATTTCCCCTTCCCCGATTTTTTCGTGAAGCCGAAATATCCTTTGTTTCTTGCTCGTCCCCTCTTGAAAAATAGCATAAGCATAAAGCCCCGGACCAGTAATAGTGCCCACCAATCGATAAGTAGAAAAAGATGCCGCCTGGGGAATATCAGTTCCTGCTCGCGCCGGTGTTGTTTTTGTCGTATCCAAAGGAAGTAATTTCAGGCCCTTTTCGCTCGGATTAAATATATTTCTTTCCACTACTAAAGAATATTTTTGATAGGGAATGGCCTGCTCGGTAAGATTAGATGCACCTTGGATAATTAAGGGGGGAGGAAGATTGGTCAAGCGATCTTGAAGAATAATAGTAACTAAACGGGCAGATAGCCAGGATGCTGTTAAAATGAAAAGAAGATGAATAATCCAAAAATGCCTGGCGAGCAAATTGGCCATTTAAAAGAACCTTTGCTTATCTAAAAAATGCTTAATCATTTAGTTCCCCTCGGATTAGTTCTTTTTATTATCTTATTTTTTAAAATTAGTCAACTACCCTGTTTCCTGATCGTCTAACAGTTTCAATATTTCTCGTCAGCAGGAAATAGGCAGAGGAAGATACTATATCTCCATGGCGAGAAATACCGAGAGGCAAGCTACCAGCAGAAGGAAAATACACGAAATTAGTAGAATTACAAAATATGAAGGGAGGCGCTCAGGAGATAACCGCCTGCAAATGAGAAAATGGCCCATGCTGGCCTTTTATAGAACAGAAAAAAAGCCTGGATAAAAATTAAACCAGACCGCTAATTTTTTTCTTATTCCCTTGGCGATCTATGATTAATCCCGAAGTATTGGGCAAAGAAGAAACAAGTCGCCCAATTTCTGGATAAGGAGCAACGAATAAAGCTGTAGCCAAACCATCAGCCAACGTTAAGGACGGGGAAAGGATGCTCAAGCTGGCCAGGTGGTGGGGAGAGAAGCCGGTTTCCGGATCGATGATATGGTGATATTTCCTTTCTGGATCGAAGTAACTTTCATAATCTCCCGAAGTAGCAATCGCGCCTTCTCGTAATGAAATTATTTCCACCATTTTACTTCTTTCGCGGGGATCTTGAACAGCAATCTTCCATGGTTGGCTATGGCCTTTATCTCCCACAACTTGAATATCTCCACCGGCGTTTATGAGGGCATGCTTAACTCCCATATCTTTCATCTTTTTTATAGCTTTCTCCACAATAAATCCTTTGGCGATTCCGTCTAAGGAAATACCCATTCCTTCCCGAGCAAAACGAATTTCTTCTTGAGCATAGATCAAGTATTTGTAGCCAACTCTCTTTAAAGTTGCTCTAACTTCCTCATCAGGGGGAGGTGTTTTGGACTGAGAGAAATGTTCGGCATATAGATCGAGGATTGGTTTCACCGTAATATCAAAGCAGCCGTAAGTCAACTGGTGAACTTTCTTTACTTTTTGCATTACTTCGTGGAGTTCACCTGGTATATCTTTTAAATAGCCCTTTTGATTCAGAAAGGAAACTGGGGATTCTGGCTCATGGCGGCTAAGTAAAGGAATTAAACGTTCCATTTCTGCAAAAGCTTTTTCCATTGCTTCTGTAGCTCTATCTGCCGATGAATCCAAGACAGCCACAGTTACAAAAGTTCCCATCATGGGCCTTGTTTTGCTAACCGAATTTAAATTTTTGGCGCCTATTAACTCCTTTACCGGAGAGGCTAAGACTAAAGGTGAAAGTCCCAAGCCGGCTAGACCCATCCATTTCAGAAATTTACGCCGATCCATTTTAACTTTTTCTTCTCCTTTAATTAGAAATGGATATTTCATGATTTCCTTCCTGCAGCAATTTTTAAAGCCGCACCTCCTGTATAACGATCAATCAAAGGGGTGCAGGCATTCATGATGAGAATAGCATAACTAACTCCCTCCGGATAAGAGCCAAAGAGGCGAATCAATACCGTAAGGACACCGCAACCTACGCCAAAAATTATCCGGCCTTGTTTGGTGACTGGGCTGGTGACGACGTCGGTAGCCATAAAGAAGGCTCCCAAAAATAGACCGCCAGCAAAAAGATGAAATACCGGATCTTTGCCCAAAATGGCGCTCAAGACAAAAACAGTTCCTATATAAGGAACCGGAATGTGCCAAGTTATCGTTCCTTTGTAGAAGAGATAGGCGGCCCCTATTAAAATAGCCAAGGCCGAAACTTCTCCAATGCATCCGCCCACATTTCCCAGAAAAAGATCTAAAATAGGCGTGCCCGTCCCTTGTTGTTTCATCAGAGTGAGAGGCGTAGCTGAGCTTACCGCATCATAATACCAGGTGGAGGGAGACCAAGAAACTTGGCTAAGCCATTTTTCCCAGGGGAAAGGATTCACCCAAGAACTCATATGCGCCGGCCAAGCAGCCATTAGAAAAGCTCGCGCAAAAAGGGCCGGATTAAAAATATTTTGGCCCAGCCCACCAAAAATCTGTTTACCCAAAGAAATAGCCACGGCCGAGCCCACGATAGGTAACCAAAAGGGGACCTGCGGTGGAAGATTGAAGGCCAGGAGCAGACCAGTAACTAAAGCGCTCCCATCCATAATCGTTATTTTTTCATTGGTCAAAAGATTATAAACAAATGGTCGCAGGCGATAATTAGGAGTTTTGGCCATCTGAATTATTGCTTCCGTGGCCACAGCCGTAAAAATACAAAGGAACATAACCACCAAAGAATAAGGACCAAAAAAATAAAGCCCCGCTAAGACTAAGGGCAAAGAGGCAATCCATACATCAAACATCAAACAATGGTTTGTTTCGCCAGTCCTTAAGTAGGGCGGTGAGCTCAAAATCAAGCGCGGAGATTCTTTGGATGCATTCATTAGAAAATCGCCTCTCCTGAGATTGGTTTGCGGGTCTTTGCTTCTTTCAAAATTTGGGCTAAGGGAATGCGCGCCGGGCAAACATAAGAGCAAAGACCGCAATCGACGCAAAGGAATAAACCATTAGCAATAGCTTCTTCCATCATTTTTTTGCGCGCATAACCCGCAATAATATTAGGGACGATGTCGGCCGGACAGGAGTCTACGCATTTGGCGCAACGGACGCAAGGCCCTTCTTGGTACATTTTTGATTGATGACCTTTGGCCAAATTAAAGGAGATCAAGGCCCATATACCTTCAGTTCTTTGGCCCACCGGAACCTCGGGAGCAGGTTGAGAAATTCCCATTAAAGCTCCCCCCATGACTATTTGCGTAATATTCTCTATACTTCCTCCACAAAATTTGATAACATCGGCAAAAGTAGCTCCAATCCTAACGATTAAGTTTTGGGGCTGAGGAATTCCTGAGCCAGAAACAGTAAGAGGCCGTTCAATAAAAGGAAAGCCCTCTTGTAAGGCCCTAGCTACGGCCCATAGATCTACCAATTCCACAAAGGCCAGTCCTTCGGCCGCCACTCCATTTTTCCTTCTCACGACTTCTTTAGCCAAGAAATTTAAGCCCGTGGGTGGATAGCTTCTGCTCACCCCTTGGATAATAACTTTTTCTTTATTTCCTACTTTATTTAATAAATCCTGCCAGAGTCGACGCTGCTCTTTTTCTAAACAAATTATTCCCTTAGGTATAGAAAAGATCTCCAAGAGAGCGTTTAGCCCAAATTCAATTTGCGGAAATTTCTCCCAAAGGAGATTATGGTGGATGGTAATATTGGGCTCGAATTCCGTACCGTTTACGATGAGCACGTCTATTTTTCCTTCGGCCAACTTTTCATAAGGAAGAGGAATCCCAGCTTGCTGAAGAGTTTCTACCTTTTTTTCGGGGGGGGCGGGGTAGATCTTCTGCACTTCATCTTCGCTTCCTTCCCTCTCAACTACCACGCACATGGCATAGAACCCATGAGGAACAGGGTGAGTTTCAATCTCCCGCACCATTCCGGAAATCGGAGCATGCACCGAGATAGCAAAAGGCGAGGTCCCTTTTTCGCCAATCTTTTGTCCTGCTTTTACTTCTTCCTTAGCTTTAACCAGGCAGTGAAAGGGCATTCCTGGACCATCTTGAAGAGGAATTATCGCCCGGGGGGGATGTAGATAAAGATTAGCGGGCTGATCAAATCTTGTTTCACCCGAGGGAGGAGGAGTCTGTCTGCGCCGCAGGAAGGTGGGTAGAAAGCCATCCATAATCTTTATCTCCCTTCCTCGAAGGCTTTTCTGATTTGCCGACCAAACTCTTCAACTTTTTGCAATTTATTTTTAGTCAAGGTTAAACCTAACAACGTTGAAGTATACGAAAACCCTATAAGCTGAACATTTTTTTCTTGGAGAATATGGAGCAAATCCTCATAAGCATGGTTGCGCGAGAAAGTAGCTCCACCCGTCAGAAAAACAGCGACTTTTTTTCCTTCTAAATTCCGGCATTCCCGAATAAAGGCGGCTAAAAAGGGATGAACCCTCATGACCATTACCCAAGCGCCCAAGCAGACCAGATCATAGGGACCAGCATCGAAGGTAAAATGTGTCTCATAAGACTTCAGCACTCCCTCAGGAGAAAGGTTGAGGGGCACTATATCCATCTCTCCGCCCAAGCCGCGCGCAAAACTTTCGGCTACCTTTCGCGTATTACCGGTCTTGGAGTAATAAACTATTAGCGTCTTCATAAGCGCCGAACAATAGTTTCCGTGGGACAAGCCTCAACACAAAGTCCACAATTATTACATTTTTGATAATCAATTTTAGCTAAGTTATCTTCTATGGTAATCGCCCCCACAGGGCAAGCCCTTGCGCACCTACGGCAGGCAATACACCCTTTTTTACAAACTTGAGCAACTCTTTTGCCCCGATCTTTAGAACGGCAAGCAACGTAAACTTGGGCACTTTGGGGCAGGAGACTAATCATTCTTTTAGGACATTCAGTCACGCACATTCCGCAACCCACGCATTTTTGAGGATCAATGACGATCAGCCCTTGCTCGCCCATGGAAATGGCTGAAAAGGGGCAAACTTTAATACAATCGCCATAGCCCAAACACCCATAAGCGCAATCTTTATCCCCGCCGAAAAATAAAGCTGCTGCCCGACAACTTTTTAGACCGTTGTATTCAACACTTTGGCGAGCTACATCTTTCCCGCCTTGGCAACACAAGACCGCAATTTCTTTTTCGATGCCCTCAACGGCTAAGCCCAGCAAAGAGGCTATGTTCCTCGATTTTTCCTCATCTAAGACGCGGCAAGCATTAGGCCGCGCTTGGCCTTCCACCAGACTCCGGGCATAACTGGTACATCCGGCAAAGCCACAAGCGCCACAATTGGCCCCGGGTAATATCTTCATTAACTCAGCGACGCGCTCATCGAGGGGCACGGCAAAAAATTTAGAAGCAATCAGCAAAATAGTACCGCAGAGGAGTCCTATTCCGCCCATGATGACGATAGAATAAATAATGGTAGAATTAGGATCCATACTATTTCCTTACTTAGCAAAAAACCCTTGGAAGCCGAAGAAAGAGAAAGCCAGCATGCTGGTGATAATAAAAGCAATAGGAAATCCTTTCATGCATTCCGGGACTTCACACAATTCTAATCTTTCCCTAATTCCGGCCATTAAAAGCATAGCAATGGTGAAACCTATCCCGCCTCCGAATCCGTTAACCGTAGCCTCGATTAAGTTATAACCTTCCTTGACATTCAATAAAGAAACTCCTAAAACTGCACAATTAGTAGTAATTAGCGGAAGATAAATTCCTAAAGCTTCCTGTAGAGGGGGAGAAGTCTTGGCAATGATCATCTCTACAAACTGGACAAAAGTAGCAATGACCACAATAAAAACCATAGTCTGCAGAAATTCTAACTTATAGGGGACTAAGAAAAAATTATAGAAAAACCAAGTTACGATGGAGGCCATGGTCATGACAAAGGTAACCGCCATCCCCATGCTCATCGAAGCTTTAAATTCTTTTGAAACCCCTAAGAAAGGACATAGGCCCAAAAACTTGGCTAAGACAAAATTGTTAATTAAAACTACGCTAAAGAAGATGATCACTAATTTTTCCATTATTTTTTCCTACCCAAGTGATTCATCAAACCAATGAGCAATCCCATCGTCAAAAAAGCTCCCGGAGCCAAAATCATAACAATAGCTGGCTCATAGCTCGCGCCAAAGACCGCATGCCCTAAAAAAGTCCCATTACCGAGCATTTCGCGGATGGCCGAAATAAGGGTAATCGCTAGCGTAAACCCCACTCCCATTCCTAATCCATCGGCAATACTATAAAGCAAAGGCTGTTTAGAAGCGAAGGCTTCGGCCCGAGCCAAAATTATACAATTGACCACTATAAGGGGAATGAAAATGCCCAAGGCTTTATGCAAATCAGGAGTGAAAGCTTCCGTAAATAAATCTGTGATAGTGACAAAAGTAGAAATGATAATAATAAAAATAGGCAGGCGCACCTTGCTTGGGGTAAAATTTCTAATTAAGGAAACCATTATGTTTGACCCCAATAAAACAAAAGTAGCAGCTAAGCCCATGCCGAAGCCGTTAATAACTGCGGTAGAAATAGCCAAGGGTGGACACATTCCAATCACAAGACGGAAAGTGGGATTTTCTCCTCCAATTCCTTTTACAAATTCTTCCTTAAAACGCTTAAGGTCGGCCAATTTCTTATCCCTGTTTTAAAATTTTTTCTTTGTTACTTTGGAAAAAGTTTAATCCTTCTTTTATGCCTTTGGTTATAGCCCGGGAGGAAACTGTGGCGGCTGAAATTTGATCAAAATCTCCGCCCATTTTTTTAACTTCCCAGCGAGTGGAAGCCAAATCCTTGTTCGTAAATTGCTTAAGAAAATCGGGATGAGAAATTTTAGCTCCTAAGCCGGGTGTTTCATTCTGCTCCATAACTTGAATCCCGTATATCTTCCCTTGCGGAGTAACTCCAATCATTAAGGCTATGTTCCCTCCATAACCTACTGTATTTTTCTTGAAGGCAATCCCGGTGGGCTCACCATTCTTTCGGCCCACATAGAACTCTATTACTTCTCCCTTTTCAGTCGTCAATTTAACCATTTCTTTATCAGGGTGGTTATCAAAAGGAGGTAACACCTGGGAAAGCGCCTCTATCTTTTTTTGATAGCGCTTAAGATCAATTATCGGCTTAGTTATATTATAGGTGGAGGAGAGTGCCCAAGCAGAAATTATAGAGACAAGGGTTAAAATCCCCGCCAACCGCAAAAATTCCCGCAAAGTAGATTAATGCTCCCTATTATATATATTAACCGGCTCTTAACCTCCTTCTTAATTTGCCGGACTCTAAATCTGCTTCTAACACAAACCGAAAAATTTTGTCAAGAAAATTTAAAAAATTTTTAGGGCAACTCCTTGCGGCTTATCTATCCCGGTAAGGGATAAATCCTTGCCCTACGCCTTCTAACCGCATAACTTGATATGGCTCAGGTTAAAATTTAAATTCCAGCTTAATTCAGGCGGGAGGAGGAGAGGCTCGCCTCTCCCCTTCCCGCCTGTTTCCTGCTGGCGAGAAATATTAAAACTGTTAGACGGTCAGTAATGATACCCCTTGACAATCTTTTAATAGGAAAATAATATTTATTTGTCTCGTTTACAAAAATATTTGGCAATCAAAAAGAGCACTAATAAATGAGCATTATTATTATCGGCGCTGGCGAAGTTGGTTATCATTTAGCTCAAAGACTTTCTCAGGAAAAACAAGATGTAGTGGTCATTGACCGGGATCCAGAGAAAATTCGCCGAATTCAGAATAGCTTGGACGTCCAAGCTATCCACGGCAGCGGCGGTAGTATCAGCCTTCTCCGCCAAGCAGGAATAGCCGAGGCCTCTTTGCTTATAGCTGTTACCAATAGCGACGAAGTAAATATGATCTCCTGCCTGGTGGCCGGATTGCAAAATAAAGTTCCCCGAAAGATCGCCCGCGTCCGCGACCCTGACTATTCTGCTCTCCTCCCCCTTTTTGATAAAGACCATTTAGATATCGATTTAGTTATTAATCCCGACCGCGAAGTCGTAGATATGATCTTGAAGCTAATGGAAGTCCCTGGAGCAGTGCGCGTAGCTGATTTTGCTGATGGTTTGGTGCGCATGGTGGGTTTGCCTATCCAGGAAGGTAACCCCCTAATCGGAAATTCTTTGGGGGAAATTCGGCGCAAATATCCAGAAGCTAATACTTTAATTGTGGCTATTCAGCGGGGAGGAAAAATTTTTATTCCTAAGGGTGACGATGTTCTCCAAGCTCATGATATAGTATTCTCAGTTAGCGCCCGCGATAATGTTAATGAAACTATTGAAATCTTAGGTAACAAAAGAAGGACGATAAAGAAAGTCATGATCCTGGGCGGAGGTCTTATCGGATTACAATTGGCCCAGGGGTTAGAAAATCGAGATATTCAAGTTAAAGTAATCGAACAAGACGAAGCGCGGTGCCTGGAAATAGCTGAGAAATGCAACAAAGTTGTGGCCTTAAAACCTGATGGAGTGCTCCAAGATGTGATGATCGAAGAAAATGTGGGTGAAATGGACACCTTTATTGCCGTGACGGAAGATGAAGAATCTAATGTTATGCTATCCTTGTTGGCCAAAAAATTAGGCACTAAGCGGGTGATTACGCTAATTAATAAAGTTGTTTATTCTCCCCTTGTTCATTCTCTGGGTATTGATGTAGTGGTCAGCCCGCGATTAGCGGCTTTGAATCGGATTCTCCAATTCTTGCGGCGAGGCAAAATCCTTTCTGTATCTACGCTTCCGGACGAGAATGCCGAAGCCTTTGAAGCAGTGGCTTTAGAGACTTCCGATTTAGTGGGCCGACCGCTCAAAGATATAAATTTCCCCAAAGAAGCAATTATCGGCGCCGTGGTCCGGGATTCGCAAGTAATTATTCCCGGGGGAAAAACTGTTATTCGTCCCGGTGATCGCGTAACTATTTTCACGCTCACCTCAGCCATTCCCAAAGTTGAGAAAGCCTTAACCGTGAAACTGGAGTACTGGTAATCGTGTCTTTTTCCCTTCTTTTTTACCTGGTAGGGTTCTTAAACCTCATCCTGGCCGGCTTCATGATCCTTCCTCTATTGGTTGATTTGATCTATAAAGAGAATCAATCTCTGGGGCTACTTATTTCTATCACTATAACCGCGGCGAGCGGATTACTAATGAATTTATTATGCCGCGGAAACAATAAAAGAGAACTGAGCCATAGAGAGGGGTTCGCCATAGTAGCTTTTGCTTGGCTCAGCGCCACTTTTTTCGGATCTCTTCCTTATCTGCTTACAGGTAGCCTGAACAACTTTACCGATGCCTGGTTTGAAACAGCCTCTGGTTTCACTACCAC
>CAZAGD010000077.1:0-10039 GCA_964484485.1 uncultured Syntrophaceae bacterium
AATTAAAAAAATCTCAAACGTAGGGCAAGGGCTTGTCCCTTGCCGCATTTGGTTTTATTTCTTAGGTGGAATTACGACCCAATTTCATTGGGGAAATTCGATAAAGCCAGACCACGGAGTAAGATAAAAGTGATAACTGTAAATATTTAATTGCTCCGATTAATAATATAGGTGATAAAAATGACTGATCAGCAAAAAAGGAAAACTCTCAGAAAAACCGAGTTAATTCAGCTTAATGAAGATCTCCAGAAAGAAATAGCAGACCTGCGGGTAATGGAGAATCGTCTCCAAGCCACCAATGAATTGCTAAATCTTTTCCTAAGAAAATCCTCCCGGCAAGAATATTTAGAAGCCGTCGTTAATCTTCTTTACCAATGGAGTGAGTGCCGCGGGATAGGCATCCGCCTCATAGATAGTCAAGGAAACATCCCCTATGAAGCATATAGAGGTTTTTCTTCAGCCTTTTGGAAGTCAGAAAACTGCCTTTCCTTACAAAACAATCAATGCCTTTGCAGCCGTATTATCCAGGGGAACCCTCTATTGGAAGAAACTTCCTTCCTCACCAAAGCCGGATCTTTCTGCAGTAATGACCTTTCTTCTTTTATGGCCCGCATCTCGGCAGATAGCCGAAATAAATATCGGGGAGTATGTGTGCGGAGCGGTTTTAATTCTTTGGCTATTATTCCTGTTCGCCATCAACAAAAAGTTTTAGGAGCAATTCATTTAGCCGATGAACGTCAAGGATGCATTTCCCCTGCTTTGCTCGAATTTATAGAAACGATGGCTCCCTTAATTGGCGAAACAATACACCGGTTTAATTTAGAAGATGAACTAAAGAATTCCGAACAGCACCTGCGGGTTCTTTCTGCGCAATTGTTAACTGCTCAAGAAAATGAAAGGAAAAGAATTGCCCGCGAGCTTCACGATAGTATTGGCCAATCCTTAGCCGCCATTAAATTTGTTTTGGAGAAGAAAATAAGCCAACTCAACTCTACGGCAAATTTTCCAGGAATTAAACTTGAAGACATAGTTCCTATGATTCAGGATACAATAGAGGAAATCCGCCGCGTCTCCATGGATCTATGGCCTTCCATTCTCGATGACTTAGGCCTCCTTTCAGGTATAAATTACTTCTGTCGCCAATTTGGGGAAATCTATTCCACTATCAAAATAGATAAAGATTTGTCTGTAGCCGAAGATGCTATCCCTTCTGCTTTAAAAATTGTAATTTACCGCATTTTGCAAGAAGCTTTGAACAATATCGCCAAATACAGCAAGGCAGATAAAGTGCTTATTTCTTTGCACAAAAAGAATAACCACCTTGAGTTGACGATTGCTGATAACGGTATTGGGTTTGATTATCAATCCTTCCCCAAAGGAATGGGTTTGGTCGGCATGAAAGAACGGGTGGAATTATCCGGTGGCGATTTTACCCTTACCTCTCTTCCCCACCAAGGAACTTCCATCAAAGCTCGCTGGCTTATCTCGTAACCAACCCTTTGGCTATGGCATAAGCAGTTAAGTCAGATACATTATGGAGGTCGAGTTTTTGCATTAAATTAGAACGATGCTTTTCCACCGTTTTCACACTTATGCATAAATAATCAGCGATTTCTTTGTTCTTATAACCTTCGGCTATAAGTTTTAAAATGCTTCTTTCCCGCGGAGTAAGCGTATCCCAGGGGGTCACTATACTTGCTGTCTTCTTTTTTTGCAAATATCCTTCGACGATTTTTTCCGAAATCCCTGGGCTGATAAATTTTTTGCCGGATAAAACATTACGAATAGCCAATTCCAACTCCGCATGTGTAGCGTCTTTGAGGACATATCCTTCGGCTCCAGCTTGAAAAGCGGCACTTATATATTCTTCGGTTTTGTGGACGGTCAAAGCCACTATTTTAGTTTTGGGGCATCGTCTCTTAATCTCCCGCATTGCTTCGGTACCATTCATTTTGGGTAAAGAAAGATCCATTAAGACTAAATCCGGCTGCAACTTTTCTACTCCGCGAATAGCCGCGTCCCCTTCTCCTGCTTCTCCGACAATCTCCAAATCAGGTTGCGCAGATAGTAAGGCCTTTAATCCTTCCCGCAAAATTGTATGATCTTCCACGATGAAAATTTTCTTTTTGGCTTCCATAAAAATAACTTTTACCTTAACTAATTTTTCTCCATCAAAATACAGTGGTCATCCGTGGTAAATAAGTATTATACCTTATTTAACATAACCATTTTCCTTCGTAAAGTTAAAAATGCTCATTACTGAAGGGTGGAAACTTTAACATTTTCGGCTGCAAATGTGGAAATAAAAACTTCGGGGGCATGTAGCCTTTTTATATAAGCAATTTGGCAACAGAGAATGGCTTCGGGCAAGGGTTTACCCTTGCCGTATGCGGTAGGCCATAAATGCGCAAATGTTTCACCGCCAAGAGCGCCGAGGACGCAGAGGATTACATTATTAATCTTAGCCACAGAGGGCCCAGAGCACACAGAGATGAATTATTTGCCCAAGGGAATAAAAAGATTGCGAATATTAACCCAATATTACAATTTTCCATCATTCCAGTATTCCGTATTTGCCCGTACGGCAAGGGTTTGCTCCTGGCCGAATTTAATCCATAGCCTAAGGTCTTTTAGCTTGCTAAATATAAAAATATAATTTGTAACGTAAGGGGCTAACTCCCCCAACCCCCTCTTAAGTTAAGAGGGGGAGTTATAAAATTTACGAGATGGGTACACTACCCGCATCAAGAGATTGTGTCGCAATGGCGAGAAAGGCCGGGAGGTAGGCCGGAGGCAGGCCAGAGGCAGGCCAGAGGCAGGCATGAATGAAGAAGCATCGGCGGGAGGAAAAGTTGTTCAAAATCGACCAAAGATTTTCCGCAAAGGGCAGGCGGATAGTTAAACTAAGCAAGATGATTAAGCTGCTAAATCCGCCCGCACCTATGGAAGGGCCACTACCTCATGATTCTGAATGAATGCCTGCCTCTGGCCTGCCTCTGGCCTGCCTCCGGCCTACCTTTGGCTTATTCATCAATAGGTAGCTATTTATCAGTTATGACACAGTCTCCGAGTGCGGAGTTGGTTGTTATGGATACAAAAAGGGGAGGGTGATGAAAGCTGAAAAAGTGGTAAAAAAGACAAAAATATTCTTAAAACTAATATGACCAAAATTAAAACTTTAATTGTCGAAGATAATGATAACTTCCGGCGGGCTCTTCGGGATTTATTACAAACTAAATTCCCTCTTATGATCTTGGAAGAATTAACAAATGGCCACGAGGTTTTGGCAAAAGTAGCTTCTTTTCAACCAGAAATCATTTTTTTGGATATCAGGCTTCCGGGTGAAAATGGCCTTTCTTTGACTCCGCAAATCAAAAAGCTCCTTCCTGCTATTAAGATCATAATTCTTACTGCCCATGATCTTCCGGAGTACCGCGAAGCGGCTTATCAAAAAGGGGCAGATTACTTCCTGGCTAAGGGGACTACGAGTAATACAGAGATTATAAATCTAATTGAAAATATCATATCTTCTGCGCGCAGGAATTTATAACTTCAAATTTATTGGCGAAAAGCAAAAATATCTTAAAGAGCAAAATATAATTCCCACCCGTTAACAATGTCCTTGTGCTATAATCCATTAAAAATTATTTTCGACCTACTTATAAAGATCCATGCCCAAAGAAGGCCATTTGCCAAAGCACCATCAAATTTCTGCCCCAAAGCCTTCTACCAAGCTCAGCGGGGCTGAGGAGCCTTTAATTTTAACTATAGATATTGGAAGCTCTTCTATTCGGACCAATCTATTTGATCGATTAGGTCGCCTAATAGAAGATACGGAAGCTCGGCGAGATACTATATTAAATACGGCCATAGATGGGAAATCAGAAGCTGACCCCAACTTACTCATAGAGCTGGTTAGCCAATGCTTAGATGAAACAGTCACCAAAGCCAAACGCGCATCGGCTCAAATTAAAGCAGTTGCCTCTTGCACTTTAGTAAGCAATATCTTGGGAGTTGATCAAAAGAATCGGGCTATTACACCTCTATTTACTTATGCCGACACGCGCGCGGAAAAGGAAATTCCTTATTTAAAGCAAAAACTTGATGAGAAAATTATCCATGACCGCACGGGCTGCCCCCTGCATTCCAGTTATCTTCCCGCCAAAATGCTTTGGCTTTACCGCACCTGGCCAGATCTCGGGCGAAAAGTAAAACGCTGGGTTTCGATCGGTGAGTATCTCGAATTAAAATTATTTGGGTTTGCTACTGTTTCCTACTCGGTTGCCTCTTGGACTGGACTGCTCAACCGCCGGGAGCTTATTTGGGATGATTTAATTTTGCAGGAGCTCCCTATTGACAAAAATCTACTTTCACCTTTAACGGATATTAATGTTCCCCGATATGGACTTCGTCGTACCTATTCCCGCCGTTGGCCTGCTTTGAAAAAAATACCTTGGTTCCCCGCTATAGGGGATGGGGTGGCGGCTAATATAGGCAGCGGTTGCCTTGATTCTCAACGCCTCGCCTTAACCATGGGCACTACCTCAGCTCTGCGCATCGTTTTAAATAAGCCTTTAGAAAATTTACCCGCCGGTCTTTGGAACTATCTCGTAGACAAAAGACGAACTCTTTTGGGCGGCGCCCTGAGCGAGGGAGGTGTAATTTATTCCTGGATGCAACAAATATTAAATCTTCAAAAATTTCCTAATCTGGAAAAAGCCCTTTCTTCTCTTCCTCCAGACAGTCATGGCATAACCATTTTACCTTTTATTAGCGGGGAACGAGCTCCGGGGTGGGCCAGCCAGGCCAAAATGACCATTCACGGACTCTCTTTAGCTTCTAATCCTTTGCACATTCTGTGCGCCGGATTAGAAGCAGTAGCCTACCGTCTGGCCCAGGTTTTTGAGCTAATCCAGAGCAGGCTCCCTTCCTCCCCTCAAATCATAGCTAACGGCCGACCGCTCCTGCAGTCTCCGACTTGGCTGAAGATAATTACAGATGTATTAGGCAAACCTATATGCCGCTCCGCTATTCCCGAACCTTCCGCTCGGGGAGCAGCTCTTTTGGCTTTGGAATCGCTCGGCATTGTCCCAAATTTAGCCAGTTTGCCCCATTTTTTGGGCAAGGTTATTGAGCCCGACCTTGCCAAACACAACCTTTATCAAATAGCAATTGCCCGCCAAAAATCCCTTTATGCCAAATTGGTCAAACCTGGATAAATGGAATACGGCATGTCCAATACTCTTATTTTCCACTCACCACAGCAATGATCTCGCGACAGAAAGCGGGCAAGTCATCGGGGGTGCGGGAGGTAATAAGATTTCCATCCCTGACCACTTCCTGGTCTAAATAAGTAGCCCCAGCATTCACTAAATCATCCTTAATAGATATAAAACAGGTTGCTTTTTTCCCTTTGAGGATCCCAGCCGAAACCAGCATCCATCCTGCATGGCAGATGGCCGCTACAATTTTACCTTGGTTAAAACAGTCCCGGACTAGCTTGAGCATGGCCGCGTTTCGGCGCATACGATCGGGAGCGTATCCTCCTGGGATAATAACAGCGTCAAATTGTTCTGCCTTAACAGATTCGGCAGAAACTCCCCCTGGGGCAGGTAAACCAATTTTACTATGGTATTCTTTCGCTCCTGTACCCACTACCGTGACCTCCGCCCCTGCTTCCTTCATGCGGTAATAGGGGTACCAAAACTCAAACTCGTTGTACAGATCCTCAACTAATATAGCAATGTGTTTACCTTTTAATTCCATTTCCCTACCTCCTTTGTTATTTATATTTAGCCAACTAGGGCTCAAAGTTCACAGCGCGGCAGAGCCGCAACCAAAAATTTATTTCTCGCAGAGCCCGCAGAGAACACAGAGCAAAAATTTATATTTTTTAATAATTTTATCCATTTATTTATCTGGGCGCTCGGCGCGCTCTGGGAGAGTCATCCTTTTTCTTAATAAAATTTAAAGCGTTTGCAAGTATGTAGTACAGAGGAAAATTTTTTTTACATGCCAATCTGCATTTTTTATTCTCAACTTATAACATTTTGTTGTTTACTGGCCATTACCCAAATAATGCTTTCCTTAATTGAGCAATTTTTCATTATTCATTATATCAAAGATACCCGACTCCTACCTGCTTAAGCCCGCTTTATGCTTCCGCAGAAATAACGAATATTACCCCTATTCTTCTATTATTTTTCCTCCTTTTTTAAAACTAATCATAGATAACTTCACAATCTAACAAAACAACTGGGATACCTACAGCCCGCTCAATTTCCTTATAAACTCTGCCGGTTAAATCTCTTCGCCAATCACCTAAACTAAAAGGAGTGGAGGGAAGCACAATTAAATCTGGGGCAGTCTCTCTTTGCAGATATTCTTTGATTGCTTCGATAAAATCGTCAACTACTAACAAATCGCCCATAAAAATATTTCCGCCGAAGAAGCGATTTGGGGGAACAATCACCTGAATTTCTATTTCTTTAGGTAAAGCAATCTGCTTCAGGTTTTCTATAAAGTATGGCTTAACCAGGGTTGAAGATAAAAACAAAACTTTATGTGCTTTGTGCGAAATTATTAAAGACTTTAAATCTTCAAGTGCACTTAGGCGGAAGCCTGCGCCAGGGAATATGATCCCTAAATGATGATCAAGTGCCGGATGATATGGATAATCCCAATCATGAGGATCAATTTGTATATCCTTTTTTTCTCCGATCCTTTTGATTGTGGTCACAATCTTAGAACTATGCTGCTGGTGATAGAGTTTCAATAAATCACGAGCCTGAGGTCGGTTGCTCATGGGCAGTCCGTTTATGGCGACGAGAAAATCCCCTGATCTTAGGCCGCCACGATAAGCAGGCGAATTCTGGACTATTCCGGCCACCCAGGGGAGATTTAGCATCTCTGGCCCGAGATGCTCTTCAAACATGCTTGGTTTAACTATTATAGGGGTGGAAACTTTAGGCCGCAGCGAACGAACAGTTTCTACAATCTTTTTCCATAGCTCATCGCGGCTAAACAGAGGAGGTTCTGGAAAATATTTACTATAACCAGGGAGGCTTACTTCTATTAAATGGGCCTCATGGGCATTTGCATAAATAATTGTTTCCTGCAAGTCAGCAAGCATTTCGGTGAGCGAAGGAAGCGGCCAAGGAACGATAACCACCGCGTAAGAGATGCGGCTTTCTTTGAGCAAGGGAAGTGCCTGAATGGCTATTTCTGCTTTTTTGGCCCCCATGATCAGCTTTCGCCTTTCTTCAGAAGAACTGTGCAAAGATAAATAAAGGTATATGGGCTGTAGAGCGGAAAGTTCTTCTATTACTTTGGGGGTCAAAGAATGGCCATTTGTCGAAAGGCGCAAAGGACGATCTGTTTTTTTTCTTAATTCCCGCAGAAGATCAAGGGCATAAGGGTGGGCGAGAATTTCATAAGGACTTCCTAAGGTGGGAAAGAGAGCGCGCCTTCTCTCCGGATAAAAATATTTTACTCTCGTCAAAGCTTCAGCATATTCTTCTTCAGCAGACCTGGCGGGCTGCTTAAGAGAAAGAGTGGGCGGATGGCCTTTTAGGTAACAAAAGGCGCAAGCACAATCACATCGGGTAGCTAAATGATCGAATACCTCTGCTGGATCACCTGATGAAGGCCCGAGCCAATGAGATAAATTTTTTAGCCGGAATCCATCAATCTTGACGGGTTTGCCTTCCACTTCTAAATCTACCACTGCTAATATTTTTTCTAACACCTTTTTGATGTGCTCTATACGTGGTTCATAAAAGCGGGCATTTTCTATTAGTTGGGGAGTGGGTAACGCCCATTGTTCTTGCTGTTGGTGGATATTTTCTGGAACTCTTCCTTCTTCCGCTTCTTTCTTAGGTAAGTATAGTTCATGAATTACTTCTCGCTCATTCAACAAGCGAAATCCATCGACTTTTACTTCTTCTTCTTTATAGAATAAAATTAGCAAATCGCCGAGGCTGGCCAATTCGGCCCGCATCAATTCCAAAAGGGGGTTACGGAGATTTTCTTCCTCGGGAGGATTAATTTTATACCGAAAAATATAATCCTGCTCTTGCGGCATAATTTTAGGATACTCTATTCCTCTGGCATATTGCAACCTGCAAAAAAGTTTACCCTATTGTCTCAGATACCGTGTCGCCATGGGAGAAAGGGCCAGAGGCAGGCCAGAGGCAGGCCAGAGGCAAGCCAGACTTTAATGAGCCTGCCTTGTTTTGGTTTTGGTCAGGCATGTATTTATAAATTTCGCCCCTAAGTCAAATATAAAAGGATCGAAAATCAGTTTATGATTTTATTGACAGGCAAATCAAAATGGATTAATTTGGGCAAAAAATAAGGAGCAGAGAAGAATGAAAAATCAGATTACCGAAATCCTTGGTTCCCAATACCCTATTATCCAAGGAGCTATGCGCTTAATTACCTTGGGCGAAATGGCGGCTGCGGTTTCCCAGAGTGGTGCTTTTGGCGTTATTGCTGCCTCAGGCTTGGAGGGTGCTAAATTGCGCCAAGAAATCCGCAAGGCCCGTTCCCTCACTAATAAACCCTTGGGCATTAACATCCCTATTTATCGCCCCAATGCTCTGGAGGCCTTGGAAATCGCTATCGAAGAAGGCATAAAAACGATTACTACTTCGGCCGGAGACCCAAATAAAATAATTAAACGCGTCAAAGAAGCAAATTTGAAAATTTTACACGTGGTCAGTACCGTGGACATGGCGAAAAAGGCCGAAGGGGCTGGAGTTGATGCCGTCATCGCCTTAGGCACGGAAGGAGGTGGACACGTGGGGCGAGAAGAAATCTCTACTTTAGTTTTGGTTCCTCAAGTTGTGGACGCAGTACAAATTCCGGTAGTAGCGGCAGGAGGAATTGCCGACGGGCGCGGGTTAGTAGCGGCTTTGGCTCTGGGTGCCCAAGGGATACAAATGGGTACGCGCTTTTTAGCCACTAAGGAATGCCCCATCTCCGCAGCTTATAAACAAGCGCTCATCGAAGCGAAAGATACCGGAACTATGGTGGCTGCTCAAAAAGGTTTACCCCTCAGAGTATTGAAGAACAGGGCAGCTTTAGCCATCCGTAGAATGGAAGAAAGTGGGGCCACTCAGCCAGAGATTAATGCTTTTGTTGATTCCCTTTACGGCCAAGTGGCCGATGAAAAAGAAGATCGCCTCATGTCCGCCGGCCAAATTGCGGGTTTAATCAAAAATATTTTGACCGTGGAAGAATTAATAAATAGTCTAATGAAAGAAGCCAAGGTTATTGCTCAAGGTTTAGCGCAAAAATTTTAACCCCTTTGGCCATCCTTCTCGATTATTCTGTCTTCGAAATTTTCCCCGCACTCTATCCCTTTCCCCGATGGAGGAGTGGGATAGGGCGCGGAAAGGAGGTTTTAGATGAATGGGCAATTTGTCCTTTTTTCTAAAGATGAGGGTATTGGCACTATTACCCTAAATCGACCAGAGGCGATGAATGCTTTGGCTGGAGGTATGCGGCAGGAAATTTTGTCTGCCTTAGAAATGGCCGTGGTTGATCCGCAAGTAAAAGTAATTGTCATAACGGGAGCAGGTAAAGCTTTTTGCGCTGGGGGGGACGTGAATGAATTTGTCTCTGGAGTAAGGCCAGAATCCGACTTGCCTTTTGATCAAAGACCTACGCGGGACAAGATCGTCCTTCTCATTCAGAGCACGGGTAAACCTGTTATTGCTTCGGTAAATGGGATAGCTGCCGGTGGTGGATGTAATCTTGCTTTAGCCTGTGACATGCGCATTGCCAGTGATCGTGCTCGCTTCGCCGAAGTGTTTGTGCGCCGGGGATTACATCCTGATTGGGGAGGAACTTGGTTTTTACCACGCCTAGTCGGTTACGCCAAAGCTGCCGAACTAATTTTCTCTGGAGAAGTTATCGATGCTCAAGAAGCCCTGCGCATTGGCTTAGTCAATAAAGTCGTACCTCATGAAGAGCTGCCTAAAGCCACTAAAGAATTTGCCCTGAAATTTATTAAAAATGCCCCCATTCCTATCTC
>CAZAGD010000078.1:0-5185 GCA_964484485.1 uncultured Syntrophaceae bacterium
CTCTTTGCCGTCGCTTATATTTATGAAGCCATAACTAAAAGAGAAGGAATGGGTGGAGGAGATGTCAAACTCCTGGCCATGATTGGGGCTTGGCTGGGCTGGCAGGCCGTTCTTTTTACCCTATTCTTTGCTTCCCTTTTAGGGACGATTATTGGGGGAACGGTAATGCTTATTCAAAAAGAAGGAAGATATTACGCCATTCCTTTTGGACCGTTTTTGGCTTTGGCAGCTTTGGCTTATATCTTCTTCGGCCCCCCTCTAATTCATTGGTACTTAAATTTTGGCAAACTTTAAATTTTTGCCACAGAGAACACTGAGGACACAGAGAATGAATGATACCATTACTGAAAAAATTATTTCATCGGCTATAGAAGTTCACAAAATATTAGGGCCTGGATTGCTGGAATCGATATATGAAGAAGCTTTATGTTATGAATTCCAGTTGAAAGGAATTGAGTTTGAAAGACAAAAAGAATTAGATGTATTTTATAAAGGAAAAGTGATTAAGGGACAAAGAGTTGATTTAATAGTTAATGGAGAAGTCATTGTGGAAATTAAATCTGTGCGCAGATTAGAAGACATCTTTACGGCCCAATTGCTATCTTATCTAAAAAGCACTGGATTAAAAAGAGGGTTATTAATCAATTTTGGACAAAAACGACTTATTGATGGATTGAAAAGAATTTCTCTTTAACCTCTGTGTGCTCAGTGCACTCTGTGGCAAAATATTTTTTAATTTTTTTTTAGCTCTGTGGTGGTAAAGTAAATGTTAAGATTTAGGCCGGGGATTAGGACTGAAATTGTTTTTACTTTAACTGTGTTGATGGCGGGAGCCATAGCCCTCATCGGCGTCCTTTTCCTAAAAGTAGAAGAGCATAATCTGCTCCAACAAAAGATAAAAGGGGGCCAACAAATAATTGCTTCCCTTGAACATTTTCTTAAAGACATTGATCCAGCAAATTTAGGTCAGCCTGGCCCAACGAAAATAAATGAACAATTACAGAAAATCTCCTCGTTATTAGGCCAAAGCCATCTCTTTTCCCACTTTTCTATAGTAGATAGCAATTTTCGGGTATTGGCGGATTCTAAACCCGAAAGGATTGGCCAAATTATTAAAGATGGAGAAATAGCCCAAGCTTTGGAAAAAGGCCTGGTTCATACGCATACTCTTGGAAAAGAAGGTTCTTTTTCCCTGATGAAAAAAACTCCCCTTTACATCTCCGCCCCTTTAATCTTACGAAATGAGAGATGGGGAGCCATACGCGGAGAATATGCCTTGGATGATATTCGGGAGATTTATTCTCGTTCTCAATCTATGCTTTTTCTATACATTCTTTTTGATGCCTTTATTTTAATTACTGTGGGCAGTTTTTTGCTCTCCCGGATTATTATCAAACCTTTAAAAAAATTGGATCAAATGACGGAAAAGATCGCGGAAGGAGATCTTAACCTCTTGAGCGAAGAAACAAGCGGGGACGAAATTGGTCGGTTAATCTTTTCTTTCAACCGTATGGCTTCTCGACTCAAAGAGGATCGCCAAAAATTGCAAGATTACATTCAATCTTTGGAAAAAGTTAACCGCGAGCTGCGCCAAGCCCAAAATGAGCTAATTCGCTCAGAAAAATTAGCTTCTATTGGCCGATTGGCAGCCGGCGTTGCTCACGAAGTTGGAAATCCTACATCCGCTATTCTGGGCTATTTAGATCTCCTGGCTACGGGCAACTTGAGTCCCGAAGAAGAAAAAGAAGTGCTGCAACGCGCAGCCAAAGAAGCGGAGCGCATTCGCCGCATAATTCGCGAACTACTGGACTTTTCTCGCCCTTCTCCCGGGGTGGAAGAAGAAGTAGATATTAACGCTATAATTTTAAACACACTCTCTTTGCTCTCTCACCAAAAAAAATTATGGGCCCAAGTTCAGATGGAAAAAAACTTGGCTGATGATTTGCCTAAATGGAAAGGTGATCCGCATCAAATCCAGCAAGTTTTAATTAATTTGCTACTGAATGCTTTCGATGCTTTTAAATCTCCTGATTTTATTAAAACCGGGAGAGAAAAGAAAATTCGCTTGGCCACCTCAATTCTTTCACCTGAAGAGGTTTCAACTTTTATAAGTACAATTCCTCGCCGGAGGAAGGAAGATCCGCCTCAAGCTGACTATTCTAAATTGCGCCTTAAAGGAGAAATTCCCCGACCTGCGGGGGAAATTGTTTCCATAATTCAAATTGAGGTAGAAGATAATGGCCCAGGAATTGCGGCCGAATCCATTAATAAAATTTTTGATCCCTTTTACACAACTAAACCACCTGGAGAAGGGACTGGATTAGGGCTGGCCATTTGCCTTAGAATATTAGAATCATATGGAGGACGTATTTTAGTTAAGAGCGCAGAGGGGAAAGGGGCCAATTTTATAATTCAATTGCCAATTTTCGCACCTCTTTCGTAAGTGTTAAGTGTTGAATGTTAAGTGTTAAGAAAAAGAATTAATTTGGAATGATGGAATAATGAGGAAAATGGCGAGGCGGGGAGCAAGGAGCAGGGAGCAGGGCGAATAAGGATGCTGCAGTTGGGTAGTGGGGCAATTTAGGGCATAGCGCAAAGCGCCCAATTTTCCTCTGCGTTCTCTGTGGGATCTGCGAGAAATAAATTTTTGGCTGCGCCTTTGCCGCGCTGTGTCCTCTATATTCTCTGTGGCAAATTTTCTAACCCCACCTATCCTCCCCTTAAATTAAGGGGAGGGAGGAGGGGTTAGTGGTGGTGAATATGGAACAGAAAAAAATATTAATAATTGATGACGAAGAATCCATGCGCCACATGCTTTCCTTAATCTTAAAAAAGGAAGGCTATCAAGTGCATGCCGCGGCTGGAGGCAGGGAAGCCTTAGATCTCCTTTCTTCTCACTCTTTTGATTTTATTCTCTCCGATATAATCATGCCGGAAATGGATGGGCTTGAATTATTACAAGCCTTAAAAGATCGGAAAGTTGAGGCCACGATTATCATGATGTCTGCCTATGGCACGATTAATACCGCTGTGGAGGCAATGAAGCGGGGCGCCTATGACTATATCTCCAAGCCCTTTCGACCGGATGAAGTGCTTATGGCTTTGCGGAAAGCTGAAGAACGAGAGAGCTTGCGTCAGGAAAATATCCGTTTACGCCAAGAGGTGCTCCGGGAATACTCATTTGGCAATATCATTGGCAAAAGTCCACGCATGCTCCAGATATTTGCATTAATCAAAAAAGTCTCCGACTATAAAACTTCAGTCTTGTTAGTTGGGGAAAGCGGCACTGGGAAAGAAATGGTCGCCCGTTGCCTTCATTACAATAGTGCCAGAAGCAAGGGGGCCTTTATTGCGGTCAATTGCGGAGCCATACCGGAAACGCTCCTCGAAAGTGAGCTCTTCGGCCACGAAAAAGGAGCATTTACAGATGCTAAAAAGGAGAAACGCGGCAGCTTTGAAATGGCCCACGAAGGAACTCTTTTCTTAGATGAAGTGGGTGAGTTAAGTCCTTCTGCCCAAGTAAAATTACTCCGCGCTTTACAAGAAGGTGAGATTAAAAGATTGGGAAGTGAACGTTCTATTTCGGTAGATGTGCGTATAATCGCCGCTACGGTCAAAGATTTGAGCAAAGAAGTGGCCGCCGGTAAATTTCGGGAAGATCTTTTTTATCGCCTCAATGTGCTCCAAATAAATCTTCCTCCCCTGCGAGAAAGAAAAGAAGATATTCCGCTCTTAATTGAGCATTTTATTCAGAAATATAATGCCCGGCATAAATTAAGTATTGAAGGAATTTCGGAAGAAGCATTAGCATTTCTTCTTGATTATAGCTGGCCAGGGAATGTGCGTGAGTTAGAAAATATTATTGAACGGGCTATGATTCTCAGCCAGGGGCGCCGAATTATGGCCGAAAATCTTCCTGCAGAAATAAAAAGTCCTGAACAGAATAGAATTAAAAAGCTAATGGAAGAAGAAATTTCCATTAAAAAAGCCACCCGCCTCCTCGAAGAAGAATTGATCCGTAAAGCTCTCCAAAAGACTGGGGGCAACCGCACCCAAGCCGCCAAAATTTTAGAAATCAGCCATCCCGCCCTGTTGAGCAAAATAAAAGAATACGGCATTGAAGACTGAAACTCATGGGACGCAGATTAACGCAGATTTCGCAGATAAAAATCATTATTAAATATTGGAATGTTGGAATGATGGAATGGTGGAATAATGGAGAAATGGCGAGGCGGGGAGCAAGGGGCAGGGAGCAGGGCGAATAAGGATGCTGCAGTTGGGTAGTGGGGCAATTTAGGGCATAGCGCAAAGCGCCCAATTTTCCTCTGCGCGCTCTGCGGGCTCTGCGAGAAATAAATTTTTTGGCTGCGGCTTTGCCACCCTGTGGCCTGTGTGGCCATAAGAAGATATTAAAATTTTTTAAGAAGTGTCAAAAAATTTAATAGTTGAAAAGAAAAAGACTTATCACCCTCCAGGGGCAACAAATTAATTTCATCAATTATTTCAAATAATTATTAGCTTTCCTCTTTTCCCCACAAATAAAAATCAATTGGGAACAGTTTTTGCATCCTATTAAATTGAAAGAAAAAAATTCCTCAGCTAAAAGAGGCAAAACTTGATGATGGCCCAAAAATATTCCTCCCTAACCTTCACCCCGTGGTCCGGCGGCGGTACCATAGTGTCGAAACGACAATCGTACCGATTCATGCCGACTTTTTTCGACTCGCCGTCACCTCTCCCCCTGGGGGAGAGGAAGGGTGAGGGAAAAAATAGCAGCCTTGGTAAGAGGGGGTTTACGCTTATTGAAGTTGTTATAGTTTTAGTCCTCTTAGCTATCGTAGCTGCAATTGCTTTGCCTTCATTTCAACGCTTGGTTGTTAATAGTCCCTTAAAAACCGCAGCCAGAGATTTAATGGCGGAAATTGCTTTGCAAAAAGAAAGGGCTATTGCGGAAAGTCGACAGTATCGCCTTGTGCTTGATGTTAATGGAGGATCTTATAATATTCAGCAATGTCAAAATACCGGATCAACTTGTAGCTCTTGGAGTTCCCTGCAAGTAAAAAATCTAAATAGATATGCCAATGATATATCCTTTGATTCGGGGTCAACTACAGTCAGTAATTATGTCTTTCAAACTCGAGGAACTGTTTCTCCTGGCACAATTGTTTTGAGAAATGCCCGTAAT
>CAZAGD010000079.1:0-7336 GCA_964484485.1 uncultured Syntrophaceae bacterium
CTTGAATGTGTCTACAAATTTAGATTATTTTGATTTAATTAACCCCTGTGGCACAGGGCGCCGGGCTACTTCTATAGCTAAAATTTTGGGGAGAGATTTTTCCATAGAAGAAGTAGAATCTTTAGCCATTGAGTTTTTTAAAAAAGTATTTAATATAGAATTAAAAACAGAACCCCTTTACAAAGTGGAGCCTTACCTTGAAACCAACTTGGTTACGTCGGAAACTGCCTGATCCCCATATCTTACAAAATATGCGCGATTTGCTGGCGCGGCATCACCTATATACTGTCTGTCAGGGAGCACTTTGTCCTAATCAGGGAGAGTGCTTTGCGGCAGGTACAGCCACTTTTTTAATTTTAGGCCGCACTTGCACCAGGGCCTGTACTTTTTGCGCCATTCCTTCAACTCAACATCCCCCCACCCCCGACCCAGATGAACCCTACCGCATAGCTCAGGCAGTCCAAGAATTAGGACTAAATTATGTAGTTATAACCTCAGTGACCAGAGACGATTTGGTAGATGGCGGCGCTGGTCATTTTGCCAAGACTGTCCAAATTTTAAAAGAAAGGAACCCTTTGCTTATTGTGGAAGTGTTGATTCCCGATTTCCAGGGATCTTTACTATCTTTACAAAAAGTAATAGAGAGCGGGGCCGACATTATTAACCATAACCTGGAAACTGTGCCTCGTCTTTATCCTGAAGTGCGTCCCCAAGCTGATTATCAAAGATCTTTGCGGCTCTTAAGAATAGTTAAAGGAATTGATCCAAATAGAATTACCAAATCAGGCCTTATGTTGGGATTGGGTGAAGTAAAAGAAGAAATTTTAGAGGTTATGGAAGATCTACGCCAAGTTTCTTGCGACATTCTTACTTTGGGCCAGTATTTGCAGCCTTCTCAAAAGCATCATCCGGTTGTTCGTTATATTCCTCCCGAAGAGTTTGCCGAGTTTAAAGACATAGGAGAAAAAATGGGATTTAAAGAAGTTTTTTCCGGACCACTGGTCAGAAGTTCTTTTCATGCTCAAGAAGTTTATAAAAAAATAGCCGGAAATAATCGATAATTACTAAATATTATGGAGAGGATAATGGGGATGACCAAAAAGATTAAGTGGGAAAAAGAAAAACTCTTAAAGATGATGGAAAAGGAACGTGGTTATATGTTTCCTACCTGGGTATTTTTAGCTGATAAAGATGTTGAGTTTCTTAAAGCATATAATGCAGTTTATCAAAGGGGATTTAATAAAGGAAAAGCCTTGGAAGCAAAAACTCGGGAGTTTGTGGCTATGGCCATTCTTGCCTATAGAGGCCGAACCGAAGCAGTTTACGAACATGCTAAAAGAGCTTTACGTTTAGGAGCCACTAAAGCAGAACTTTTGGAAGTATTCGAAACAGCTATGTTACCTGGGGGTGCGCCTACCCTGACTACTGGGCTACAAGCTTTGATGCGTATTGAAAGCGAAGAAAAACAAAATAAATAAAAGCATATTCCCCCTCAACCTTCCCTTCTCCCCCAAAGGGAGAAGGAAATTTGATTGGGTTCAATAAGATAATTTTTCAAAGGAGGATTTAATGCGTTTTCAAGGAAAAGTGGTTTTAATTACTGGCGCTGGCGTGGGCATTGGTAGAGCTACAGCGATTCGCTTCGGGAAAGAAGGAGCTAAGGTGGCGGTAAATTCTCTTACTCCAGAACATGGGTTGGAGACCCTACGTCTGCTCAAAGAGGCGGGTGGAGAAGGAATTTATATTCAAGGGGATGTATCAATAGCTGCAGATGCTCAGCGGATGGTGGAAGAGACCGTAAAGGCTTTTGGTAAGATAGATATCCTGGTCAATAATGCCGGCATCGTTATCCCAGGCCGAGTTGATAATATGTCAGAAGAAGACTGGGATCGAACTATGGCCGTGAACTTGAAAGGAGTATTCCTTGTTTCTAAATACACCATTCCTATAATGCGTAAAAATGGCGGAGGGGTAATTGTCCATAACGCTTCCGTTGTCGCTTTAAAAGGAGTTAAAGATCGAGGGGCTTACACAGCTTCAAAGGGTGGAGTCTGGGCTTTAACCAAAGCTATGGCTGCTGATTATTTGGCCGATAATATCCGCGTCAATTGTGTCTGCCCAGGGACTACTTACACGCCTTCTTTGGAAAGAAGAATCCAAGCATTTCCTGATCCCGAAAAGGCTCGGGCAGATTTTATTGCTCGCCAGCCTATGGGGCGTTTGGGGAAAGACGAAGAAATTGCTGCCGCCATCCTCTTTGCGGCCTCTGATGAAGCAGCTTTCATGAACGGGGCGACAATTGCTATTGACGGTGGGATGACGATTTAATTTTTTTCATCTGCATAAGAACCATAGGTAGGGGTTTTAACTCTCGGCGGAGGGGATCGAGCATCATTCCCAAGGCCTCTAAAGTAGTTGCACCTAATAGATATATTCCTTTGTCACCAAAGACCACCGGGGCGGCGCGAATTTTCCCTTGATATTCGAAAAAGGCGTTCCCTATTGGTCTCTTTATTATTTCTCCATTGGCTAAAATAAATTCCTGAAAAGAGGTGGGTTTAATCCCCAGTCTCTTTAAAACCTCGGCGGGAACTACAGAGTACACTGCCCCCGAATCCACAAGAAATTCACATTCTTTTTTCCTTCGGGGATGAGCAGGATTTACTACTTTCAATTTCAGATAGACTATGCCCATAGATAATTTTCCTTCATTTTATTTAAAGCATTTAATCAAAATTTTTTAGCTAAGTCAATAAAATAAAATTTTTTTCTTTTAATTTCGTTGTTACGGGTGGAAACTTTGCCTTTTTAGTTATCCCTCACTACGTCTTTTTCGCAACTCCCGATTTTTTTCGTCTTAAGTTAATTAAGAGGAGACTGTGTCCTAATTAACTTTGGTGACCGGAGGCAGGCCGGAGGCAGGCCAGAGGCAGGCCAGAGGCGGGCCAGGCGAGATTACACTCCCTAATTCTTGGATAGAGGTTTGGGGAGATTACACCCCTCTTTCCTAAAGAGGGGGCGGGGGAGATTATATCTCTCTGTTTTAAAGAAAAGATAGAAGCGATTTGCGGCCGAAGGAGATTATTAAAATCTAATTTGATAATAAAAAATAAAGCCGCCATAAGGTAAGGGAGCTAAAGATAAATTATGGGAATTACTTTTGAGCCAATCGGGAGCCCAAGTTTGCGTTTTAAGAAATCTGTATCCTTGGTAGGTCGCTATGGCGGCCATAGAAATGGCAAATCCCTGAGCTAATGATTCATTGGAATAGTGTTCTAATCCTTTTAAGTCTCCTTGATAATTGTTTCCGTTTCCCTTATTTGTAATTTTAAAGACCCAATAATCAAGTGTATAAAATATTGCATTCAGGACATTCCAGGCCATGAGGCCTCGTATAAAAGAATCATTCTTATCAATTTTATCTGCCTGGAGAATAAGCTCTGCTCCGATTATTTGAGACAACAATCCCGCGGAATAAATAGCAACCCCTTTATCCTTGCTTTTAGCTTCTTCGGTGAATCCTATGGGCTGATTATAAGTTCCGATTTTCCAACTCATTTGCGTATCCGTTACCCCAGCGACTAAGGCATGGGCACCTTCATGAATTAGGGCCCCAGTTATAATACCAGCAGAAAACTTCAGAAAAGAATAAGCCAGGGAAGGCTCTTCGCTTTTAGCGAAAGATGGCGGGAAAAGAAAAATTATAGTTAAGATAATAAAGGCAATTCTTTTTTTACTAATTCTCATCTTCCCCCGGCATCTTGGATAGAAATTTAATTAGCAATCAGCAAGTGCAATGCCAGGGGAGCGGAATAAAGGATTTTGCCAATTTATTGATATTGCTTGATTTTTAAAAATGAGGAATTAAAAGGAAGAATGAATTTCTGTCAATTTATGGTGAAAGAGTCAATTTATTGACTTTTTTAAGATGAAGGGGGTCCGCTTATCTTCTTAGAGGGAATAAATCTCTTCATCTGTTAAAATGGCCAGCCCTTCTTCTTGGAGGATCCTTTCTGCTTCTTTAATTTTTTCTACATCTACCACGAGCACAGCACGCTTTTTATCTTCAATGACAAATCCATAAGCATCCTCAATATTAATTTTTCTTTGACCAAAAACCTTGGCCACTCGATACAATCCGCCTGGCCGGTCATCCATAAGCACGGCGATTATCTCTCTTTTATTTGCGGAGATACCCTGAGATCGCAAAGCTTCCAAAGCAACATCCGGCTTGTCCACTAAAAGCTTCATTACTCCATATTCATATGTTCCCATGACAGTTATGGCGCGGATATTCACATTGGCTTTGGCCATAATTTCCGCGACCCGTTCAATTCGACCTGGTTTATTTTCCACAAAAACAGAAATTTGATGAGCCATTTTTACCTCCTCAGAAATTTAAATTTCACCGCTGAGGCCGCAAAGGACGCAGAGAAATTTTATATAATTTAATCCGCCACAGAGAACACGGAGAACACAGAGTAAAATTTAAAGCCAAGATCAGAAAGGGAATTTTTTAGTAAATTTAAAATAAATTAGGAGCCTAATCTTAAAAATCTGCGTCATCTGCGTCCCAAATAATTTTACATCTCCCGGCGATCTATAACGCGGACGACTTTGCCCTCGCTTTTCGGCAATGTATCTGGTTCGACTAACTCCACTTTCGGAGTAACTAAAAGTTCAGAACGAAGAGCCTCCGTTATCTCTTTGCGCAGTCTCTCTAATTGCCAAAGGTCCCCTTTAAAGAACTCTGGTCGAACTTCTACGCGCACAATCATCCGGTCTTCAAAATTCTCCCTCTCCAAGATTACTAAATAATTTGTGCCTACTTCTGGAATATTCATGAGGGTAGTATCAATTTGCAACGGAAAGATATTTACGCCTTTTAGGATAAACATATCGTCACTGCGGCCTTTTATCCGGCTTATCCGTCGATGGGTTCTTCCACACGCACAAGGTTCGGGATAGATAGTAGCTAAATCTTTAGACCGGTAACGTATTAAAGGCATGCCTTCTCGATTTAAAGTAGTGAAAACTAATTCTCCCTCTTCTCCATCTGGTAAAACTTCCAGGGTCTGAGGATTAATCACTTCCACCAAAAAATCATCTTCCCAGAAGTGCATTCCTGATTTATATGTACATTCAAAGGCCACCCCTGGGCCATTCATCTCGGAGAGTCCATAAGAGTTGAAGGCATCTACTCCGTACATTTCTTCAATCCTTTGCCTCGTTGCTTCGCTATGGGGCTCAGCTCCTATTAAAGCAATGCGCAGTTTAGTATCCTTTTTAGGATCTAACCCCATCTCTTCAAAAACTTTACGCAGATGCAAAGCATAGCTGGGAATGATGTGCATGACCGTTGTGCCGAAATCACGCATGAGGTTTATTTGCCTTTTACTATTTCCTGATCCGGAAGGAATGGTTAAAGCACCGAGACGCTCCGCTCCATACTGAAAACCTAAGCCACCGGTAAAAAGTCCGTATCCAACTATATTCTGAAAGACATCATTTTTGCGGACTCCTGCCATGTACATGCAGCGCGCCACTAAATTAGCCCAGGCATCTAAGTCTTTGCGCGTATGAAAAACTGCTGTAGCCCTTCCGGTTGTCCCTGAAGATGAATGAACGCGCACAATCTCATCCTGGGGTACGCATAAAAACCCAAAGGGATAATGGGCCCGTAAATCCTCTTTAGTTGTAAAAGGAAGATTTTTTATATCTGATAGCGATTTTATTTTTTCGGGGGAGACGCCCTGCTCCTTAAAAACTTGCGCATAAAATGGTGATTTGGTTGCTTGTCTAAGGGTTTTTCTTAATCGCTTAAGCTGGATCTTTTGCAGCTCTGCGCGAGGCATGGTTTCTATTTCTTTCTGCCAAAACATAAAAGTTTTCCTTTCAATCTCCTTTGCCTTTATTAATGAATTTTTCTAACATGAATGAATTTTTATGTCAAACAATGTTTAATAATCTCCCCCGGCCCCTCTTTAGAAAAGAGGGGGAATAATCTAGCCTATCGCATGCGCAAAATAAGGAGAGAAATTAAATTTTAATGGTCCGGCTCGTTTCCGCCCAGGCTCCAAATTGGTTTGACAACCTCCCTTAGGTTCTAATTTTAAAAATAATAGGGGGGCCGGAAAAGCTGACTGACCGTCTAACAGTTTTAAAATTTCTCGCCAGCAGGAAGCAGGCGGGAGGGGGAGAGGCGAAATTAAAATCGGCTGGGAAATGGCCATACCTCTCTTACCCACCTTCTCTCCACCAAGAACGGCGGGGACATACTTGTCTACGCCAGATTAACATAAATAATAGCTTTCTTTTTTAAAATAGATGCCTATCTCCCCGCCCGTACCTATGAAAGAATACATGCCTCATTTTAATGAGCCTCTCTCCCTCCCGCCTGAATTAAGCTGGAATTTAAAAAGTGATCGACAGTCAGACAAGCTGATTGTTGACAATAATAAAAAAGACTGATAAATTCAGGTCAAATTGCTGGGGAGGGTTAATATGTTAGTTAAAAAAAGAATGGCCCGGAAGCTGGTCACGATCACGCCCCAAACGTCTATCCATAGAGCCATAGAAATTATGCGCAAAAATTCTATTCGCCATTTACCGGTAGTGGAGGGCGATAATTTAGTCGGCTTTGTCACTGAAGGAGATCTGCGGCAGGCCTCCCTCCTCTCCATGGTAGACCAAGTTTCTATAGAAGACATAATGATCAAAAACCCCGTGACTATTTCTCCTGAAGCCAGCTTAGAAGAGGCGGCTCGGCTTATTTATAATCACAAAATTGGCGGACTTCCTGTAGTGGAAGGTAAAAAGTTAGTGGGCATTATTACTATTTTGGATATCCTTTTGGCCTTTATTGAGCTAATGGGCATATTAAAATCAAGCTCCCGCATAGATTTAATTTTAGGGGAAAATCCCGATGCCTTTGAGGAAGTATCGCGCATATTCAAAGAAAATCATGCCGAAATAATTAGCGTAGGCATGTCCAGCCATAAAGATCGGAAAAAACGCATTTATTATTTTCGTATTGAGAAACGGCCGTTACAGCCGATTATAGCCGCTCTCAAAGAAAAGGGCTATACTATATCGGCAATTTCTGAATGAACACAGCGGAGGAGCATAATGATTGACGAAAAGACTACCCCCCAAGAAGCCATACGTTTAGCTATGGAAAGAGAAAAGTCCGCATACGAATTTTACCTCCAGGCAGCCAAAATCGCCAAATACCCGGGAACAAAACAAATGTTTGAATCTCTGGCTCAAGAAGAACTAAAACATCGCCAAATTTTGGAAGAAGAATTAAATAAGGATTATATGAAGGAAATGTGAA
>CAZAGD010000080.1:0-3969 GCA_964484485.1 uncultured Syntrophaceae bacterium
GTAGTGGTGGGAGCGAATAGCGACCAGGCTATTGCCATCATGAAAGATCTTTATAGTCCCCTGTATTTGATTGAAACGCCTTTTGTCATTACCAATGTGGAAACAGCGGAGATGATAAAATATGCCTCTAATGCGTTTTTAGCCACTAAGATTTCATTTATAAATGAGATTGCGAATATCTGCGAGAAGGTAGGAGCTGATGTAAATGTCGTAGCCAAAGGGATGGGTCTTGACCAAAGAATTGGTCCCAAATTTCTTCATGCCGGGCCTGGCTATGGCGGCTCGTGTTTTCCTAAAGACACTTTGGCCATTGCCAAAATTGCTGAGAAACATGGTTATCGATTTGAGATCGTCCGCGCCGTAATGAAAGTGAATGAGCGTCAGAAAGAACTCATGGTGGCCAAGGTTAAAAAAGCTGTGGGAGTCTTAAAAGGAAAAACGCTTGCAGTCCTGGGTCTTTCTTTTAAACCCAATACGGATGATATGCGGGAAGCTCCCTCTATAACCATTATCCAATCTTTACAACGCGAAGGGGCGAAGATTAAAGCCTATGATCCGCAGGCTATGGAAGCCGCCAAGAAAATATTTAAAAACATAGAATATGGAAGAGATGCTTACGAAGTGGCGAAAGGAAGCGATGCTTTAATCATCATCACCGAATGGAACCAGTTCCGTAATTTAGATTTAAAGAGATTAAAGAACATTATGAAAACCCCCGTATTCATTGATATGCGAAATATATACGATCCAGCTAAGATGAAAGAGATGGGTTTTAAATATTACGGGGTAGGGAGGTAGGATGCGTGCTCTAATCACCGGCGGAGCCGGTTTTCTTGGTTCACATTTATGCGACCGCCTGCTCCAAGAAGGAATGGATGTTATCTGCCTCGATAACCTTTTGACTGGTTCCACAGATAATATTGCTCACCTGGCGGGTCATCCGCGCTTCCACTTTATTAATTATGATGTCACCAATTATATTTTTGTGCCAGGTCCTTTGGATTATGTTTTGCATTTTGCTTCTCCAGCCAGCCCTGCGGATTATCTGCAGTTTCCTATTCAGACATTAAAAGTTGGTGCCCTGGGTACCCATAAAGTTTTAGGGTTAGCTAAAGAAAAAAAAGCTCGATTTCTTTTGGCTTCTACCTCGGAAGTATACGGAGATCCACTTGTCCATCCCCAACCCGAAACTTACTGGGGAAATGTGAATCCCACTGGTCCGCGGGGGGTTTATGATGAAGCTAAACGGTTTGCTGAGGCCCTGACCATGGCCTATCATCGCTATCATGGCTTGGAAACCTGTATTGCGCGCATATTCAATACATATGGGCCTCGAATGCGCCTCCAGGATGGCCGGGTTGTGCCCAATTTTATTCAACAAGCGCTCCGGGGAGAAGACTTAACCGTTTTTGGAGATGGTTCCCAGACGAGGAGTTTTTGTTTTATCGACGATATGGTAGAAGGAATTATTAAGCTTCTTTTTTCTAAAGAAAATGATCCGATTAACTTAGGTAATCCCGATGAGTTTTCGGTAATGGACTTGGCTCATCTGGTGCTGGAGATTACGGGAAGTAAATCGAAGATCATTTATCAACCATTGCCTATTGACGATCCCAAGGTGAGACAACCAGATATTTCTAAAGCGCGCAAGATCTTGGGCTGGCATCCAAAGGTCACTTTAAAGGAAGGGATCGAAAAGACTATCCCATATTTTAGGAAGAAATTGTGCTTGGAATAAAATGTTTCACCGCCGAGAACGCTGGGAGCGCAGAGAATCTTTTAAATAATTTACCCAGAGAAAAATTATCCCTCCCTTTTCTAAAGGGAGGTTAGGAGGGATTAAATAAGCGTTTTTCTATGTTAATCTGCGTGATATAATCTCCCCTAACCCCTCTTTAAGAAAGAGGGGAAATTACCTCCCTTTTTTAAAGGGAGGCGGGGAGGGATTATGATTCATCGCAGAGAACGCTGAGAGCGCAGAGAAATTTTTAGTTATAGGCCACAGAGGGCTCAGAGCACACAGCGCGGCAAAGCCGCAACCAAAAATTTATTTCTCGCAGAGCCCACAGAGAACGCAGAGCAAAAATTTATATTTTTTAATATTTTTTTTCATTTATTTCTCTGGGCGCTCGGCGAGCTCTGTGAGAGTCATCCTTTTTCTTAATAAAATTTAAAAGGTCTGCATGTATGTAGTACAGAGAATGGAAGAAATTGTTATTTTTTTACTTAACACTCAACACTTAACACTTTTTAACTGTCATAAGTGAAAGGAATAAAATAAAAGCACTATGATTTCAGGGGTTAAGATAAAAAAACTTAAAGTAATTCCTGATGAACGAGGGCGGCTCATGGAAATGCTGCGGGCCGATGATGATCTCTTTATTAAATTTGGCCAGATTTATATGACTACGGCTTACCCCGGAGTAGTTAAAGCCTGGCATTATCATAAGAAGCAGATAGATAATTTTGTGGTGGTTAAGGGTATGATGAAAGTGGTCCTTTATGATGGCCGCGCAGATTCACCAACCTATAAGGAGATAAACGAATTTTTTATGGGAGAGCACAATCCAATTTTGCTACAGATTCCTGCTTTTGTCTACCATGGTTTTAAATGCATTAGCGAGACAGAAGCTATTGTTATAAACTGTCCGACCGAAGTATACTCGTATGAGAACCCTGATGAATATCGCATTCCGCCGCATGGAGGAGAAATTCCATATGACTGGTCGCGAAAAGATGGCTGAAGCTTTTTACCCCTGGCTCCTTGCTCCCCGCTCCCTGCTCCCTGCCTTTTGCCTTTCGCTCTGCGCTTTGCTTTTTTCCTCATTTCTTTCTCCTTTTTTGCGCCTTACGCCTTGCGCCTTACGGTGTTTATTATGCGTCTCTTAATCACTGGTGGTGCTGGATTTATTGGATCAAATTTCATCCGTTATCTTATCGGACCGGATAATCCTTGGCGGCCAGATTGGGAAATAATTAACTTAGATAAGTTAACCTACGCCGGTAATCTGGAAAATTTGGCAGATTTAGCTCATCAGAAAAATTATCAATTCATCAAAGGCGATATATGCGATGGCCAGCTGGTTAAGCAAATCTTAGAAACGGGTATTGATGCTATTATCAATTTTGCGGCCGAATCGCACGTGGACCGTAGCCTTTATGAACCAGATGTTTGTTTGAAGACTAACGTGATTGGCGTACAAGTCCTGCTTCATGCGGCTATGCACCATAATATGCATAGGTTCATTCAAATTTCTACGGATGAGGTCTATGGTTCTTTAAAGCCTGATGCCCCGGGCTTTAGGGAAGATACACCGTTAGCTCCGAATAGCCCATACTCAGCAAGCAAGGCTGCTGCTGATCTTTTAGTGCGTTCTTATTTTAAGACTTACAATTTTCCCGCGGTCATAACCCGCTGCTCTAACAATTATGGCCCTTATCAATTTCCCGAAAAATTAATACCTTTATTCATCACCAATGCCCTCGAAAATAAGCCCCTGCCGGTCTATGGAGATGGGCTGAATGTGCGCGATTGGATTCACGTTGAAGACCATTGTCGAGCCATCCTTTACGTTTTGGAAAAAGGGGTGGCGGGGGAAATTTATAATATCGGTGGCCAAGGAGAGAAGACGAATTTAGAGATTACGGAAATGATCCTGGACCTACTTCAAAAGCCACGCTCCTTAATCCGCTTTGTTACTGATCGACCTGGGCATGACCGCAGATACGCGATAGATTTTTCGAAAATAAAGAAAGAACTTGGGTGGTCTCCTACCTATCAGCTTGCCGATGGACTTCGCCAGACTGTTGAGTGGTATTTAAAAAATGAAGATTGGTGGCGGCGAATTAAGAGTGGAGTCTATCGCGATTTTTACCAAAAACACTATCAGGACAGGTTGAAGTGAGAATCTTGGTCTTAGGCGCCCGCGGAATGTTAGGACAAGATCTGGTGCCGCTTCTCTCCAGCAC
>CAZAGD010000081.1:0-3295 GCA_964484485.1 uncultured Syntrophaceae bacterium
CGCTTAAGAGGATTAAAGAAATGGGCCGGGTAAAAAAGATGGCGAAATTTCCATGAGACATTTGTAACGACTGTTGGAGAGCGTTCTCCATGAGCGGAGTGAGAATGAGCGCTAAGATTACCGGGGCAGGAGGAAAGCCAAATTTTTTCATAAAATAGCCTATTATTCCAAAAAGCAGCATAATCCAAACCTCGACTAAATTATTATTAACAGTGAATACCCCCACAGTGGAAATGGCTAAAATAAGAGGAATCAGGATAGAGTGGGGGATTTTCAGCATGCGCGCCCAGATGCCCACGAACGGCAGGTTCAAAATCAGTAGCATAATGTTACCTATATACATGCTCGCCGTAACCGCCCAAAAAAAATCTGGGTGTTTTTCAAAAAGGAGCGGGCCAGGGCGCATGCCATGAATGAGCAAGGCTCCCATCATCACTGCCGCCGTCCCCGAGCCAGGTACACCCAAAACTAAAAGGGGAATCATGGCCCCTCCGGTGGCCGCGTTATTAGCACTTTCCGGAGCAGCCACTCCTTCAATTACCCCCGTGCCGAATTTTTCGGGATATTTAGAGATCTTTTTTTCCGTGGCATAAGCTAGCATAGAAGCCACCGTAGCTCCGGCTCCGGGCATGGAGCAAGCAAAAAAGCCAATGGCACTCCCTCGGAGAATCGAAAAAATTGATCGTTTCCAATCTTCCTTATTAGGCAGGAGATTGGAAATTTTATCAATGTAGGAAGGGGGAGTGGATACTTTTTCAGCCATCTCCAGCACTTCGGAGATGGCAAAGAGCCCCACCGATACACTGACAAAGCTAAGCCCATCTAATAATGTGGGAATACCGTAAGAAAATCTTTCAATTCCCGTGGTAGGATCCATACCGACTGTCCCTAACAATATGCCAAAAGCACCGGCGATTAGTCCTTTGATCATCGATTCTCCGACCAAAGAAATTACCAGCGTCATCCCTAAGGCCATTAAAGCAAAATATTCAGGCGGACCAAAGCGAATGGCAAACTCGGCCAAAGGTGGTGCCAAGAGCATAAGACCAAGCACACTGAGCGTTCCGGCAATAAAGGAGCCAATAGCAGCTATCCCCAAAGCTGCTCCTGCTCTGCCTTTGCGGGCCATCTGATAGCCATCTAAGCAGGTCATTACCGAGGATGATTCTCCGGGCAAATTTACCAAAATAGAGGTAGTCGAGCCTCCATACATTGCCCCATAATAAATGCCGGCCAACATAATTATCGCCGTAGTAGCATTCATGCCAAAGGTGAAAGGAACAAGCATAGCGGTCCCCGCTACTGGCCCTACGCCAGGCAGAACCCCAATAATTGTGCCCATGGTCACGCCGAAAAAGCAGAATAAAAGATTAGTAGGAGTGAGAACTGTCGCAAAGCCGGTTAATAAATGGTCAAGCATTTTTTCTCCATTCTAAATTCCTAAAAAACTGGTCGGCAGAGGCGATTTCAGCCACAAACGAAAAATGGTATAAAGTAAGAAAGTACAAGCCGCAGAGGTCAAAATAGTTTTTATAATTTGCCCCCGCCTAAGGAATAAAACTAAGGCCACAAAGAATAAAAAAGTAGCGAGCACGTAACCTATGGGTTCGATTAAAAGAACGTACATTCCGAATATGATCAATACCCATAAAACCCGCCATCCTTCTCCCGCCTGCCAAAGAGGTTTATCTTTGATCGGTATTTTGCCTTTAATAATTCCCCAAAGCAGAATGGAAGAAAGAATACCGATGGAAATACTCATAGTTAAAGGGAAAAAGGCAATTCCCACTCCCATCTTCATCGTGCGCTCCAACCTGGATGACTCAATAATCCCGAATAACGACAACCCGATGAGAACAAGACTGCTGCTTATCAATCCCTTTTTCATTTTTGCTCCTGGATGGCAAAAATCGATATTACTTTCTCGTCTTATTTAATTACGCCCATTTCCTTTAAAATCGTAGCGCATTTGGCGTTTTCATTTTCCAGCATCTTTAAAGTTTCCGCACTCGTCTTATAATCAGGGGTGAGCATGTTTTCTTTAATATATTTTTCTCTCCAAAGCTTGGATTCGGATAAGCGCTTAAAAAGATCCTCATAATACTTAACGGCCTCTTGAGGAATGTCTTTAGGCGCAGCAATGCTTCTGAATTGTTGGGCTATTACATTTATTCCTCTTTCTTTTAAAGTGGGAATATCGGGCAGAAGAGATAATCGTTTCTCACTGGTAACTCCGAGTAACCGTATTTTTTTAGCCTCGAATTGGGCAACGGCTTCACATGGGTTAGCCAAGAAAACTTCGATATGACCCCCTAACAAGGCCACCATAGCCTCCCCTCCACTTTTGAAGGGAATATAATTAAATTTGACCTTTGCTTCTTTTTCAATGAGGTGGACGATAATGGCGTCTGTTCCTGGAGCATAAGTTCCGCCTACTTTAATTTCACCCGGCTTTTTTCGAGCTGCTTCTAAGAGGGATTCTAAAGTCGTATAAGGCGTGTTTGCTCCAACCGCTACCAAAAAGTCATCGAAAGCCAAGTTTGTCAATGGCGTGAAATCTTTATAATTGTATTTAGATTTACCCAAAAGGGGAGTGGTAAGAAAACTAGTAGTGGCTGTTAACCAATAATGAGGATCGCCTTTTTTGCCCGCTACATAAGCGAAAGCCACTGCTCCACCACCGCCAGCTCGATTGACGACAGCAATGGGGTGAGTAGTAATTTTTTCTTTTTCAATTATACTTTGAATCATTCGGGCCATGATATCGCTTCCTCCTCCGGGGGCTGCATGGCAAACGAATTCGATGGGCTTAGTGAGAAATTTCTGAGCGTTCGCCGCCAAAGGAAAGGCAACTAAAAAAGAAAAGCTTAGCCAAATAGCAACTCCAACCTTTAATTCTTTTTTCATGGTTCTCCTCCTCCAAAATTTTTAACGAAATAAATAATAATTAGAACAGATACAAAATTTTTAGGCGTATTTGAATTTGGTCAATGGTCGAAATACTTAATTAATATACAAACCCCATGGTGTCAAGATGTTTTTGTTATGATCTTGCAGGAATAAAAATTGAGGGGAAAGATTTGATTAATAATACGAAAATTTCTTAACATGGAAAAAGGGGCTAATCACAAATGAGAATAGCACTTGTTATCGACTTGACTTTCCTTTCCAGCTATTATATTTTTCAGATAAAATGAATGATGAAAAGAATGGATTAAGAAGTTTGCTTTAGAAGAATAAAATTTTACAAACAAATGAAAAAAAGTTTCTTCCATAAGAGGAGGAAACAAAATGC
>CAZAGD010000082.1:0-7033 GCA_964484485.1 uncultured Syntrophaceae bacterium
TTTGTTCTTCGGTGAGGTCAAAATTGAGGGCCATCTTTTCACCTCTTAGATTATTAAATTAATATTTGACTGGTAAGCCAATATAATTTTTTTCCCTTTTCAAGTCAAGGACCAATCTTACTTACCGTCGATCAGTTTTAACCTGAATCCTGCGTGAAAATGCTAAATTAGAATTTTAATTTTTTAATTTTTTTTATGGCATAATCAAACGTATTTTTATATAAGAAATTTTTTGGCAAGATTATTTTGGGTCTATTTCCCGGTTTAACGATTTCGCAAGGGATGAAAAGCAAACGAGATCTCAAGCTGCTAAGAGTCATATTTTGGAATTCCTTTGGTAAACATAGACGTTTGAACCAGTTGATGAGGTTGTAAGCGAATAAAAGAATGTGAAAAAATGCTTCGTTGGCGGCAAAGTGTTTCGTGGGAATCTTTGCTAAAGGGTAAGCTCCTTTTAGTTCTTTGATAATAAGTTCCACAGCAGCCCGGCGATTGTAGAATCTCCAGACATTGAGGGGAGTGAGATTCATATTGGTGACGATGAGCTGATAACTGTATTTTCCCATGGTGAAGAGCGTGAGTTGCTCTGAAGGATCCTCTGGGATGGGGCGTCTTATGGAAACAAAACGGTATTCTTTCTGCCAACCCATCGGTTGGTACCCAAATTCTGCTGTCTCTAATCCGGAAAGATACTTGCGGTAGGAGAGAGTCGATAATTTTCCTTTTAGGGGTTTGGTGAGCTTGGCTACCATAACAAAAAGGGCTCTCTTCGATTCCAGATATTCTATAGTCTTGTGGTCGTAGAAACCTTTGTCGGCCCTGATAATTACGGTTTTCATAGAGGAGGGTAGTTTGGCAAAGCAGATTTTTAGGAACTCGATAATTCCAGTAGCAGTATGCGCATCCCCGGAGCGAAGTTCCCCGTGCCAGAAATCTTTGGTAATCCCGTTGAAGCAGAGCAAGGGGTGATAAGAAGGTCGGCCTGGTTTTAAAGGATTGTAACCTATTTGAGCTTTTTCCTGGCGACCATAAAGGACGAGCACCGTTGAGTCGAGATCGAAGACTATTCGGGTAGGAGGTTGGGGTTTCGAAATCATCTCTAAGAATAGGTTTTCGTGGAATTTTTTGAACTTGGCCAGAGCTAGAGGAGCCATCCGCAGAAGGAAGCGCCGGAGGGTAGTTGGGTTTGGATAAGCCGGTAACCCAGTTAGATATTGGAATACTCCATTGTATTTTAATAAATGAGTTGTTTCTATCCGCCCCAATCCTAGAATTATCGGGTATATCAAAGATAAGATAATTTCTGCTACACTGTAATGATTGTTGCGTTGAATAAATCGAGCTTTTTGAGAAAGCAGACTTTTGAGGCGGAGGCGTTTGAAGAATTGATGCAAAAGATAAACTCCTCCAAAATGTGTAAGGCTGGTTCCAGTAAAAGAAATTTGAAGATTTTTGGGACCAAAACGCATCGCACACCAACTTAACTTTTAGGTATGTTGGTATGTAAACAATCGGATACGTAATTTTATTGATTTTTAAAACTATTTTCAACATACTAAATTTTTTTCACGCAGGATTCAGGTTAAATAATTTTTTTAATCCTGAAAATCTGCGTTTATCTGCGTCCTATGATTAAGGGCTTTAGGGATTACGCAGAATCTTTTTTATCTCTTGCAGAAGGGCTTTTTCTCTTTTTAGTGCCTCATGGGCTTCGGCTAAGTCTACTTCCTTAAACCTTAGGTTATCTCCGGGCATTACTTGAGCCAAATAATTTAGGTCAGCGGAGATCACGCTGGCAATCTTGGTATAGCCACCCGAGACTTGCGCATCCCAAAGCAGGATAATGGGTAAACCATCACCAGGAACTTGAATAGCCCCGGGGGCAATTGGCTCAGAAATAATATCGGCGCCCCGCACATGTTCTATCTTAGGTCCCTCAAGACGATAGCCCATGCGGTCAGATTGAGCACTCACGCGATAAGCGGAAGAAAGGAAAGTCTTTATCCCCGCAGGGGTAAAACGATCCTCTTGCGGACCCAGAATAACGCGCAGAGAATCTTTATGGGAATATGCCGGGATTAAATCAGCAGGTAAATATCTTTTCTCTTCCTGCTCGTTTTTTATTTCCGCAATCTCTAATATATCTCCTGTTTTAAGCGGTTGCCCCATTAAACCCCGAGGAAAAACTGAACGACTCCCTAAAAATTCAGGGCCGCTAAATCCTCCCCGCACCGCTAAATATGCTCGTAGGCCGCTTTTTCTTCCTTTAAATACTAAGCGATCGCCACTTTTAAGATGCACATTTTCCCACATAGAAATTGGCTGGCCATTTAAATGGGGCAACAGATTGGCTCCCGTGATGGCTATCTCTAAATTACTTAAAGCTAAAAGCTCCAAACGAAATAAAGTTATCTCTAAAAGAGCAGCTCGGCTCGAATTACCCACCAACCAATTCGCCACTTGGGCCGAGAATCTGTCTGCCGCTCCAGATCGAGGAATACCATATTTCATATATCCCCATCTGCCCAGGTCCTGAATAGTGGTTAAGATCCCGGGGGCGACCACCTGAAAAGCTTTCATATCAACTCCGTAGCCCATTTCCCTTGCGCCCGTAATGCTTCTTCTGCCGAGACGGCGATGAATTGGATTTGATCGCCAGCGGCAAAGGGCACAGGCGGAAAAATATGCGGATCATAAAGAAGTACAAAAGTCCGGCCAATATAATTAAAACCAGAGGGCTGATCAGTAGCTATAGCATTGGCCTGACCACCCGCTAAGCCTACTGAACCTCCAGGAACTAATGTCCGGGGAGTGCTTAAGCGAGGAACGCGCAAGATCTCAGGGAGTCCTCCAAGATATGCCAAACCGCAAATAAAACCAATAAAATAGACGTAAAATTTGGTTTCTGAAAAAATTCTGATTACGTCTTGAGGCGCAAGGCCGGTAATCTGAGCTACTCGGGCCAAATCTGGACCGAATTCTCCTCCATAGACAGTAGGTAGGCGAAAAAATTTACCAGCGGGTAGTTCAAAATTCTGGGCTTCTTTTAAACAATCATTTATTTTTTCAACTAATGATTTATAACTCACATCTAAAGGGTCGTAAATAACCATTAAAGTTCGGTAGGCCGGTAAAATTTCCTGCACGCCTGCTAATCTTGCTTTCTCCAACATCATAGCTAAGGAGCGAACTTGGGCGTTTATCTTTGGATCTATACGGTCTTCAAATTCGACTAAAATTGCTCTATCTCCAGCTATCTTAATTTTCGGTGGCATCCTTAGTTTTTCCGCCTATTTTTTTATTTCCTCTCTTTACTTCGTGCTTTCCGATTTTCCTCTTTTTTTATGGCTAAGTTAGAGGAAATAAGGGCGAGAGGACAAATGTTTGTTAAATTAAAAAACATTTTACTAACAAACTTCCCCTTTCGGCAATAAGTTTAATAACTGACCTCGATCACTTTTTAGATTTCAGCGCAATTCAGGGCAGGAAGGATAAAGGCTCATTAAAATGAGGCACCTATTTTTTCATAGACAGGGGCGGGAAAAATAAGGAGCTATTTTAATTTTGCCTCTCCCCTCCCGCCCAGTCCCATTTGGGAGCGAAGATTAAAACTGTGCGACGGTCAGGTTTAATAATAATTATTATTGTCTGGGGGTTTCTTCTTTTTATGCTATTATGATTTAAAATTTAAATATCTTGTACTGTAATCCTTCATTTAGTCTTGGAGTTCTCCCCATGGGGAAAAGGAAAGTGAGCATCAGCTTATGGATAAAGACAATACCCGGCAATCCTCATTTTTTTACGGATGGTACATAGTTCTCGTCGGCACGGTGGCGTATGCCTTAGGATATGGAGCTCGTTATTCTTTTTCGGTGATCTTTCCCTCCCTATTGCAAGAATTTAAATGGCCGCGGGACATTACTGCCTCCATGCTTTCTATCCATATCCTGGCCTATGGTTTTACTGCTCCCCTTACTGGCTATTTAGTTGATCGCACTGGACCACGTAAAACTATGATAGTTGGCGTCTCCCTTTTGTCCCTCGGCTTAATTCTCTCTTGCTGGGGAAAGCAATTATGGCATTTCTGGGTAAGTTTTGGTCTTCTTTCAGGAATGGGCCTTTGTCTCATGGGTTCAGTCCCCTTTACCACGGTAATTCGCAATTGGTTCGAAAAGAAAAGAGGCTTAGCTCTTTCCCTTATCTTTGCTGGTTCTGGTGGGGCTTTTGCTTGTTATCCGTTAATCGCTTGGTTGATTGAATGCCTTGGATGGCGCTATACTTTTCTAATTGAAGGCATCTTTCTCGCGGCCATAATGATCCCTTTAATTCTTTTGGTCGTTCGCTATCATCCTCGCGACTTAGGTCTTACTCAAGATGGCTTTGCGGAAAATCGAAATTCATTAACCGTTCCGGCCACTAAAAAAGAAATGATAATCGTGGATAAAGCATGGGCGGCTGTAGATTGGACTATCGGGCAAGCCATCAAAACCAGGCGCTTTTGGTTATTAGCTTTGACTACCTTTTCCCTTTGGGGCATTATGCAGCATATTCTCGTAGCGCATCAGATTGCTTTCGCCATTGATTTAGGATTCTCTCAAATTTATGCTTCTTCAATTTTATCATTATCGGGACTGGTGTATGCTTTTGGATCAATGGCTGGCCTAATTTCAGACCGGATAGGCAGAGAATTAACAATAACATTAGCTACCGTAATCGGCATTTCCGGGATTATTATTTTCGCCATGATGAGCGATAACTCTCAACCATGGATGCTTTATTACTATGCAATTGCCATGGGCGTTGCTAACGGCCTTTGCGGCCCGACAATTGTAGCCTCCATCACAGACATTTTTCAAGGTCCCCGGGTAGGTTCGACCATTGGGGCTATTTGGGTGGGGTTCGCTTTAGGAGGCGCTATCGGACCTTGGTTGGGAGGATGGCTCTTTGAATTTACGGGGAATTATTTTTCAGCTTTCCTGGTGGCCATCATTCTTTTCTTAATAGCCTGTATGGCTATTTGGTTAGCTGGCCCAAGAAAAGTAAGAAAAGTTATTTCTGAATAATAATCATCCTTCCGCCTAGGCAAATTTCTTTTATATAGCAAGCCTTAGGATTTTATTTTTTTAAAAACCTCGGCCAAGGTACCCAAAGAACCGGGTTTATCCGGGCTCAGAAATTTTTGATATTCTTCCCTGGCCGCTTTTTCTTGCCAAGATTTCTGCGAAAGAAGAATTTTCCCTTGCTCGTCAATTTCTTTTATCTCCACTTGCATTTCTTTACCCGGCGAGAATTTCTTTTTTAAGTCCGTCCGTTCACTTTCCAAAATTTCTTCCCATGGGAGAAAACCTTTTACTTCTCTGCCCAATTGCGGCAATTTGATAAATAGTCCATACCGTTTAGCATCTTCGATTATCCCCGTAAGCACCTGGCCCACCTCTAAACGCGCATCAGCAGAATGATCGCGGAAGGCAGCATCCCGAATGGAAAGAGATATACGTTTTCTTTCTTCATCAATTTTTAAAACTAAGACATCCACTTTGTCGCCTTCTTTTAATAATCTGTTGGGATGCGGGATTTTTTGATAGCTTATTTCAGAGATATGAACTAATCCTTCTAATCCGGGAGCAAGTTCCACAAAGGCCCCAAAGTCCGCAAGGCGAGATACCTTCCCGGAGATAACATCTCCTTCTTTAAAATGCAGTCCTTTTGCCCATATTTCTGGCTCCAAAGCCTTTAAAGAAAGAGAGATTTTGGGCTGGCCATTTTTGTTTTTTTCTATCTTGAATACTTTTACTTTAACCGTTTGCCCTAATTCTAAAACTTCGGCAGGGTCTTTAAGGCGGGCATGGCTTATCTCAGAAAGATGAACCATCCCCTCTACTCCGCCCAAATCGACGAAGGCTCCGAAACTGGTCAATTTTGTTATTTTACCCTCTAACTCCATATCAGGTTGAAGACGAGCAATTAATTCCTGGGCTTTTTTCTCTTGCTCTTCTTGCAGGAGGCTGCGGCGAGAGACTAAGATATTCTTCCCTTTCCCTTTCATTTCTATAATGCGAAATTTATAACGAGCACCGATATGGTCTTCCGGTTTTTCACAATATTTTAAATCTATTTGGCTGAGGGGACAGAAGGCACGGAGCCCAGAAATTTCCACCTCAAAACCGCCTTTAATTAAATTAGCGACTCTCCCTTCTACCGGGATTTGGTTTTGCTGTGCTTCCTTCAGCAATTCCCAGGCTTGAGCGCCGTGAACTTTTAGACCCTTACTTAAATAAATTCCTCCTTTGAGCGAAGCAACGCGGAGCTCTACCTTATCCCCTTCTTTAATATTTACCTTTCCCTCTTCGTCTTTGAATTCAGCCAGATCCACTAATCCCTCGCTCTTGCCGCCTAAATCTACAAATACCATATCCTTGCTGATTTTTATGACTACACCGGAAACAATCTCTCCAGGGGAAAGTTTTCTATCTCCTACTTTTTCACTTTGAGCAAACAGTTCAGCAAAACTTTGCTCTTCTCTTTCCATTTCTTCGGCCATGCATTTTTTCCTCTCATTTACTTTTTAAATAGAATAACACACGCTTTAAGAAAACTGAACCAAAAACAGATTGCTTCCACGACCCATCTCTAATAAATTGGATTTTAATTCACCCCAGAGCCCGCAGAGTACGCTGATAGCGCAGAGAATTATTTTAATATTAGCCACAGAGGAGTCAGAGTGCACAACGCGGCAAAGCCGCAGCAAAAAATTTATTTCTCGCAGAGCCCACAGAGAGCGCAGAGGATTTTTTTTTAATAATTTTATTTATTTCTCTGTGTGCCCTGTGAGCTCTGGGAGAGTTCTCCTTTTTCTTAATAATATTTTTTAATCCTGAAAATCTGCGATAATCTGCGTCCTATAATCTCCCCCATCCCCTGGTATAATGATCACTATATGTGATCTAAGGTAAAAAAAAATTAGTAGTCGTAGTTTTCTTTCTTTTTGCTACTTTTTCTTTCTTTACAAATTATGTGAAATTGTGGAAATCTT
>CAZAGD010000083.1:0-3945 GCA_964484485.1 uncultured Syntrophaceae bacterium
AAACTTCCTTCGTTGTTGGGAATTTCTGGACTTACCGAGCATTTAATAGGATAAGTAGTGTAAGCATGGCAATAACTGTAAACCACATTAATGCCGCGGCTAGACTGAGGGGATGTCCCCGTATAATCTGCTATTAGGCGATCTCCGTCGATGGTAATGGCCAGCTTGACTATAATCGGCTCATCAAATCCATCCATGTAAATTTGATGGCGATAGGTTCCATCGGGAATTGCCTTTATGGCTTCGCGCATAGATTGTTCGCTGCGCTCAATTATGGCGGCCGATAATCCTTCCAAGTCTGAAAGATCATAGTCTTCCATCATCTCCAAAAGTTTCCGGCCCCCCACTTCATTGGCAGATATCATGGCGTAAACATCACCCAAAACCGTCTGGGGCACACGCACATTAGCTTTGATGATCCTAATGAGGTCTTCGTTGAGTTGCCCGCGATCTACCAATTTCATTATGGGAATGGCTAATCCTTCTTCATAGACGGAAGTAGCATCGGCGCCAAAAGTGCGCCCTCCAATGTCCATGACATGGCAAGTGTTAGCAAAAAGACCAATGGCTTTCCCTTTATAGAAAACAGGGGTCACAATCGTTAGGTCATGAAGATGTCCAGAAGCAAGCCAAGGGTCGTTGGTGACTAAGGTATCTCCCGGCTGCAAAGAGGCCAAGGGATATTCCTTAAGAAAATGCCGCACGGATGTGGCCATGCAATTAATATGGCCTGGCGTGCCCGTTACAGCCTGGGCAATCATATTCCCAGCGGCGTCGAAAACTCCGGCCGAGAGATCTCCTGCTTCCCGCACCACCGTGGTAAAGCTGGCGCGCATGAGCGCCGCAGCTTGTTCATTGGTTATGGAAATCAATCGGTTCCAAAGTACTTCGAGAGTTATAGGATCAAAGGTGTTCTCTTTCATACCAATTTTCCCTTTCTTTTTGAGCTCGCTGAAAAATCGACTTTTTTGCCTCTCCTGCAAAAGTGAGAGTCCAGGAATGCCTTGAAAATACGGGGTTCCTGCCGGCGCGGAATGGCGGAATTAGAGCCCGAAAATTCGCGACCGGGGGCAAAACAGAGTGGAGCAGGCCTTCCTTCGTTATCATGAGTCAATTTTATTTGCACGGACAAAAATTGAATCATATCCTATATATTCCCACAAAGCATTGCTTGGTAAAGGCCTAACCTCTTGCCAATAAGAGGCAAGCCATAAAGGCTTGCCCTACGAAAGCCAATAAAAAAATTGTCACTAACTATTGTAGGGCAAGGGCTCGTCCCTTGCCGAAATAACGCAAACCATAAAGGCTTGCTCTACAAAATAAAAGGAAAAATTAATGCCCGGGCAGCTGAAGAATTACGCATCCCGAAGAATCCACCCAAGCTGTTCCCGGTCCGTTCATGACAATAGTACTTTCGCGCTCCTCGATCACTGCTGGGCCTTCGATCTTAACGCCGATGGGAAGCCGATATCTATCGTAAATCAACACCTCTTCGTAATTTCCTGCTTCGGGAATGAATATAGGTCGCTTTCCTTTAATGGCATCTTCAATCTTCTCTCCTCTGGACCACCAAGTGCTAAGACTTATCTGGGGCCTCGGCCCGGTCGCTAACAACCGCCAATTAACTCCTTCAATGGGAATATCTGGGCACAACCGTTGATATATGTTTTGATATTCCTTTTCAAAAATCTGGCGGAATTCCTCAAGGTGTTTTGTCTCGTACTGAATCCGCGGGAGTGGAATACTAATTTCAAAACCTTGACCAGCATAACGCATATCTGCAGAACGGATAAACTGCATATCCGCCGGAGGAACGCCTGCCTCAACCAAAAGCTCTCTTCCCTTTTCTTCCATCTCCTTAAAAATAGAATTCAATCGTTCCCAAGAAAGTTCCCCGAGTCGCGAAATATAGCTTCTACTTAATTCAAAGGACATGGGCGCCAAAAGAAATCCAAAGGCAGAACATACACCGGCCGCAGGGGGAACGATAATCGTTTCCATTCGCAATTTTTTGGCCACCTGATAGGCGTGCACGGGGCCGGCTCCCCCGAAAGCCACCAGGGCAAAGCGCCTGGGATCAACGCCTTTCTCCACGGCGTGGATCCGCGAAGCATTAGCCATATTTTCATTAACTACCTCATGAATACCCCAGGCTGCTCTTTCCAAGGAAAACCCGAGAGGTTTGGCAATTTTTTCCTGAAGAGCCTCTTCCGCTCTTGGGCGGTCAAGTTTCATCTCTCCCCCTAAAAAAAAGTCTGGGTTGAGATAACCCAAAATGAGGTCAGCATCTGTCACTGTAGGCTCTTTTCCCCCCAAGCCATAACAGGCTGGCCCGGGATCAGCTCCAGCGCTCTCTGGACCTACTTTGAGCAGCCCCAACGGACCGATAGAAGCAATACTGCCGCCGCCAGCGCCAATCTCAATCATTTCTATAACCGGAATTTTTACGGGCAGGCCGCTACCTTTTTTGAAACGGTAAACCCGCGCTACTTCAAACTCGTTCACCCGCAAGGGCTCACTATTTTGAATAATACAGGTCTTAGCCGTCGTCCCACCCATGTCAAAGGAAATCACATTACTATACCCCATTTGCTTTCCTACCCAAGCTGCCGCCAAGGCGCCTCCTGCTGGTCCGGATTCGAGCATCCGAATGGGGTAAGCACTTGCTGTAGCCGGGGAGGTTATTCCCCCATTAGAAAGAATAATATAAAGCCTGCCGCCAAGACCCAATTCTAAGAGACCTCTTTCTAATATATCCATATAACGCCGCACCGCGGGCATTGCATAAGCATTGGCCACAGTAGTGGAAGTGCGTTCGTATTCCCGCACCTCCGGCGCCACTTCCGCAGAAAGGGAAACAGGAAACCCTGGGCGCTTAGCCAGAATAACCTCCCTGAGCATCTGTTCATGGGTGGGGTTACGAAAGGAATGAAGAAGAGAAATAGCGATGGACTCAACTCCCAAAGACAAAAGCTCATCTACGGCCCTTTCAGCTTCTGCAGGAGTCAAAGCGATCAAGACTTGCCCCCGATGATCGAGTCGCTCATTAACTTCCCGCCTCAGCCTTCGCGGAACCAAAGGTGACGGCAGCTCCAGAAATATATCATAGATGTCATAGCGCATCTCTCGGCCAATCTCCAGCGCGTCGCGAAAACCTCGGGTAGTAAGCAGGCCCGTGAGCGCCCCTTTTCGTTCAATTATCAAGTTAGTCACTAAAGTGGAGCCATGGATGGCTTTTTTAATAGATTGCGCCTTGATTCCGTCCCGCTTAAGCATCTCGCTAATCACCTCAATTACAGCGCGGGCCGGGTTATCTGTAGATGTTAATTTTTTCCCTAAAGAGAGCTGCCCCGAAGACGGCTCCAAAATTACTACGTCAGTGAAGGTTCCGCCAATATCAATTCCTATTTGCCATTCTTGTTTCACCTTTATCTTCTCCGTTTTATCTTCCGGCAATCTGCTCCGGAAATAATTTTTATTCTTTAATTTGACAATCCAAAGAATTTATTATTATGCAAGCGAGAAAGATTCGTCAAGTTTTTTCCTGCCCTTCTTGTAATCCATCACTGAAGGGTGGGTAATATGTAAATAACATTATTTCTTCTTATTTCGGAGGGCAAGCCTTTATAGTTGGCCAAATTCGGCAAGGGTCAAGCCCTTGCCCTACAAATCTAATCTATTGCCCATAAAGAAGGGGTCAAGTCTCCTCTTGACTCATTTCGATGGTTGAGATGGTTAATTCTTTTTCTTAACTTTTCAACATTTCTAATCCGCACCCTCATCCTTTCCCCACTACTGCCCACAGTACTATACCGAGCAATTTTAAACACCTCTCCAATCTCCAGCAGCCGATCCCCCCTGAGACTCCGGGCCAAATAAATCGCCACATTCCTCGCCTCATTATTATGCCCCCGTCGGGAATATAATAAATCTTTCCGAGCAACT
>CAZAGD010000084.1:0-6815 GCA_964484485.1 uncultured Syntrophaceae bacterium
GCGGAAGGAGCTTAAAATTTAAAATCTGCGAAATTCTGCGTTAATCTGCGTCCAATTGATTAGGTGAGCCGTTAGCTCAGTCGGTAGAGCACCTGACTTTTAATCAGGTGGTCGCAGGTTCGATTCCTGCACGGCTCACCATTTTTATATTTAAGCCTAAATTGAGCGATTCTCAATCGTCAGTCCCAGGCGAAAACGTAGGTCGAGGTCACCCACCTATTGGAAACTCGCCATAGCTGGTAGCCATCCATATTATGACAAAAGTCGCGCAATTTAGGTTTAATCAAACAACTTTAGCGGAGGACAATATGAAAATAGTTGCCTATAAAAACATCACGCCCACTAATTTCGACAAAGACGAGATGAGAGGCGTGGCGGGACGTGTCGTTATAGGTCAAAAAGATGGGGCGAAAAATTTTTATATGCGTATATTTGAGGTTGCGCCAGGGGGGTATACGCACAAGCACACTCATGAATGGGAGCATGAGGTCTTTGTCCATGCGGGAAAAGGCGAATGTTGCTGTGAAGGACAATGGCGTTTAGTCAAAGCGGGTGATATCATTTTTATTCCGGCAAATGAAGAGCACCAATTAAGAAACAAAGGTAAAGAAGTCTTTGTTTTTGTCTGTCTTGTGCCTGCAGGTGCTCCGGAATTGTAAAATAAGCTCTCAGATGCAAATCAGAAGAATTATTTTCAACTCTAAATGAAAGATTAAAAAAGAGCGAATTTTAGTGTTCCGAAAAAATGCCCCGGCGGCCTAAAATAGCCTTCCTTGCTTCTAATAGGTGATCGCTATGGCGAAAAGAGGATTATGAAACAGTCCCAGCGGAGAGAAGCAGGGTGAAGCGTTCTTAGCCTGAGATCAACTTTTCTCCTTCTTTTAAAGCCCTGATGTTTATTTCCAGCCTGGAACCAGTAAAATTAGCAGTTAGAGTTTCTTGGAATTCTTCCAAAGTCAAAGGCAGGATTTGGGCAGTAAGCAAAGCGCCGATAATGATCATGTTTCCTAAGATGGGGTGGCCCATTTCCATAGCTCTTTCCGTCGCCGGAATGTAGAAAATTTTCTTAGCTAAATACGCCAGAAATTTCTCAATTTCGGCAAATTCCGGATATACTTCGTCTCCAGAGATTACATCGATGGGATATATGGGACGTGTATTACAAAAAACAATTGTATCGCTATTTCCATAATAAGTTAGTACCCGCAAAGCCTCTACCGGTTCCAGGGCGACTACTATATCAGCTTTTCCTTTAGGGATCAAAGGGCTCAGTTGCTTTTTTTTAGAAAGGCGCAGATGACTCATTACTGAGCCGCCGCGTTGCGATGCGCCATAAGTTTCGCCTATGGTAGTAAAGAAGCCTTTGTTCACGAAAGCTTGACCGAGTAGTTGAGATACCAAAACATTTCCTTGGCCGCCAACCCCGGTTATGATCAGATTATAATAATCTTTATGGGCATCCATTATTTATTTTCCTCTTTGATAATGGCTTTTTCTGGGCATATATCAGCACAAACTCCACAGCCAATACAAATCACTTCGTCAATTTTGGCCTGACCAGTTTTCTTATCCCACATTAAGCCTGGGCATTTAAAGATACGCGTGCAAAGCCGGTTGCAGCCACATTCTTCGCCAATACATTTTTCGATATCCACCCTAACTTTATAAGGCGGCTTTTCTTCTTTGAGTTTTATCATGGCGCAGGGGCGGCGCATGATCAGGACTTTAGGGCCGATTGGATCGGCTAAGGCCCGCAATAGTTTTTCTTTTGTTCCTTGGAGATCAAAAGGATCGGTAATTTCCACCTTGGCCCCGAAAGCTCGACAAACTTCTTCAATACTAATCGGTTTTACCTCTTCACCCATAGCATTCTTACCCACACCGGGATGGGGTTGGAAACCGGTCATGGCTGTGGCACTATTGTCCAAAATGATCATGACCATATTCGCTTGGTTATAGCAGGCGTTGGCCAAGGCAGGCATGGCGGCATGGAAGAAAGTGGAATCTCCGCACATGGCCACGGCCGGTTGGGTAAAGCCATGCTGAGCAAGTTTCCCAAAACCACTGGCTAACCCTGTCCCCGTACCCATAGCTCCGCCTACCCGGAGAAGTGAATACCCCGCCGGGCCCCGACCCAAAGCATAACAGCCAATATCATAAGTTAAAAATCCCTGTCGGTTATCCAATTGCAGAACATTTTTGATAGTCCAGAAGGAAGCCCGATGGGGACAACCAGGACAAAAACCTAATACGCGCGAGGGAAGGAGGTTCTTGGGTAAATTTTTCACGCGGGTTTCATACTGGTCATCGCGAGCCTGATAATCTATTTTAAAAATTTTCCCCAGGGCATCCGTTACTCGATCAACATTCATTTCTCCAAAGTAAGGGATATGGCCAGATTTCTTGCCGTAAAAAATTTTGGGACCAATTTCTTTAGAGAACTGCGCAGCAATTTCTTTGACGTTTCCCTCAAGGAAAGGGTCAACTTCTTCAACTATGAGATACTGCTCGCATCTTTTTAGATTTTCAATTATCGTCTTGGTCGGCAAAGGCCAGGAAGTTCCTATCTTCAGAATTCCTACCCTTTTCTCCAAGCCCATTAGTTCAACTGCTTCTTGACTATAGAGCCAGCCACTGCCGCAAGTAATGATAAGCAAAGAAGGATTTTCTGGACCAAGGTATTGGTTAAAAGAACTCTGAGCAAAGATTTCTTCTAAACGATCTAAGTTTAAATGAAGCTGGTTGTGTTTTGGCAAGACAGGAGCAGTGAGCCATTGCTTGGACTTATCAAAGAAGGCCTTCTGCCCATTTCGGGGAAGCTCTCCCAGCACAACATTTCCGCGGGCATGAGAAGTGCGCGTCACTCCCCGCAAGAGGCAAACTATGCCTATCTCTTCGGAGAGGGAAAAAGCCCATTTAGTCATGTCCTTGGCTTCTTGGAAGGTGGATGGTTCTAACAAAGGCAGATCAGCCATTTTGGCATAAGGTCGTGAGTCCTGTTCATTATTACTGGAATGGGAAGAAGGATCATCGCAAACCACGAGCACCAAGCCACCTTTCACGCCCACCAGGTTTAAGGTGAGCAAAAAATCTGAGGCCACATTCAAGCCATTTTGTTTCATGGCGCAGAGAGCACGCAAACCAGAAAAAGAAGCAGCAGCTACCACTTCTAAGGCAACTTTTTCATTGATCGACCACTCCACATAAAGACCTCGGGACTTAGCCACGGCCGCTAAATTTTCAATAATATCTGTGGAAGGAGTACCCGGATAAGCGGCCGCTACTTTTACGCCGGCTTCCAAAGCCCCACGGGCGATGGCTTCATTCCCCATAAGTAATAATTCTTTTCCCGGGGCATCAAGATCAATTATGGACATCGTTAAATCCCTCTAAGAATAAATTATTTCACACAGAGAGCCCAGCGCGGCAAAGCCGCAGCAAAAATTTGTTTCTCGCCGAGCCCACAAAGAACGCATCGGTAAATTCTTTTTTATTAATTTTATTATTTTTTTCTCTGGGTGCTCTGTGAGAGTCATTTTTATTCTTGCCACTCCATACTAACTCGCTACGCGCCTTCCCCTTGGCCTTTAATTGCCCCACTACCCAACTGCAGCACTCTTATTCGCCCTGCTCCCTGCCCCTTGCTCCCCGCCTCGCCATTTTCCTCATCATTCCATTATTCCACCATTCCATCATTCCATTATTCCTTTTTTTCTTAACACTAAACACTTATTTGCCCATTATCCCCTCATTTCACATTCCATATTTTTTTTATCCTCTAAACTTTTTTAGAATCGGATCTTGCTCATCCAAATAGACCAGATCTTGGGGGTTTCTACTTTTTTGAATAAGATTGTGTAGGGCAGCTCTTTTTTTATTGGCGGAGGCTTTTTTTAATTTTTCTAAGTTCTCTGGGGGCATCTCCCGAAATTCCAAAAGTCGGCGAGACTTAGCTAAGTTTAATAATTCTTCTCCCTTTTTTGTGCGGATAATTACCTGATTCCAGCCTCTGGCCACATCCCAGCCTTCGGGAAGGCGGGCAGAACCAACGGAGATATCACTAAATTCGGCCGTCATATCCAGACAATAACGACAAGATGAACGCACTGCCGGTAAAACTTCTTCCAGAGGAACTTCGCTAATGCCCTGGTCAGTATGCACTTCCATTGATTGATACTTACTCGGTGGAATGTCCAAACCAATAATTTTCTTATTCCCGATTTTCTGCTTGATTATTTCTTTTAATTCGCGCCAGGAAAGAGCCCAGCCACAAAAAAGGCCGATGACCAAATTTAATTTATCTATATGATAATTTTTCGACTCATAATTTTTAGCGCGCATTTTGGCTAAAGCCAGAGTTTGGCAGGGAGTAGTTACCATGCCAATTTTCTGGATGGGCGATTTGGCCAATTGATTAAAAGCAGCCAGATTCGGGGAGGCTACAAACTTACTGCGGGCAGCTTTTTGGATTTCCAGAGAATTATTCACGGCGATTCCCATAGGCAGAAAGGTGTCCACTTCTTGAGTTACGATTGCTGTCTCTATTAGCCGTTCATTAAGAGCTAAAGAAAGAAGAACAGTAACCGTTCCTCCGTGTTGCGCTTGGCCGCGAATTTCAGGATTCGCTGCTCTGGTTAGATAAAAACCTTTTAGGGGGCCGAGTTCGGGATTAAATTCCTCATCGGGAAAAACGAGGGATCGTAAGCTGGCCAGATCAGTAAAAGTGCGCGGGCAAAAAGCATAGCACCGACCTTGCTGGCGATCACAAGGATCTATTATAATCAAATTATCTTGATAAGCGGCTTGGTAAGGGCAAAGATTTACACAAGCCCCACAATTAGTACAAAGGCCAGATTCTATAACTTCTTGGCGCAGTTCTTTCTGCCCTTTGATGACGATCTTATTGAGCATAAACTTTGGTACCTACCTTATCTTTCCTATAGGCTAAATCACATATGATTCATACTGCAATAGCCGGAGAAAGTCAAGTAAAGGAATAAAAATTCCTAAAAACCAACTTTTCGGTCACTCCCGCGCAAGCGGGAGTCTAAAAATTCTTTGAAAATGCTGCTTTCCTACCTTCATAGGAATGACAGCATTACATACCGAAGGATTTTTATGGAGATTCCAAAGATTAAAAAAAATTTATCGCGAAGTTTCGTAGGGCAGGGGCTTGCCCCTTGCCGGATGCGGCAAACATTAAATCCTGAAATTTTTCACCGCCGAGAGCGCCGCGGACGCAGAAAAATTTTTAGTTATAAGCCACAGAGGACTCAGAGCCCACAGAGAAAAAGAGAATATTAAATAATTATTTTTAATCCTGAAAATCTGCGTTTATCTGCGTCCTATAAACTCCCCCGTCCCCTCTTTAGAAAAGAGGGGAGTTTATCCTCCCTTTTCTAAAGGGAGGTGAGGAGGGATTATGATTCACCGCCGAGAGCGCCGAGCGCCCCGAGATTTATCCCAATATTCCATTATTCCATATTTTCTTTAACATTTTTTTAAAGAGGGGCTAGGGGAGATTATTACTTTCTTGCTTACTTTAAAAAAAGAAAAAAATAAAAATGATAGAGGGTCAGGAAAATCAAATATTGACATCCCCAATTAGTTGGCGCATATTATTTTTACTTTCCTCATAAAGAATTCGCATTGCCGAATTTAAATTAACTAACATAAACTGCTCCCCTCTTTCTTCTCTTCGGCAGGGGAGAGAAAGGAACAAAGGAGGTCTGATGGTTGAAGATTTTCTAATAATTGAAAAACAACAAAGAATAGGAACCATTATTATTAATCGCCCCGACAGGAGAAATGCCCTTTCCCCTTTAATGCTTTTTAAGATGGCCGAGCTTTTAGCTGAATTGCAAAAGGGAGATGAGATAAGGTGTGTGGTAATCAGAGGAGCCGGAGACAAAGCCTTCTCTGCTGGGTATGATATTTCTGACTTACCCGTAGACTTGAGTCCCGAGATGGCTGAGGCATTTCGCACTAAGAATCCTCTGCGCACAGCGCTGAAGGCGATAATTGACTTTCCTTATCCGGTAATAGCAATGATCAATGGCCACGCTATTGGCGCCGGATGCGAGTTGGCCATGACCTGCGATATCCGCGTCGCCGCCGAGGGAGCTAAACTGGCTATGCCACCTGCTAAATTGGGAATAGTTTATCATTGGGGCGGGGTCTTCCAGTTTATCAATACGGCTGGTTTGGCCAATGCCAAAGAGATGTTTTTTACGGGAAGAGCTTATGAAGCTCAGCGGGCAAGGGAAATGGGTTTAGTCAATTATGTGGTGCCGGCAGAAAAGCTGGTGAGCTTCACTTATGAAATGGCGCAGGAAATTTCAGAAAATGCCCCGCTGTCTTTAAAAGGTCTAAAAACCATTTTTAACAAATATCTTTTTAATCAGAAAGTTTCCCCTGAAGATGTGCGCGAGATGGAGGAAATTGTTGATCGGGCTTTTCATAGTGAAGATATAAAAGAAGGGCAAAGAGCCTTTCAAGAAAAAAGAAAACCTGTCTTTAAAGGGCGATAGAGATTTAACGAGATAAGATAAAATTGGGGAAGGGTGTAGATGAAAGCGGATCAAGTAAGCCCTCTTTTTTGGCTCACCTTTGGCTTAGTGAGTGCCTTTGGATCTATTAAGTTAGGCTTGGGCACATTTCGCGAACCTGGGCCAGGACTATTAGCTTTTTTAGCCAGCATCTTCATATGCCTAATGGCCTTGGTGGTCTTATTTCAATCTTTATTTCTTAAAAGGGGATTTCTAAATAAACTTTCGACTCTTTGGGAAGGGACGAGCTGGCGCCGTCCTTTGGCC
>CAZAGD010000085.1:0-36451 GCA_964484485.1 uncultured Syntrophaceae bacterium
GGAAAAAATCAATCTACTCTTGATTGCCTGTGCCAGCCAAGGCGAAAATCTTTCCTGGCCGAACTTTGCGGTAGACTTGTTCTGGCTTTTTCTTCTCTCCATTTACCATTAAAAGGTTACGCTCCACAGAAATTCCAAAAATAGCTTCATTCTCTTGTAAGTAAGGGAGCATAAGTTGCCAATCCTGGGCAGTGAGGGGAACAAATTCCCCCCCATTTAACTGCTCGTCTTGGAGAAGAAAATGGGGATCACGGATATAAATTGCTCCTCCTGCGGCCAGTGAAAAAAGGTTTGATCCAGGATAAGGTGTGGTCTGCTCATGAATATTTCCATGTTCATCAAATTCGAGGCCATTGACAATGACAAATCCACCACCTTGGAGCGGATCTCCCGCCATAAAAGATTCTGCTAAATAGTCCAAGCAAGTCCCATTAATCACCACCCGTGGTCGTCCCACCGCATTGATTAAAGGACGTCCTGCTGCATTTCCTAAAACATAAACAGTTCCGCCCTTTGCTCCGTAAAGAAAGGTCTGACCAACGTCCCCATAGATAACCATTTTCCCTGACTTCATGATTTGCCCCAATTGGTCCTGAGCATTCCCATGGACATAAATCTCCATCCCATCTATTCCCGATCCTAAATAATCTCCTGAGCTTCCATAAACATCGATACGTACGCTCGAAGTTTGGGGACCAAACCCGCAACCTATGAATCTCTGCCCTCGACAATTATAGACAATGAATCTCTGCCATCCTATATTAAATGCTCTCTGCATTAGATTTGCTAAACTTTCGTTTCCTTCTGCAGGAAATGCGCCCCCATCCACGACCAGAATTTCTTCGCTTTCTTTCTTTTTTCTTAAAGCTGCTCTTTTCTCCCAATTTATCCGCAACATCATTGCCCCTGGGAAAGCATCAATTTCTGGTATAGAGGAAAAAATTTCCTCTAATCCAGCCAATAAAATCTCTTGTAGACAACTCCTCCGCTTTTTTCCGGGATCGTATTGGAGATCGAGGAAATAAGTCAAAATTTTTATGGCTTTGATCCTCGACCCATCGCCAACATTGCTTAATTGACAAACTTCCTCTACGAATCTATAAAAGTAATCATAATTCCAACCTTTAACTTGGGACCTGAAATAGTTGCAGAAAGTTTCTTCTTTTCCGCTGCGCAGATTTTCGGCAACTTCTCTTTTGAGGACTTCGTCATCTTTAGCCGAGAGTCCCCGAATTTTATGATCCCAGGAAATCTGGTCCTCTGGAAGGCCCAAAGGTTTACCAAATTTATCAGTGCCTAAAAGTTTTTTGCCGGTAATTCCATTTCCTCCATCTTGAATAGTAAAAATAAAAGCTCCTCCATCGGTATGACTCCCGCCCCGGGCGTTCCAGTATTTGTCGGCCAGGCGATGGAAACGAGAGTCTGCCTTCGCCAAACTGGATAAAGTGGCATCTATAGCTTGTTTCTCTGAACAGATTAACCCTACCTGCGCTTCTCCAGCACTGAACGCAAATACTTGGGGGCGTAACATAGCCGTATCAGTTATGCCAATAAGTTGAAAAATTTTCTGCCGCGGGACATGGCGAGCGATGATAAAAAACCAGGGACCATCGGGAGAGCCATGGATATGCCGGAATTGTATTTCTCTGTATATCTTTTGTTTATCCCCGGGGAGATAATCAAAATCTAATTCAGTAGTGGGCGCCATGGCTTCAATTATATATTCCAAAGGATACCGGTATATTCTATTCCAGAGGTCAAAAAGGAGAACGGCCACTTCGGTATCGGTCAAAAAAAGGGGAGCTAAGTTATACTGATATAAATATTCACATACAGCCTGATAATTAGCAAAGTCGCCATTGTGGACTAAAGCCTCGTGCATCCCGGAGAAAGGATGAGCTCCTCCGGGGTGCCAAATTCTTCCTTTAGTAGGATAACGCTGGTGGGCTATCCAGATGTGGGCGCGCAAATTGTCTAATTTATAATATTGAGCAACCTGTTCCGCATATCCCACTATTTTCAGAATGAACATATTGCGGCCATGAGAAAGAACAAAGGCTTTCTTTTCCTGGGGATCACTGTAAAATTGTTTATTTAGATGAAAGCTATTTTGATATATAAACTCATCTTCGGCCTCCCGCCCAGGAAGGTGAGTTAATAAATTCTCCTCCCGAAAACGCGCCAATATTTCTTTCTTTACCCGCACAAAATAGCGGTATACATCGGGTGGCCTGACTTCTAATCCGGCCACTTCTCGATAGTCATTAAGGGTGGGAATTTTTTCATCATGATGTACTTCCAAATAAGGTTCAATAAAAGTTTTTTCTATTTGGGAACGGACGTTTTCATCTAAAAAGGCAATTTGTAAAAGGTAATCTTCTTCTAATATTTCAGCACTTACTCCTAAATCCTCAGCACAAAGTCCTACAGCTGCAATTCCCCCGCCCTTACCATTACCCCGGTTATGCATTTGCCGCGATGGTGCAATTATGTGATGTCCACTTACCGGTAAAGAAGAAGCAAAACCAGTAACTCCGCATCCTCCTTCTTCTTCAGCAGGCCAACGCCGCTCCACGGGAATTCCTTTGATCATTTCTCTCCGCGAAGCGATTATTCTCTGAATTCGCTGCCAGGGGTCTGCCATTTTTCTTTTTCTCGGTTAATTATTTCTCCTATTATTTTCCTTAATTATTGGCCGCAAATCGTCCTCAACTAAATTTTCTTGCGCATAGTCGAGATGGTAAAGCAAATCAGTTCGGCCCACAAGTTCTCTTATGCTCTTTAAGCCTAAAATTTTTAGAATAGCTATGAGCTGTCTCCGCCAAGCGGCATAAAGATTTATTATTCTTTGGGCTCCCCAATCTTTATCCAGCAATCGGGAAAGTTCCGGGTCTGTCGTAGCTATCCCGCGGGGGCATCCTCGCCCGCTTTCACAATTACGGCAGCGAATACATTCTAAAGCCACCAGGTCTGCTGTACCGATGACTGCGCCATCAGCACCTAAAGCAATGGCCTTAGCTATATCATAGGCGGTGCGGATGCCGCCGCTAACCATCAGGGTAATTTGATCGCGAATTCCTTCCTCTTTTAAAAAGCGGTGCACCTTAGGAATAGCGTATTCTATGGGCATAGCAATATTTTTCTTAGCAATGTCCGGGGCAGCCCCTGTTCCTCCGTAGCTACCATCTAAATGAATAATATGAGCACCTGCATAATAAATACCTACAGCCACCATGTCTACATCTGTGGGCGTGGAGACTTTAACCGCTACCAAACAGTGGGGATTTACTTCCTTTATCCAATCTACATGCTTTTTATGATCCTCAACTGAATAGACACTGTGAAAAGGGAAAGGAGAAAACAAAGAACTTCCAGCTACTGCTTCCCGCATTAGCGCCACAGCGGGAGTTACTTTATCACCTAAAAGATGACCCCCTAAGCCAGGCTTTGCTCCCTGGGCATATTTAAACTCTACGATTCTTACTCTTTTTATTGTTTCCTCGCGCACGCCAAATAGCCCCGTGGCCACTTGGGTGATCATATGGTGGTCATATTGGCGTAGTTCCTCCGGGTAGCCACCTTCTCCAGTACAAGTAAAAGTATCCCAAGCTTCTGCCGCTTTTGCCCGACAGAGCATGGTGGTTAGGCTTACGGAACCAAAAGACATTCCGCCACCATAAAAAGGAAGGGCAATTTCAACTTGCGGGCGGCCATCTTTTCGTCTATTAAGAAGAAGAGAAATCGGCACTTCCTCATCATCGCTTATTTGACCTACCGCCGTAGAGGGGGGGAAACGGAAACGCAGCCGATCAAATCCTCCTCCAGATTCTCCAACCCGATACTCTACGTCAGTATAAGGCAAAGTACCCGTTTCGGCCTGCTGCCAAGTAGCGATAAGCAAATCTGGGGTCCAACGATAATCCTTAAGGGCTGCCAAACTGGGATTTAAAGAAAGGGACAGGGCCCCTTGCGGGCACCGGTTCAAGCAACAGAACTCATACTCTCGGCAAGAAGGCCCCCAGCATAACTCATCATCAGGACTTAACATTTTCTTTCCCAATTGCTGGTGTACTCCTTGAGGACAAAGCTGGGCGCAAAGCCCACAGTGTTGGCATTCTTTTCCCCTATAGATCTTATATTTGCCCAGGGGATTGCGGAAGCGCGAGCGGGCATTTTCAATTTTGGGTAGCCGAGACATAATTCTCCTCTTGGGTTTTGCTGACTAGGCCGAAAATTTGCCCAAAAGTTTCTTGCTCAATTTCAGCCAAAAATATCGCCCGACCAGACTCTCCCCTTAGACGACGCACATCTCTTATCCCCATAGCTCCCAATACTTCCAGAATCTGCCCATGCCAGGCGGCCAGGAGATTAACTACTCTTTGTCTAGCCCAATCTGGGTTAGCATTTTCTATTTCTACTGGACATGATCTACCTTTTAGACACCCACGACAAAGGCGACACTCCATTGCCAAAAGAAGCGGCAAATCGATGGAAACAAGGTCAGCCCCGCAAATTATTGCTTTGGCCAGGTGCTCTGCTAAGGCTATACCACCGCCAAAAATTAAGGTCACTTGGTCACGACATTTTTCTTTAACTAGACGCAAGTGTATTTTTCTGATCATATCTTTAAGAAACAACTGCGGTGGAGAACCTGGGGTTTTTCCCTGTTCATCCGCTAAAAGGTGGATAATCTCGCTACCCAGGTCGACTAAATCCAGCACGATATCTTCTGCTTGCCCAAGCAGAGGAATTCTTATGATAACTAATATTTGGGGGTTAATTTTTTTGATATCCTTTACTATGTTCATTGTCTGCTGGCGGTCTAAATAAGGAACCTGGACCAGGCGCACTTTCGAAAGCAGCTGATAATGATCTTTTCCCAAAGCAGGCAGGAAAGGAATTAACCAAGGGGTGAATTGCTCCAGATTTCCTTCCATTTCTTCTGCTTTTACAATCATGAGTGTATTGACTTCCTGAGCTCCTTGTCCCAAGGCCGCCAACTGAGGCAGCCGATAGGCTTGTAAAGGCAGAAGATCGAAAATGAGAGGTAAAGAGATCTCTACCCGAGGTGGAAGCTCTTTCAGTAAATTTTGCAGATTAGCTTGATCTTCTGGGAAAATAAAAGGTCCTGGGTTTTTTCCCAAATCCACAGCAGTACTGATATATTCCCGGCCATGAATACCATCGCGCGTAGGCCGAACTATTTCCGACATATCTGTCCACATGGAATCAAAGTGGGGACCAGCAAAGGGACCATTATATCCCCCACCCGACACCGGAATGCGTCCTGTTTCCGCTTGGGCCCGATTACTAGCTATAATTTCGGGTGTCCAATATTCATCTCCCTGCAGCCAATATTCTGGATTAGCCGTTTTTAATAAAATTTTTCCATAACAACTCTGGACGCAACGAAAGCAGTTGCGGCAAAGGCTGTCTGCTGTGTCCCCAAGGTCCCGTTCATTAAATCTTCTTTTTTTAAATACCTCATAGGGGCAATTCTTTTTCACACATTTGAAGCAATGCAAACAACCGGCACCTTCTATTATTCCAAATGGTCTCGGGCTTATAAAGCGCGCGGGGGTTGGTTTTGGGTGCAAAAAATATTTGCGCGGCATAATCTCTCCTTGGTCTACAATCCGCTATAATTAGGCCTTAGATCAGAAATGCTAATTTAGGTCTGGGGAAAAATATTTTTTAGCCAATTGATAAACTTCTCCTCCATTTCGGCAGAAGTCTCCATGCCCTCACTGAAATATTGCAGAATAGAATCTTCGGCCCTAATTTCTTTTAAAATCCTATGAGTGTAGCGAATTCGGCCGCGGGCAACTTCATGGCCATTAAAGTATAAACAATCTTTGTCCGCACACCCCCAAACTGCCACTCCTTTAGCGCCAGTTTCTATGGCTTTTAGCAAATGGATAACCTCCAACTTTGCTAAACAGGGCAAAGCAACGGTTTTCGTCTCTACTCCCTTAGGAAAAATTTGGAAATTTAAGAGGTCCTTTATCTTATCTTTTTGTGTAGCACAGTAAAAAATTACTAACATTTATTTATCTGTAATTTCCAAATATTTAATAGTTAAATTTAATAATTTACTTTAATATTTTTAAAACTGCATTCTTATCTTTTCCTGGCCAGTTTCTCTTTTTGCTTAGAAACTGGCCAGCTTAAATGCTTCCACTTTTGCTTAATTTATTGCTTTAGAGGATCGGCAGGTACTTTTCCAATTCGTAAGAAGTTATTTGAATTCGGTAACGATCCCATTCCAATTTTTTATTTTCGATGAAATGTTCAAAGATATGATCTCCCAAAGCCTCCCTAACTAATTTGCTTTTTTCCGTAAGTTGAATTGCTTCTAAAAGACTTCCAGGAAGTTGTTTAATACCCCTTCTTTCCCGTTCCGCAGCGCTCATCTTATAAACGTTCTCTTCCACTGGTTCCGGCGGCGTAATTCTTTCTTTAATACCCGCCAATCCAGCCGCTAACATAACTGAAAAAGCCAGATAGGGATTACAGGCCGGATCTGGGCTGCGAAATTCGATCCGCGTCGCTTCTTCTTTACCTGGTTTATACATGGGCACTCTTATTAAATCAGACCTATTCTTCTGGGCCCAAGAAAGATAGACCGGAGCTTCATATCCTGGAACAAGCCGCTTATAAGAATTCACCCATTGACAGGTGACGGAAGTAATTTCCGGTGCATATTTCAATAAGCCACCTATAAAGTATAGGGCAGTATCAGAAAGATGGTATTTGCCCTGTGGGTCAAAAAAGGCATTTCGCGGTCCTCGGAACAATGACATGTGCGTATGCATACCTGAGCCATTTTCTCCGAAAAGTGGCTTAGGCATAAAAGTGGCATAGACGCCTTGTCGATAAGCCACTTCTTTGACCACTAACCGATAAGTCATTACATTATCCGCCATGGTTAAGGCTTCCTCATAACGCATATCAATCTCGTGCTGGGAAGGAGCTACTTCATGGTGAGAATATTCTATTTTCATACCCAAGGCTTCACAGAAGAGAACTGTTTCCCGGCGCAAATCTAAAGCCTCATCCCGCGGAATTAAATCAAAATACCCACCCTTATCCAAAATTTCCGGCTTATATGGATCTTTAAAATAAAAATATTCTAACTCTGGTCCGACGTAATATGTGAACCCCATTTCTTTAGCTTTTTCTAAATTTTTCTTTAAAACATACCGCGGATCGCCAGCAAAGGGTTGACCGTCAGGAGTATAAATATCGCAAAAGACCCGCGCTACTCCCTTTTCCTTAGGTCGCCAAGGTAAAATGGCAAAAGTGGCTGGATCAGGTACAGCTATCATATCACTTTCATCAATGCGCACAAATCCTTCAATAGACGATCCATCGAACCCAATTCCTTCATTAAAAGCCTTCTCAATTTCTTCCTTGGGCACAGTGAAACTTTTTAAAAACCCCAAAATATCTGTAAACCAAAGTTTGATGAACTTTATATCGTTCTCCTCAATCATCTTTATCACGCGGCTATAATCTTTTGGAGACATCTATTCCTCCTTTTCTATCTCTTTTTTATAATTTCTCTTACCTTTTTAATTTTCATACTTCCTTTACTTCATTTCGAACATTCACTTTTTTATTCAGCAACCACCCTGGAAACAATGGCCAACTCCTTTATTTTTCGGCGCAATGTGTTTCTGTTTATCCCTAAACGGTGGGCAACTTTCACTTGATTTCCTTTCTCTTCTTCCATAACAATCGCAATTAATAATCTCTCCACCTTGTTGATAATATGCTCATAAATACCCGGGCCGTTTATTTCTCTAATGAGCTCTTTTAAAATTTGCCGCACGGCCTCTTCCCAAGAAACCTTTCCTGCCGGAATTTCTCCCGTGCCTTTAGCATTTTTGACTATCTTGGTGAACAAATTTTGTCCCTGATTTTTGTCTTCGACTAATAATATAGCTGCCATTTTTCCCACCTTGCTCTCAGCACATTTGTTCTTTATTTTAAGCAATCTTCATACCAATATAACCACTCTTCTTTAAATCACCTCCTTTCCCATACACGGGCCGAAAATAAAAGTATATATTTATTGATTCATTAGCTACCATCCCTCCAAGCTTACTCTAAAACCATTCTGGCGAAAATATGATGATATTTTTTGGTCATGACCAGAATAAAAAATAGGCATATTGCTTAAAAAAAGTCAGTTGGCGCAAAATTTAATCGCTCCTTCTCCCAATTCGTTTAAAATTTCTTCTTTAATTTTTAAAAGTTTTTCCCTATCCGTTACTTTGGCGCCGCTCCCATCCTGGATATAAAAAACATCTACTACTTGATCTACTTTAGTGGAGACTTTTGCGCTCCATATATTCAAACCTAAAGTATAAAATTTTTGAGCAATTTGGTAAAGCAGACCTGGACGGTCGCCCGCAAAAATTTCCATTATAGTATAAAAATCTGAGGTCGCGTTATCTATCTCCACCCGGGGGGTCTGCCGGGACGGATAGAATCGATGAAGAAGGGGAAGAGAAAATCGGGCTAGCAGCTCTTCGACGGTCCTTTTCTTTTCTAAAACTTCCTTAAGCTCTTCCTGGATCTTTGACCAGCGGGGAAAGGAGAACAAATATTCAGGAATTAAATTTTGAACTTGAAAAATATCTACGGCAATTCCATTTTCCCAAGTATTTATTTGAGCAGAAAGGATATTCAACGAATTAGCGGTTAATACTCCGCAAATTTTGGCAAAAAGCCCCGGTTCATCTTGGGCGACTACGGTTATCTCCCCCCATCCTTGCTCTGACCTTTCTTCCCCATCCAATACTACCTTTTGCTCACTAAGTTTTTCCGCCATGAGCATATGGCGAGCGATAGTTTGGGGTTCTTGCCAGGCTAACTGTTTGAGGGGTATGCTGACCAGATATTGGGTCACTTTCCAGGGAGGTAATTGCCCATTTAAAAGATCCATTACCGCACTTTGCTTTTTTTCGATTAATTCTTGATCATCTTTTTTAAATACCGCACCTTTTTCTAAAACGTGCAGCGTCTTCAAAAATAATTCGCGCATTAAGGTGTCCTTCCATACGTTCCAAGTATTGGGACCAACAGCCCTTAAATCAGCAAAAGAAAGTAAATAAAGCATACGTAGCCTTTCTTCGTCGCCCACTTTTTGGGCGAAGCGCAGGACAAGGTTCTCTTCGTTTAAGTCCCTTCTTTGCGCGATTTCTACAAGGGTTTGGTGTTCCCGCACTAAAAACCGCAGATGGGCAATTTGTTCAGGAGAAAGGTTGAGTCTTTGTCCAATGCCCGCAGCAATATCTTCCCCTCGCCGGGCATGGGCAGCCCCCTCACCCTTTCCCAGATCATGGAGAAATACGCCTAACTTCAGAAGTCCTGGGTCGTCTATTTCTCTCATAATTTGGCCAAATAATGGATAAGATTGGCTGTTAATCTCCTTTTCCAAATTTTCCAACTCCCGCACTGCATATATGGAATGGATATCCACGGGATAAATGTGATATCGATCATATTGGACTTGGCAATGAATTTTCTCAAATTCCGGCAAAAACTTTGGCAAGAAACCAGTCTCGTGCATAGTTTCTAATACTAAGGACAAATTTCCTCGGGCGGCGAAAAATGACCAGAAGTATTTAATAGACTCCTCTGCCGAACGGAATTTTTCCTCCACCACGTCCAATTGCCCAGATATCATTTCTTTAAGCTGGCTATCCATCTCAACGCCATATTTGTGCACAATAGCGAATGCTTTCCAAATGGCTAAAGGCTGGCGGTCAAATAAAGATGGGTCCGTAGCTATTAATTTCCCATGATAAATGGAAAAACCAGGAAAAATTTCAGCAGATGCTGGCTTTCTGTATTCGCCCAAGGCAAAAGCTTGCTCGTGGAGACACCTATCCAGGAGGTGCGCAGAAATTTGATAGATATGGAGGGCATGGCGAAAATAATCCTGTAAAAAAAGCTCGGTCGCTTTAACCATCTCCGGCTCTTTATACCCCAGTAATGAAGCAATTCTTTCCTGGTCTTCGAAAGAGAGGCGGTCTTCGCGGCGTTGATAGAAATAATGAAGTTGATTTCTCACCCGCCATAGAAAATTTAAAGCCTTCCGTAGCGTGTGCCATTCTTTCTCGGAAAGTATTTTCTTTTCGGTTAATTCTCTGGTCGTGCTTAGGCGATATTTAATTTTAGCCGCCCACCAAGCGGCGTGGTAGTCTCGCAACCCCCCTTTTCCCTCTTTTACCTCCGGCTCCAGGATAAAAACTGAATCCCCATAATGTTTGTGTCTATCTTTTATTGTTTGCTGAATTTTTAAGATTAAATCTTGCTCTCTGCCTCGGGCGACTACTTCCCATAATTTTCTTTCCCACTCATAAAAAACTTTTTTGTCCCCCGCTACCCAGCGCGCATCCAAAAAGGAAATGAAAAGATCCAAATCTTTGGCGCTTGCTCGCCAACTTTCTGGCGGAGTTTGAATCGTATAACCCAAGGTCAATCCCCAGTCCCAAAGCGGGTATAGCATCCTTCTAATCCATTCCTCTATTTTTTTCCCCTTTCCTGGCGCATGGAGGATTAAAAGATCTATATCCGAATAAGGGCTAAGTTCTTCCCGGCCATAACCTCCTCTAGCCAGGCACGTAATATTTTCCTCTAATTGTTCATCCTGAAAAGCTATTTTAAATAAGCCGCGGAGCACTCTATCCATTAAATCAGCATGAGCCTGACCGTACTCCCCGCCAGCAATTCCTTCTTCATGGCGGTTTTTCAGCCAATCTCGGCCTTTTAGGTAGAACCTTTTAATATCTTCTAAATTGACTAATGGGCACATCTTAAATTTCAAATTCGTAAAGAAGATTAACTCGCTTATTATGGTTTATAAAGCGTTTTCGCCCCGCTCTCCTGTCCTAATCCTTATCGCATCCTCCACCGGTAAGACAAATATCTTACCGTCTCCAATTTTGCCAGTTTTAGCGGCCTTAGCTATTGTTTCCACTACTCTGGTGACTACTTGGTCAGGAACCACTACTTCAATCTTGATTTTAGGAACTAATTCCACTACATATTCGGCCCCCCGGTAAACTTCTTTGTGGCCCTTTTGCCTGCCAAAACCCCGCACTTCAGTAACGGTCATGCCCTGCACGGCCACAGCACTAAGGGCATTTTTCACCTCATCCAATTTGAACGGCTTAATGATCGCTTCTATTTTTTTCATTTATACCTCCCCGCCCATCTTCCTTATTCAGAAAGGCTACGTTTTGGGTTTGGCCCTAAAAATTATATCCCTTTTCATTGTGTTGGCTTAAATCTAAACCATCTTCTTCTTCCTCTTCTTTAACCCTTAGCCCCATCAACCGATCTAAAATTTTGAGCAAGATAAAAGTAACGCCAAAGGCATAAATCCAGGTAACCAACACGCTGATTATTTGTATTCCCAATAACTGGGCATTGCCGAAAAACAAGCCATTATTACCAGCTTCATTAATGGCCTTAGAAGCAAACAAACCTGTAGCAATTGCCCCCCAGGTTCCTCCTATTCCATGAATACCCACCACGTCTAAACTATCATCATACCCAAATTTGTTCTTCATGAGAACAGCCAAATAACAGAAAATGCCACCGCCCAAACCAATAATCAAAGCTGATATAGGACCTACATACCCGGAGGCAGGGGTAATAGCCACCAATCCCGCTACGGCCCCACTGGCCCCGCCTAAGGTAGTCGGTTTTCCTTTGATCAACCATTCAATAAACAACCAAGAAAAAGCAGCCCCGGCTGTAGCTACATGCGTAGCGACAAAAGCGCTCACGCTTAATTTGCCAGCCGCAATAGCACTGCCCGCATTAAAACCAAACCAACCAAACCAGAGTATTCCCACTCCGGTGATCGTCATGGGCAGATTATGGGGCGCCATGGGTTCTAAACCATAACCTTTTCTCTTCCCGATGAGGAGCGCGGCAGCTAAGGCGGAGATTCCTGAGTTTATGTGCACCACAGTACCTCCCGCAAAATCTAAAGCGCCCATTTCCCGCATCCAACCCTTAACTCCCCACACCCAATGCGCTAAAGGATCATAAACTAAGGTACTCCATAAGAGAGTAAAAAGCACGAAAGTCTTGAACTTCATTCTTTCCGCGAATGCCCCAGTAATTAAAGCTGGCGTTATTATGGCAAACATGGCTTGAAAGATCATAAATGCTTGATGGGGAACAGTCGGTGCGTAATCAGGATGGGGATCTAAGCCCACTCCTCTCAATCCAAACCAGGAAAAACTTCCTATAATTCCCCCTATATCAGTTCCAAAAGACAGGCTATAGCCAAATATTATCCACTGAATGGTCACCAAAGCCATGATAAAAAAGCTATGCATAATTGTTCCCAATACATTTTTGGCCCGCACCATTCCTCCATAGAAAAGAGCTAACCCCGGCGTCATTAAAAGCACAAGAGCTGCCGAAGTTAATAACCAGGCTGTATCTCCTGGATCTATCTTGCCCATATTTCCCCCTTTAATCTTAATTAAAGTTTTTATTTGCCAGGGATATTCAAGGGGGATGCCAATCTTGTTCAAAAATTATTTTTTGTAAAAAAGCCAATAGAATTGAATGATTTGGGTTTGAATTTCGTTATGAATATTTTAAAAAAAGTTTTAATTTTAGGCAGCATGGAAAGAAAAAGGCCATTTCTTTTGGCGATCTTCTTTTTATATCAATGATTTAAACCAATGTGCTCAAAATTTAGCAAGATGGGTAAAATCTATCTCAATAACTTTGGGGAGTTATTTTCAGGTCTTCTTCTACGGCCTGAAAAAAATCTGCCGAGGCCCTTTCCCAGGAAGTTGAAGTTCTCTGAGATTTATCCCCTATGAACTTTATCTCCAATTTGCTTTTCTTTTGCCCGGCATCTTTGTTGGAAATTTCCACCAGAAAACTTTCGGGAGAATTTCTCATTTTGAATATGCCCCGCCAAATAACTTCTTCCCTTCCCAGACGGCGGATTTGGAAAGAACTTCCTTTATTCTTTCGGGCATATCCTTGGAGAAAAGAATTAAGTTTGGGGTGGAAATCAGAAAAATTTAAATCATATATTCGGGAATAATTATCTCTGGGCAGAATTTTTTCCGAGATCTTCTCCAAAGATGCACAGCCCAAGCTTAAAGTAAGCATAATCAAGAAAAAGCTTTTAATTAGGTATGTGCTCATTACCTGTTAGCGTACCATCAATTTTTGATTGACGAAAGAATAAATTTTAAGTTAGTTTAATTTTTGAACATGAACCTAAGGTGGAATGTAAAAATACGGAAAAGAATATTTGATGAGGTCATTTATTATAAAAGATTACCGCCTTTGTTGTTCAAATATAGAGTTTGAAGATTTTTTTTGGAAGCCAAAGGAGATAATAAAAAAATATGGAAGGAGATACGCTCTATCAAGAATTTTCCAAAATTATAGGTGGTGGTGAATCAAAGATTTTGCCCCAGATTATTAAAAAAATTGCCGATGAAAAGGAAATTAAGATCCTCCTGAACGCTTTCCCGCCGGCCACGGCTTCGGAATTAGCCACTAAAAGCGGCATTTCTCAAGTAGAAGTCGAAAGCATGATCCAGCACTTATTCCAAAAAGGGCTAATTTTTCAATCAAAGAAAGAGGGCGAGCCCAAATATTATCGAGTTAAAACTGTTCCGCAATTTCATGATAGCTCTGTCCTTTGGGCCGGGGCCACTCGCGAATTTCTTGACCTTTGGAAAGAATATACCGAAAAAGAATGGGCGGATTTCGGGAGAGTGGTGGAAGCCTTCCTGCCCAGGCCAGCGGTCCGCGTTATCCCCGTGGGCGCCACCATTGAGTCCAAAGCTAAAGTTTTGGCCTTTGAAGATGTGCGCGAAATAGTTAATCAGGCTAGAAATTTAGCGGTTACGCGCTGCACATGTCGGGTAGTTGACGGTAAATGTGGCAAGCCCCTTGAGGTGTGCATTCAGGTGAATCGAGCTGCTGATTATGCCCTCCAAAGAGGAACGGGCCGGGCCATATCCAAAGAAGAAGCCATGAACATTCTGCATTTAGCGGAAAAAGAAGGCTTAATCCATATAGTCGATAATCGCCAAAAAGTTGACCACATCATTTGCAACTGCTGCCGAGATTGTTGTATTAACTGGAAGCTGCCCAATCCCCGCAAATTTGTTGATCCCAGTCGATTCCAAGCTTTAGTCAACCATGAAGATTGTTTAGGTTGCGGCGTTTGTTTAGAGCGTTGCTTTTTTGGCGCCATTATATTAGAAGGGCAGGAACCGAAAGCCCGCATCATTCCGGAAAAATGTGTGGGATGCGGTGTATGCACGATAACTTGTCCGGCTGAAGCCATTACCCTAAAAGAAGTTCGTCCTGTGGAAGTCATTCCCCCAGCTTGACTTTGATTCTATTTTTAATTTAGCGACCTCTTAAAAAGGCCATTCCATTATTCCTGGGATGGCCAGAATCCAGTATTTTCAAGGAATTTCTGGACTCCCGCTTTCGCGGGAGTGACCGAAAAGTCAGTTTTTTAAAAGATCTCCATTAATTTTCCTGGCGTTCTCGGCGATCTTTGCGGTGATTGTTTATTTACTCTCTATTACCCCGTTGCGCAATACAGCCTGCCCTCTATCATTATAGGCTTCTAAAAGATATAAGTTGCTGTGCGGAGACCATACCTTTACTTGGAGCGTTTCTCCGGGAATGACGGGAGCGCTGAAGCGGGCGGCATAAGATTTTATCCGGTCAGCATCCCCTTGCCATACTTCTTTTATAAAACGCCGGCAAACTACTCCATATGTACAAAGGCCGTGAAGAATAGGTTGGGCGAACCCTACGGCTTTAGCTACGGCCGGATCGATGTGCAGTGGGTTACGATCGCCGGACATTCGATAAAGGGCAGCCTGGTTTGGATCAGTAGGGGCATCAAAGACATAATCAGGATCTTTAGCAGGAAGAGGCGGTAGCTCCTTTTTGGGTTGCGCAGAGCCGCCAAAACCTCCTGCTCCGCGAACAAAAACTCCCGCCCAATTGGTGCATAAAGGCGTACCATTTTTATCCTGCGAGTCAAAGCGCATGACGATGAGCGCTCCAGATCCTTTGTCATATATACCTTCGATTACGGTGGTTGTTAACACTGTTCCTCTGCGGGGAAGAGGATTATGGATCTGCAGGGTTTGCTCCCCATGGACTACCATAGCAAAATTGGCTTTCGTAGAAAGGAAGGCTTCTGCTCCCGCATTGGCCGGCAGGATCACTCCAAAGGTAGGAAAAGCTTTAAAATCCTTAGCTCCTTCATAAACATAGGTCAAATCATCCTTAGTAAAGCCTATCCCCAAAGCATAAATAATTAAATCCCTTTCCTCATAAGTAAATTCATAAGGACCGAAAACTTTACCCACCGCCTCAAAATTTAGGGCCATATTTTTCTCCTTTCTACTTTTTATTCGTCCTCCGCAATAGTTACATCTTTTCTGATCTTATAACGCTCCATCTTAGAACGCAAGGTATTGCGATTAATCCCTAAGAGTGTCGCTGCTTGTACTTGATTTCCTTTGGTCTCCTGGAGAGCTTTTTTTATGAGCATCTTTTCGATCACGGAAATAAAGTCTATTTGGCCAGAAGACCGAGCCAATTCTTTGAGTTCTTTGAAGACCGGCTCTATGAGCAGCTCCAGTTTTTCTTCCAAATCCATCTGCTTTTGCAGATCTACGGTCCGAGTATCTTCTAAGGGAAAATCATCTGAGAGGAGAGCGGAGCCTCTGGCTAATACTAATCCGCGCTTGATAACATTTTCTAATTCCCGGACATTGCCTGGCCAGGAGTAACGCATTAATTTTTCCAACGCCTCCGCAGAGATTTCGGTCACATTGGGGTTAATTTGGGGACCAAACTTTTTTAAAAAATAACTTACCAACTCTGGTATATCTTCTTTGCGTTCTCGCAAAGGAGGAAGAAAGATGGTAACTACTTGCAAACGGTAATATAAATCCTGCCGGAAACTACCTTCCCGTATGGCTTTCTCCAGATCTTTATTGGTAGCCGCAATTAGCCGCACATTAACCGTAATTCGTTCACTTCCTCCTAATCTTTCGAACTGGCCATCTTGTAAAACGCGTAAAATTTTAGCCTGGGTGGCCGGGGTCATATCTCCTATTTCATCCAGAAAAATTGTTCCTCCTTGAGCCTGTTCAAATTTGCCAATGCGCCTGGTTAAAGCCCCAGTAAAGGCTCCCTTTTCATGACCAAAAAGCTCACTTTCTAAAAGGGTTTCGGGTATGGCGGCACAGTTCACGGGCAAAAAAGGTTTATCAGCTCGGCTGCTGTGGTGATATATAGCGCGGGCAATTAATTCTTTGCCGGTGCCGCTTTCGCCACGCAAAAGCACAGTAACCTCTGTCGGGGCTACTTGTCCAATAATCTTATAAATTTCTTGCATAGCCAAAGATGAACCCACAATGGCTTCTCCCTCGCTGGTTTGTTGGGGCTGGCCAGCCCAAGAAACTACTTTTTTCATCATCTGCGCTATTTCCAGGGCCCGCATCACTAACCTCTTCATCTGCGGCACAGCGAAAGGTTTGAGAATATAATCAAAGGCCCCAAACTTCATGGCTTCAATAGCCGTATCTGTAGTGCCAAAGGCGGTCATCAGAATTACTAAGGATTTGGGATCTTGATCTTTTATTATTTTTAAAACTTCTAGGCCACTCAGTCCGGGCATCCTTATGTCCATAATGACCAAATCTGGCTTATTCTCCGCAAAGAGATGGAGGGCTTCTTCGCCATTCTTACCAGCGCAGACTTCTAAGCCATCTGCTTGCAGCAGGCGAGTCAATGAATAACGCATACTTGGGTCATCATCGACAATTAATACTCTGGCCATATCTTTACCTACGATAGCGGTAAATAAATATAAAAAGTTGTACCTTTTTGGGGATAACTCTCTACTCTAATCTTTCCTTTATGCTCTTCAATTATACGCTGCACAATGGGCAGCCCTAATCCTATGCCTTCTTCTTTGGTGCTGAAAAAAGGCTCAAAAATTTTTTCTTTTATCTCAGGCGGTATCCCTTCTCCAGAATCTCGAAAAGAGACTACTAATTCTTCGCCTAAGGAGGGGAGGTTTTCTTGGAAAGTAGCCACAGTCAATTTTCCTCCCTGAGGCATAGCTTGGATGGCGTTCAGGAGGATATTTAAAAAAACTTGCTTCATTTGTTCTCCATCCACCGCTACATAAGGATTTTTATCCATAAAATTCTTCTCCAAGATTATCTCCTGAGCTTCTAATTCAAAAGCTACCAAATGCAAAGTATCTTCCAAGAGCTTATGCAGGTCAAGTTTTTGCAAGGCCGGGGGACGGGGGCGAGCAAAATCAAGAAATTGACGAATTATTTTATTAACTCTTTCAATTTCAGATTCGATTACGGCTAAATCTTTTTCTCTGGACGCCGGAGTCGCTTCTTCATCGACCAAAGAATGGATTAAAATTTTTATACTGGTTAATGGATTGCGAATCTCATGGGCAATTCCCGCGGATAATTGCCCCAAGGTGGCCAACTTCTCCGAGCGCATAAGCTGCTCTTGCGTCTGTTGTAACTCCGCGACCGCTTTTTTCACTCTTTCTTCCAGCTGGCTACTAAAGGCTTTTAATTCTTCATACATTAAGGCATTTTCTAAGGCCAAGGCCGCCTGATTGGCAAATATCATTAAAGATTGTACCTTTTTTTCACTAATATGATCCGCACTCGTCAAATTGTCGGCCGCGATCCCGCCTAAGACTTTCTGCCGAGATAATAAGGGCACAGCAGCCAAGGATTTTACATCTAAGAAAGTTATTAAATCTTTGTTTACGCGGGGGTCACGGCGGGCATCTTCTACAATGAAGGGTCGTTTGTCTTTAATAGCTCGGGATAAAATATTATCTTGGGCATCATAGGGCAAGCTGATTTTTTGAATCTTATCTTTATCTATGCCCACCGCCACTTTACAATTCAACTGCTTTTTCTCTTCATCGAGCAAATATAAGCGGGCGCGGTCGAAACCAATTCCCTGAGTCACTCCTTTCAAGATTAATTCTAAAATTTCTTCTAAATTTAAGGTGTGCATCGACTGCCCGATTTCGTGGAGGGCAGAAAGTTCTCTTACCCTTTTAAGTTCGGCCACGATTTCTTCCTGTTTTTTTTGCAATTCATCAAAAAGTGGATAAGAGGTCATGGAGTGTTCCCCAAAATCAAGTCCCCTTATTTCTTCTTCTGGGGTCACCCTCAACCCAACAGTAGAATTGAGGATTTGGAAAAATGCCCAAGCTAAAGGAAAAGCCCAGAGGAAAACAACTAATACTCCTTGCGCTTGCCCTAAAAGAAGATCAGTTCCTCCTCCAAAAATTAATCCATTTATGCTAAACCCTAAGCTATTTTGCACATACTTATCTTGAGCAAAAAGACCTACGGCCAAAGTTCCCCAAATGCCATTGGCCCCGTGTACGGAAATTGCTCCTACTGGATCATCAATGCGTAGCCGCTCTAAACTTTTCAAGGACAAATAAAGAATAAATCCGGAGATCCAGCCAATAATGGCGGCGCTAAAAGGACTGATTATCGCAATGCCTCCCGTACAAGAAACAAGTCCTCCAAGCACGCCATTGAGCGTCAGGCCCACATCCGGCTTCCCTTGCCTAGTCCAGGTTAATATCATGGTGCTCAGAGCACCACTCGCTCCTGCTAAAATAGTATTAACCGCAATCAGGGCAATGCTTGGATTGGTAGCAGATAGCGTATTACCTGTGTTAAACCCGAACCAGCCAAACCACAGAATAAAAACCCCTAAGGCCACTAAGGGCATGTTGTGCCCGGGCAAAGGATTAAGGGAGCCATCACGGTTATAACGGCCCAGCCGCGGCCCCAAAACGAGAATTCCGGCCAAGGAGACCCAGCCACCTACGGAATGGACAACGGTGGAACCAGAAAAATCAATCATGCCTTTTTGGGCCAGCCAGCCACCTCCCCAAATCCAATGGCCGACGATTGGATATATTAAAGTACTGATCAGCACACTATAACAGATATAGCCAATAAATTTAGTCCGCTCACTCAAAGCTCCGGAAACGATCGTGGCCGCTGTAGCCGCGAAAACAACTTGAAACATTAAATTAGCAAATTTCCAATTGTCTATTTGGCCAGCTTTGGTCAGGTGGCTCAAGAAAAAATCGCTACCTCCTAAAAAACCCCCCAAGCTGCCACCAAACATTAACCCATAACCCACAAAGAAAAATCCGATGGCCCCTATGGCAAAGTCTACCAAATTTTTCATCACCACATTTCCAGCGTTCTTTGCCCTCGTAAAACCGACTTCCACTAAAGTAAAACCTGCTTGCATTAAGAAGATGAGGAAAGAGGCGATCAAAGTCCAGATCATATCCATGGAGGCAGCATGTTCGGAAAGGGCTTTAATCGGCTTGGTGATTTCTTCTCCCTTAAGTGCCCAAGCGACAGCCTCAAAGCCTTTAAAATATAAAAGGAGGACCAAAATGATAAAGAATAAAAAATTTTTAATTAGATGCGGATTATTCATAAGGCAATTTCATTCTTAAATTATTTTATAATACCAGGCTAGAATTAAAAAAATAGGGGAAGAAGACTGATCCCCCTCCCCTATTTTTACCTAACTCGGCGAACGGTTTTAACCCTTCAAGATCTTAGCTACTTCTTTTTTGTCAGCATCCATTACGTAAGAAATACCCGATACTTCAGCGGCTTCGCGGGTGAGGGCACAGATGTCATCTCTGGTTATATGCGGCAGAGCAAATTTCCGTGCTCCGGCCATAAGTTGCTGTAGCCCAGCATTAAGGCGGTCGAAGTAGGTTATCATGCCGATCGCTCCAGTGGGAATTTTCTCAAAATCTTTGCCATATTTTTCTTTTAACTTGGCTGCTAAGATAAAAACATGGTCCACATCCGTCCCATACTTAGCAATATCTTGGGATACTTTCCCCTTCTTTATCATCTCTCCCACTGTATTGCCCACCATTGCCGCGGTCATGGAAGCACGCCCAAGGCAAATGGCCTTTATGTATGGCGCTCCTAAAGCTAAGGCTTTAAATATATGGTCTTCGAGCGATAACCCTCCGGCCATGGCGCAAGCGGGGATATATGCTCTTTTTTTCTTTAATTGTTCCATAAACTGATAGAGCAAACTCTCCAAATAAACCGTAGGAATACCCCATTCATTCATCATCCGCCAAGGGCTCATGCCCGTGCCTCCTCCCGCGCCGTCCACGGTTAGCAAGTCAATTTTGGCATCGGAGGCATATTTAACAGCCCGAGCTAAATCTGCTGGGCGGTAGGCTCCGGTCTTAAGGGAAATATGCTTCACCCCTATTTTGCGTAGCCGCTTGATCTCTTTGTGAAATCCTTCTTCGTCAACCATGCCTAAGCGGGAATGACGCTCAAATTCTTTAAAATCACCTTGCTTGAAAGCTTCCTGAATTACCGGATCTTCGGGATCAGGAAGGACGATATATCCTCTGCTTTTCAATTGCAAGGCTCTTTCTAAGGAGGACAGTTTTACTTCTCCACCAATATCTTTTGCCCCCTGTCCCCATTTCGGCTCCACAATTTCCACGCCCAATTTCTCGACCACATATTCGGGAACTCCTAAGCGTCCATCTTCAACATTGTATTGGACAATAATCCCTCCATAGCCATCATACCATCGCTGGAAGATCTTCACGCGGCGCTCCATTTCCGGAGATCTGACCACCTGGCCATTTTTAAATTCTGCATCTGGATCCATGCCACAGACATTTTCGCCCACCACAACTAAAGTTCCCGTTATGGCCGCGGCAATGGCCATTGATTCCCAATGAATGCGGGCAATGTCCGTAGAGCCCAAAGCGCCCGTAAAATAGGGAACTTTTAGCCGAATCTTTTCTTTAGCTCCTATGGTGGTAGAAATATCCACGGCCGGGAAAGTTGCTCGATCAGAGTCGGCTGGAACTCCCACTGCTCCCACGCAGGATCCTTGAATATTAAAATGAGAAAAATCAACGGGATAATCCTTCTCCGCTCCAGCAGTAACTTTGGCAAAAGGTTGGGGATAAAGAATTTCTCGGCCTCGAAGCGCAGACCGCCCAACCTCGCATGGGCCAGGACAGCCATCCAGGCAGGTTACACAAATTCCTGATTGAGGCGCTGGAGATACTCGGTTTCGGCTCATTGTTGCCGGGCTGGCATTTGGCTTACTATACGTCATTTTTCTTTTCTCCCTCCTTTTAAAATTCTTTATTGGGGCGCCAAAAACAAAAAAGGCGCCCATTTGGACGCCTTTGTCATTCCTGGCCGTACATCTTCGGACGGCCACTATTTATTCATAATGTTATATTATTATGCAAACAGCCTATTTTTTGTCAAGACCTTTTTTGCTGACCGTCTAACAGTTTTAACATTTCTCGTCAGCAGCAAACAGTCGGGGCGAGAGCGGCGAAATTAAAATCGGCTGGGAAATGACCATATCTCTCTTCCCCACCTTCCCTCCGCAAAGAACAACGGGGAAATATTTTTCTAAGCCAGATAAACTTAAATAATAGCTTCCTTCTTTTAAAATAAATGTCTATCTCCCCGCCCTAACCTATGGAAGAATACGTGCCTCATTTTAAAGAGCCTCTCTTCCCCCGCCTGAATTAAGCGGGAATTTAAAAAATGATCGACGGTCAGCATTTTTAAAAATTAAACTTGATTAGCTAAAATAATCGCTTCGGCAATCTCGCGCATAGATTTCCTTAAATCCATAGACTTTTTTTGTATACGCCGGAAAGCTTCTTCTTCTGATAAATTTTGTTCTTTCATTAAAATTCCTTTAGCCCTTTCGATTACTTTTCGCGAGATTAATTCATCTTCAATCATCTTGGCCTTCATGATCAAACCGGCATTCTCGATAGCAATAGCTGCTTGATTAGCCACCGTAGAAAATACTTCCACTTCCGTTTTGGTAAATTTATGAGGGAAAGAAGTGTAGCAATTAATAACCCCTATTACTTTATCCCTCACGGTCATGGGGACGCTAAGCATAGACACAAGGCCTTCCCGGCGCGCCAACTCTTTTTCTTTATACCGGGGTTCTTTGAGCACATTATAAATCATCATCGGTTTATTCTCTTGGGCCACGTAACCCACTACTCCCTCTCCCAACTTCAAGCTCCGCTCTTTCAAGTATTCTTCGCTCATTGATTGCGTAGCCCTTATTTTTAAAGCATTATCCCGTTCATCTAACAGCCATAAAGAACAGATCTTTGATTTCATAACTTCTGCGGTTACGACGACGATTAAACGCAATATATCTTCTAAATATAATTCGGAAGAGATAGCTTTACTTATTTTAGAGAGGGCCTCTAACTTTTTGACCAAAGACCCTTTAGAACTGGAAGGACACATGACTCAATTCCCATACAAAATTTTACAATAGATTCTTGATATTACAAAATCCATTCCTTGTCAAGGGGCATTATTGTTAACCGTCTAACAGTTTTAATATTTCTCGCCAGCAGGTAACAGGCGGGAGAGGCGAAATTAAAAATGAATTACTGCGCAAGATTATTTGCTGTTTGCTTTTCCAAAAAATCATTTTAAAATAGATATAAGAATGGAGGATAAAATGAACAGGCGGGAATTTTTAAAAATTGCGGGCACTGGTCTGGCCATCGGATTAATTGGTCAGTCCTCCATATTAAAAGCCCAAGAAAAATATGATTTAGTCGTCATCTCCGGCGAGCCGGCAGCGGCTACCCAAAAAGCCTTAGAAGTGATGGGGGGAATTTCGCGTTTCGTCAAAAAAGGGCAACGGGTAGTTCTCAAACCCAATATGTCCTTTTCTCGCCCCCCGGAATTTGGATGCAATACCCATCCCCAGGTGGTCGTGACCGTGGCTCGGGCCTGCTTGGAAGCAGGAGCCGCTCAAGTACTCGTGCTCGATTATCCTTTGGGGCGCGGGGAGCTATGCTTAGAAAAATCAGGGATTAGGGATGCTTGTAAAGGTCTACCCAACGTGCGGGTTCTGGCCTTAGAAGAAAGAAAATTTTTTCGCGAAGTCAAAGTTCCGCAGGGTAAAGTTTTAAATCGAGTGGAAATCATGAAAGACGTCTTAGAAAGTCAGGTGTTGATAAATTTGCCCGTCACCAAATCACATTCAGCTACCGGAATAAGTATGGGTATAAAAGGGCTCATGGGCTTGATTTGGGACCGAAAAAGCTTTCACTTTGATTACAATATTAATCAGGCCTTGGCTGACTTAGCCACGGTAATAAGACCCCAACTTACCATCCTTGATGCCTCCCGTGCTTTAGTCACCGGCGGTCCTGGTGGCCCGGGGGAAGTATTAAAACCAAATTTGATAATTGCCGGAATAGACCCGGTGGCCGTAGATGCTTACGGAGTTTCCGTAGCCCCCTGGTATGGGCAAAAATTTAAGGCCCGCCAAGTTGAGCATCTGCTGGTTGCTCACCAACGTGGCTTGGGAAAGATAGATATAGATCAGTTAAAAATCTTCCAGGGCAAAGTATGAGGGCTTTTCTTCAGGCCTTATCGCTCTTTCTATTTACTCTTTTATTTATTTTTGCCGCCTATGGCTTACCAGAATGGCTGCCTGCAGATCTTTATCTCCGTTTAGATCCCCTGCTGACCTTAAGTGCCCTTTTAGCTAAAAAGGAATATATCGCCCGGGCTTTATGGAGCATAATTATTGTTGGCGCCACCATTTTCATTGGCCGTTTTTTTTGCGGGTATGTATGCCCCTTAGGGGTTACTATCGACCTTGGCCATTTTTTCTTTTGGCGGAAGATTAAATTTTTTCATTTCGCCAAAGATAAAGTCTTGCGTCGCCTAAAATTCTACTTATTACTTATCACCCTTAGTGCTGCTCTGGGAGGATTGACTATATCCGCCCTTTTTGATCCTATACCCATCCTGACGCGCTTTTACACCTTTACTCTGTACCCTTTGGTCATAACTATTTTTAATTTAATTTTAGATATTTTGCGGCCTTTGAGTACCATCTTCGGCTGGTCGACTCTGCAGCACTCCCATTATGCCCAGCCAGTGTACTATATGTCTTTAATTACTTTTTTAATCTTTGGCTTAATTATTTTTTTGAATCGGTATGCTTCCCGTTTTTGGTGTCGTTATCTCTGCCCGCTGGGTGCCTTGCTCAGCCTCATATCACCCCTAGGAGTTTTTAAGCGCCGCGTAAATCAAAATTGTACTTCGTGTTTAAAATGCCAGAAATCTTGCCCCATGGGAGCCGTGGCCGTTGATCCCCGCCAAACTCACTTTAGCGAATGCATCCAATGCCGCACCTGCGCTCAAGTTTGTCCGGAAAAAGCCATATCTTTTTTGCCGAAACTTTCTTCTTCTATTGCGGGTGAGCATTCTTCACCTGACTTTTCCCGCAGGGAATTTTTATACGGAATTCCTTTTGGTTTAGTTCTCGCCTTCTTAACCGACCGCACACCCTATACACCCTTGCAAGGCAAAAGTTGGCTAATTCGTCCCCCGGGCGCAATTCCCGAAGACGAATTTTTAAAAACATGTATTCGGTGCGGCGAATGCATGAAGTCTTGCGTCACCAACACTCTTCAACCTTCTCTCTGGGAGTCTGGCTTAGCTGGACTTTGGACTCCCAAGTTAGATCTGCGTTTTGCGGCCTGTGAACAAAACTGCAATATTTGTGGTCAAGTTTGTCCCACGCAAGCGATTCGCGCTTTAAGCTTAGAAGAAAAAAATCATGCGAAAATAGGCACGGCCGTTTTACGCCGAGAAATGTGTTTGGTTTGGGCCGAAAATAAGATCTGCTTAATCTGTGATGAGATCTGCCCATATAATGCCATCGTCTTCCGGACAATTGAAGGCTTTCGGCGCCCAGTGGTGATTCCTTCAAAATGTAACGGCTGCGGATGGTGCGAACAGAAATGCCCTATTCAAGGAGAATCGGCGATTGTGGTCGTGCCCATGGGGGAAATCCGCCTCAAAGAGGGGTCTTATATCAAAGAAGCTAAAAGGCGGCAACTTGAGTTTAAGCCCGATCCCGGGGATGATAAATATATTTTGGAGCAATCTGGCTTAGAAGCTGGAAAGGAATCTTCTCCTGCAGCAACGAAGCCTAAAGGGTTTTTGTAAACATCACTTCTCCTGAGGACTAATCCCTAGTTCCTTCATTTTGCGGCGTAAAGTATTGCGATTAATTCCCAAAAATCGAGCTGTTTGCAACTGCACGTATTTGGTTTTTTCCAAAGCTGAAGAAAGCAAAGTTCTCTCTACCACTTTTATTACATCCTCATAAAGGTGCCCGTTAGATCGGGGGTCGACTTTCATCTCTGCTATCATCCGAGAAATTCTTTCTTCTAAAATTTCGGTCAAGGGGATTTTCCGGGTAGCATTTGCTAAATTCTTTCCCAGAGCTTCTAATTCTTTGCGAAAAGTCCAATTCTCTTCGAGGAGAGCGCGCATCTCCGCCGCCATGACTTTTCTGATCTTCAAACCTTCCGTGATGAGCTGGCAAATTTCTTCCATTAAAAGAAAGTCTTCCGTAATTTTGACTGGTTCTTCAAACAAATGATCAACACCCATAATGGCCGAAATAGTTCCTTGAATCTTTATGGGGGCGCACAAAAAGGAGATATGCACCCGCTGGGGCAGGTTTTTTGCCCGTCCATCATAAAACCAAAAATCTTCTCCTTTATTCAAGATGGCCGCCATCTGCCCTTTTTCCATCAAAGTTTCAATAATGTTCTGACCGAAATAATCTTTTCTTCTGCGCAATTCTTCACCCGAAAGGCCATGAGCGGCGAGCATTTCCCATTTATTATTTTCTTTATTCCACCAAATAATACCTCCGCGCTTTATACCCATTTGTTTGGCCATAGCTTTTAAAATCTGCGGGTAAGCCTCTTCAATATTGAGCGCAGAGTTGAGAATACGGGCAACCTCATACAAAATCTTAAAGCGCAAAAATTGCTGGTCTTCCTTTTCTTTGATAGCACTCATAAATTTTATTCCTTCAATGACAAACTACTAAAAACCCCATATTGTGTCAAGAACCTTTTTCGCTGACCGTCGATCATTTTTTAAATTCCAGCTTAATTCAGGCGGGCGGGAGAGAGGCTCCCCTCTCCCGCCTATTTACTGCGGGCAAGAAATATTATTAATGGCAGCATAAAATAAACGACATCTTAATGCGTGGTTCGGCAAGCCCCAAGGGCTGGCCCTACGAGAAATTAAAGAAAACCTCAAATGTAGGGCAAGGGCTTGTCCCTTGCCGCACGTCATTTTATTTCTTTATGTGTAATTATGAGAAAATTTCATTGGGGAAACTCGATAAAGCCAGACCACGGAATAAGATAAGAGTGATAACTGTAAATATTTAATTGCTCCGATTAATAAAACTGCTCGACGGTCAGCTTTTTTCGCGATCTCTGAAAAAGTCCCTCGGGATGTAATGCCGTCATTCCGGCGGAAACAGCATCCAGTATTTTCAAATGGTTTCTGGACTTCTGCTTTCATCGGAGTAGCCGAAAAGTCCCTTCTGCAGAGATCTCAATAAGAGACCTCTGCAGAAATCTTCTTAAATAAATTTGAGGGGCCAATTCTTTATGAGGCGCTTAAGGTAAGGGACAAGCCCTTACCCTACATTGAATTAGGAGATATTTATCTTGGGGTAAGCCCTCACGGCTTACTGGATATTAATGAAGGATTCGGGGAGACTAAGCGGACTCCGCTTTTTTTTCGTAAAGCACAATGGGCTTTTCTTTTTTAAGTATGGTATCTTCATTGATGATGCATTCGCGGATATTACTTTGGGAAGGAATCTCGTACATTATATCCAACATTATAGATTCCAAAATAGCCCGCAGGCCGCGTGCTCCAGCTTTCCGCTTCAGAGCTTCCCGAGCAATGGCCACCAGCGCTCCCTCAGTAAAGCGCAACTTAACTTTTTCAAACTCGAACAACTTCTGGTATTGTTTAATCAACGCATTCTTAGGCTCCCTTAAAATGGCCACCAAAGCCGCTTCATCAAGATCATCTAAAGTAGCTATTACTGGTAAGCGGCCAATAAATTCGGGAATGAATCCGAATTTTAATAAATCTTCAGGCTGAACTTCGCCCAAAATTTCTCCCAACCGTCTCTCCGCTCGGCTCTTGATATCCGCGCCAAAACCCACGCTTTTTGATCCGATGCGCTGTTCAATTAGGCGATCCAAACCAACAAATGCTCCCCCGCAGATGAACAGGATGTTCTGCGTATTGACTTTAATAAATTCTTGTTGGGGATGTTTTCTTCCTCCCTTGGGAGGAATATTGGCAATAGTTCCTTCAATAATTTTCAAGAGGGCCTGCTGTACCCCCTCTCCAGAAACATCGCGGGTAATGGAAGGATTCTCAGATTTACGCGAAATCTTATCAATCTCATCGATATAGACAATGCCTCTTTGGGTTTTACTGACATCAAAATCTGCTGCCTGCAGCAGATTGAGTATTATATTTTCTACATCCTCTCCTACATAACCTGCTTCGGTCAAACTAGTGGCATCGGCAATAGTGAAAGGCACATTGAGAATGCGGGCCAAAGTCTGCGCTAAAAGCGTCTTTCCAGAACCGGTGGGCCCAATGAGCAAGATATTCGATTTTTGCAGCTCTACTCCATCTGCATCCTGGCGGGACTCTATCCTTTTATAATGATTGTGGACAGCAACAGCCAGAATTTTTTTGGCTCTTTCTTGACCGATTACATACTGATCGAGGATAGCTTTTATCTCGGCGGGTTTGGGAACAGTCGACTTGCGTAAGGCAGCTTCTTCTTTTTCAATTTCTTCGGCTATGATTTCATTGCACAGGGCCACGCATTCATCGCAGATATATACGGCTGGGCCAGCAATAAGTTTCCTCACTTCCTCTTGGCTTTTACCGCAAAAGGAGCAATAAAGAGAACCAAAACGTTCTGCTCCCCTTCGATCAGGCACTATTTTCCTTTAGTCTCAATTATTTTTCAAGCTCAGCGGTGGTGTCTTTTTATAAATTACTTCATCAATCAGACCATATTCTTTGGCCTGCTGGCCATTCATGAAAAAGTCTCTTTCCGAGTCTTTCTCTATTTTTTCTAAGGGCTGCTTAGTATGGTAAGCCAAAATTTGATTAATTTCATCCTTCATGCGCAAAATTTCTTTGGAATGAATCGCAATATCCGTAGCTTGCCCTTGCACGCCCCCCATGAGCTGATGAATAAGAATCCGCGAATGGGGTAAAGCAAAACGTTTGCCCGGCTCGCCAGCGGCCAAGAGCACAGCGGCCATGCTCGCTGCCTGACCCATGCAAAGAGTAGAAATTTTAGGCTTAATGTACTGCATGGTGTCATAAATGGCCAATCCGGCTGTTACCAGCCCTCCTGGCGAGTTAAGATAAATGTGAATGTCCTTATCCGGATCTTCCGCTTCTAAAAAAAGAAGTTGCGCAATAACTAAATTGGCTACGTAATCATCTATCGGAGTGCCGATAAAGATAATCCGGTCTTTGAGAAGACGAGAATAAATATCATAGGCTCGTTCGCCTCGGGAAGTTTGCTCGACCACAATGGGAATCAAATTCATTCCTTATCCCCCTTATTGGCTTGTTCTGCTGGCTTAGAATCCGTATGCGGGCTAATTTTTATTTTAGCTTTTTCTATTAAAAAATCAAGAGTCTTCTCTTCTAAGACCTGCTGGCGCAGTTCATCCATTAAATTCCTCTGCTGGTAAAGGTTCTTGACAGCTTCTACTCTGCGGTTCAGACGCTTGGCCAGCTTTTCCAAATGCGCATCCACCTCAGATTCGCTTACGGATATTTTTTCTTTTTCCGCAATCTTTTCCAAAATTAAACTACCGCGGATTTCTCTTTCAGCCAAAGGCAGAAAGGTTTCGCGAAGCTTCTCCCCTTCTGGGCTAGCGCTTTCTATACGCCTTCCTTCTCTGGCTAACTGCAGCTCAGCTCGGGCTAAAAAGCTTTGCACCTGCCTTTCGATCATGCTCTTGGGCACGGAAAAAGAATGCTGAGCAACTAACTTATCTAAAATTTTCTCCTTCGTAATTTGCCGTATTTCTTCTTTTTTTCTTTCGGTAATTAAGTTATTTAAATGCTCTTTAAGATCTTTGATCGTTTGGTATTCTCCCAAATCTTTGGCGAATTCATCATCTACCTCGGGAAGGATTTTTTCCTTTATTTCTTTCACTTTTAGATGGACGGATATTTCCTTTCCGGCCAAGTCTTTTTTCAAGTAATCTGCCGGCAAGGTAAGGTTAACATCTTTTTCCTCACCCATGTGCATGCCGATCAAGTTTTTATCTAAATCGCCCACTAAAGTCCCGGAGCCCGCTTCTACGAGATGATTAACCACTCTCCAGCCTTCAATAGGTTGACCAGCCCAGGTCCCTTCAAAATCAACGAGCACCATATCTTTTTCTCTGACCGGACGAGATTCTTCTAAGGGTTTTAATTGCGCATGATTTTCTTGCAGCTTCTTCAATTCCGTTTCTATCTCTTCTTCGGTTACCACTACTTCGGGAACTTCTATTTCTAACCCCACATAATCTTGGACAGTAAACTCGGGCTTTACTTCGAAAGAGACCGCGTATGTAAAATCCTTTTCGGCCGTAAAGGCGTGATTTAAAACATTTGGCTCAGAAACCGGCGCCAGATTATATTCCTTCACCGCTTCGGCCAGGGAGTGGGAAATTAATTTATTAGCTACTTCTTCTTCTACCTGATTTTTATACAGCCTACTTAATATGGACTGGGGAATTTTCCCCGGCCGGAATCCTTTTAACTTAATTTTTTGATTTAAAGAACGATAAGTGGCTTCCATTTCCCGCGTTACCACGTCCGCTGGAATTCTCACCGAAAGCTTCTTTTCCAGTGGATTTAAATTCTCAATTTCTACTTGCATGCCCACCTCTTTGATGCTTACTGCCTATTGCTTTGCCGATTATAAATTCTTTTTAATTAATAATTTATCAGAAATAAGGCTCTTCGTCAATTTTCCCATTTTTTTTCTAATGCTTTTTCTGTTGATCCAAGGTTTTTATTGGCTATTGGTTTTGCTAAAAAAGTCTGCGAAAAGGCCTTAAACACTAAGAGCCACCAAATGAGCTGCCAGAAAATATCTGCAAGCCACTAAAAAGAAACATTATAAATAACTTGATTTAAAAAAACTAATTAACTAATATAAACAAGAAATATTTATAAAAATCGTCCAAATTTTATAATTTAGCTTTTTGCTTAATTAGCATCTTAAGCTCTTTTGAATAAAAATTGGCATGCCTTTTGCCGAAGAATTTATAAAAGGAGAATTCCAAAAATGAAGGGATTAGTTCTGCATCCAGATGGGCAATTTCGTTTAGAAGATGTACCCGTTCCGCAAATTGGCCATAATCCTTTTAGCCCGTATGACGTTCTTATTGAAGTGGCTTATTGTGGAATCTGCGGCAGCGATATCCATAAATGGAAAGAAACCGACCGCCGCGGCGTAAAAGGTCCTTCAAAACCGGTGGTCTCAGGCCACGAAATGTCGGGAACAGTGGTAGAAGTTGGTCCAGGCGTTACTGATTTCAAGCCGGGTGATCGCGTGGTGGGTGAAATTGTTACCTTTTATTGCGGCAAATGCATCAACTGCCGCACGGGCAGAATTAACATCTGCGCCAACATGAAGCCCTCTGATCAACGAATTCATTACATCTCTGGTGGAGCCTTTGCCAAATACGTGGTCTGGCCAGAGCGACACCTCCATCATCTTCCTGATGCTATAGGTCTTAAAGAAGCAGTTTTAATTGAACCTACGGCTGGTTCTTTTCACAGCCTCATTGAACGGATGGATCTGAAAGCTGGCGAGTCTCTGGTAATAATGGGGCCAGGCGCCAGAGGATTAATTTTGCTACAAATTGCTAAAGCAGTGGGCGCTTCTCCAGTTATCGTTACGGGCTTGACCAGAGATGAAAAAGTTCGATTAGCCTTAGCCAAAGAATTCGGCGCTGATGCTATAGTAAATGTGGAAAAGGAAAATTTATTAGAAATTGTTAAGCAAATGACTAACGGCATTGGCGCAGATGTGGTCGTGGAAAATACCGGTTCCCCTAAGGCCGTGGAGGATACTCTTGATCTGGCTCGCCCTGGAGGAAGGATTTTAATATCCGGAGGGGGCATCCGCGGAGGTATAACAGCTTCACTCGATACTTACAAAATTATAGTAAAAGAGCTTGATCTTAAAGGTGAAATTTCCCATGTATGGACCTCCTGGCGGAATGCTATTAACTTAGTGGCGCAGGGAAAAGTGCACATCAAACCCCTCGTCTCCCATGTCTTTTCTCTTCGCGAATGGGAAAAAGGTTTTGACTTAGCGGCCACAAGTGCCGAAGCTTTGAGAGTGGCTCTGGTTCCTGATTAAGCGCATTTTTAAAATAAATTCTGGAAATTTTTCCGTCTAAAATGAAAAATAGCGCGAAACGCCCGAAAAGAATTATAAATTTAATTTCCTGGTTAATTCTTATAATTTTGTTTTGCGCATTATCGGCATGTGGAGGGTCAGGGGGAGGAGGAGAAGGTGGCGGGGATAGTTCGCTAACTCTTGCTTGGGACGAACCTGAAACTAATGCTGACGGAACTCCACTTGCTGACTTAGCTGGATACGTAGTTTATTATGGGGTTGAACCAGATTTCTATTTTCATCCGGAAAAAATAATAGGGAAACAAGAAGTAAAAGAAACATCAATTACCATAAGAAATCTCTATCCCGGAACATATTATTTTGTGGTTACTGCCTATGATAAATACGGTTACGAAAGCGCACCGGCCACGTTATATTCTGATCCCAATAAAAATGTTCTCTGTGTTAATATTCCTGCCCAAGGAAGACCATATGAATGTTCTCAATGAATTATTTTTTCAGACTTAAATAAGGGAATAATTCAAGGAGGAAAAGTGCGCCCAGCTTCTTTTAATTTTTTAAAATCTTTGGCCGAAGCTCCAAGCCCTTCTGGCTATGAACAGCCTGCTCAAAAAATTTTCCGCCAATATATTAAGAATTATGTCGACGAGTTAAAGACAGATGTTTTAGGAAATACTTTTGGTTTGATCAGAGGCCAAGGCGAGGGAAAGCCTGTGGTCATGCTAGCGGGCCACTGTGATGAAGTAGGCTTCATGGTGAAATACATAGATGAAAATGGCTTTCTTTACTTTTCGGCTATCGGCGGAATAGATGATCACCTTCTACCCGGCAAAAGAGTTTGGGTGCATACGGAAAAGGGACCAATCACGGGAGTTATCGGCCGCAAGCCGATCCATTTAATAGATCAAAAGGATCGCGAGAAAATAGTCCCTATACATAATCAATTCATCGACATTGGGGCTAAAAATAAAAATGAGGCCTTAAGATTAGTAAAAATTGGAGATGCGATCACTTTTGCGGGGGGTGTAGAAAAGCTCCTTGGAGACCGGATTGTCTCGCGGGGCTTCGACGATAAAGTGGGAAGCTTTGTCGTAGCAGAAGTTTTGCGTTTAATCGGGGAAAGGAAAGAACGGCCTAAATGTACTATATATGGTGTTTCTACTGTTCAAGAAGAACTTGGCTTGCGCGGTGCCACGACCAGTGCTTACCAAATTCAGCCCGATGTTGGGATTGCCGTGGAAGTAGGCCACGCCAGCGACTATCCCGAAGCTGATAAAAAGCGCGTGGGGGAACACAAATTAGGGGCAGGGCCGATCATCGCGCGGGGAGCTAATATTAATCCCATAGTGTATGGTCTTTTAATTAAGACAGCTCGAAAAAACAAAATACCTATTCAGATTTTCGGAGCGCCGCGGGCAACGGGGACAGATGCCAATGTGATTCAGCTTTCTCGTAAAGGAGTGGCTACCGGATTGGTGAGCGTACCTTTGCGTTATATGCATACACCCACGGAGGTTTTATCACTCAAAGATTTGGAATCTACTTGTCGCCTCTTGGTAGAATTTGTTTATAGTTTGGATGAAAAAATTAGCTTTATCCCTTTGTAATTTTTGATAAAAAATTTTATTCTTGGCTTAATCCATACTTTTTCATTTTATAACGCAAGACCCGTTCACTTATTCCTAATTCTGCCGCTGCTTTAGTCTGTATACCCTCATTATTTTTTAAGGCCTTCAGGATCATTTGTCGTTCAATCTCTTCTAAGATTTTTGGCAGACTCCGACCATGCCTCCCCTCTTCAGCAAATCCTTCCATATTGAATTCGCGGATATTTAAGGGAAGTTCGTTCACCGTGATGATCTTCCCGGGGCATAAAACGACGGCTCGTTCGATAATATTTTCCAGTTCGCGTACATTCCCTGGATAATCATATTTCAGGAGAAGATCTTGGGCTTCCTTACTCAAACCGCGAATCTCTTTTTTATTTTGGGCACTGTACTTCTTTAGAAAATGCTCAATAAGCAACGGGATGTCTTCTTTCCTTTCGCGCAGTGGAGGAAGAGCGATAGTGACCACGTTTAGCCTATAATAAAGATCCTCGCGAAAAGTCCCTTTTTTAATGGCCTCTTCCAGATTGCGATTTGTGGCGGCAATTACCCGCACGTCCACCTTAATAGTCTGATTGCTACCTACCCGTTCAAACTCTTTTTCCTGGAGGACGCGCAAAAGCTTCGTCTGCAATGACAGAGAAAGATCCCCGATTTCGTCGAGAAAAATAGAACCATGGTCCGCTTGTTCAAAACGGCCTATGCGGCGGGCAACCGCACCGGTAAAAGCTCCCTTTTCATGGCCGAATAATTCGCTCTCCAAGAGAGTTTCAGGAAGAGCCGCACAATTAACTTTTATGAAGGGCTTTTCCGCCCGCGGACTAGCATAATGAATCGCCCGCGCTATCAGTTCTTTTCCAGTACCACTTTCACCCAAAATCAGCACGGTCGCTTGACTGGCTGCTACGCGCCCTACTAAGTTTAACGCTTCTTCCATTGGCCGGCTGTTAGAAACTATAAAATCAACTTTAAATTTTTCCCGCAACTGTTCCCGCAATAAACGATTCTCGCGACTTAAATTTATTTCTTTTTCTATCCTTTGAATCAAAATTAAGAGTTCATCGAGGTCGATAGGTTTAGTTAAGTAGTCGTAAGCTCCTTCTTTCATGGCCGCCACAGCCGAGCTAACACTGCCGAAGGCAGTCATGATGACTACAATCGTCTCCGGATTTAGCCTTTTGATTTCTTTTAAGAGCTGCAAACCTTCCATCTCCGGCATACGTTGGTCAGTGAGCACCAAGTCAAAATCTCCATTTTTAAACTTCTCCAGGGCTATACGGCCATTTTCCGCCATATCAGGATGATAACCCCGCTTTCTTAAGAAACCAGCCAACATCTCACCCTGCACTCTTTCATCATCTACTATTAATATCTCCATCTTTAGCCCTCTTCCTGCCGGGGCAGAAAAACTTGGAAAATTGTACCCTGTCCAACTTGACTGATAACTTCGATTCTACCCCCATGTTCTTTGATTATTTTATGCGCCAAAGGTAATCCCAAACCCATGCCTTTGTCTTTGGTAGTAAAATAATAATCGAAGATGCGGCGTAAGTTTTCTGGGGGGATGCCAGGTCCCGAATCGGCAACTTCGATCAAAATTTCTTTATCCCCTGAAAATTTAGCTGCCAATTTTAAATTCCCCCCTGCAGGCATCGCCTGCAGAGCATTATTGGCTAAATTCAGCAAGGCTTCTTGCAAGCGCTGGCGGTCGACTTTAAGGGGCGGTAAATGAGATGAAATTTCTTCCTCTATTTTTATTTTTTGTTGTTCGGCGGTTTCTTGAATAAGCAAAATTAAATCTTTTAAAATCTCTGCTATCTGAACTTGACTTAACTGCAACTTGGCCGGTCGGGCAAAAAATAAGAATTGTTCTATAATTTCATTTACCCGCTTCACTTCTCCCCGCAGCACATCAGTAAAACGCAGATATTCCTTTTGTTCAGAGCTCTCTGCCGGAAGAAATTCCCGCTGGAGGCGCTGAATGGCCATGCTTATGGCATTTAAGGGGTTGCGGATCTCGTGAGCCACGGCCGCCGCCAAATTTGCTAAAGAAGACAACTTCTCCGACTGATGAATCTTCTCCTCTAATTCTCTTAATTTGGCCAAATGGCGGTTTTCCAGACGGTAAATGACGGTGATGCCTGAGCCCCCAAAAGCTAAAAGAAATAAACTGAAAAGAAAAATATTTCGGCGGTCGGCAGCTATAATTTCCTCAACCTTATCTGTGGTTAACCCTATGCTTAAGGCCACCCTATTCCCTTCTTCCACTTCTATTACCTTAGCAACTTCTAAAACCCCTGGTTTTAGTTGACGGGCAATTTCAGCTTTTCCCTGCCGCTTTTGAAATAAGCTTTTAAGAAAGGGATCTTCCTCCTTTTTACCTATTTGGGATGCATTAGTATCAGCCCATATATAAAAATCTTCTCCATGGAAAGAGATATATTTAATTCCTCCTTTACCGCCCCATTCCTCAATGACTCCTTGTAAAATAACTCGCCGCCGATAAAATCGCAGATCATCCTGATTTATTTGAATAAGCAAAAGTCCTTTCCCAGCTTTGCGGGCCACGGCTAAAGAAAGACTTTCCATTTGACCCGTCTCGGCCTTTTCCTTCCGCTCAATTGCATAAAGAGATTTTCCCTCTAAGAGGGGAACACAAAAATGTGGTGGGGATTTCTCTTGGTCTGAAATAATTTGTAAAGAAGAAAAGCGTTCCTTCCCAGCCATCTCTTTTAGTCTGTCTTCTGCTGGTAATCCTGTTGCCAATTCTTGGTCCAAACGAAAAGTAATCTCTAAGATTAGATCAACTACTGCTTCGTCCAAAGACCACAGATTAGGTGGGGTTAAAAAAGATGAAATCTCCGGGAAGGCTTCTATAGCTTTTAAAGAAGATAAACTACTCTGAATACTTTTTTCTATTCCAGATATTAATGCTGACCCTTCGTCGAAAAGCAAACCGTAAAGATTGTTTTTAGCTCTTTTAGCTTCATACAAACCGTTGAAAATGAGCAATAGAGCCAGAAGAATCCATATAGTTAAAAGTGTAACTGGCCGAAAGAACCAATTTTTTTGCCTTGCTAATTGTTTCACTATCTATTGAATCCCCCTCGCCATGGCCTCATCCGTTGCCCAGGAGGCGGTTGAGGATAGAAATCAGGCGGCAGGAGTTTTTGCTGCTCGGGAGTAAGCACTCGCCTGATTTCCAACTGATAAAGAATCGTCCTTTCTTGAATCTTTGCCTCTAATTGGGAAATCTCCCTTTGTTTGGCCAGAATCTGAGAAGTTTCTGCTTGGGGATTCCGCATCAAATCTCGCAAATCAAATCTTTTAATTATTAATTCATTCCGCCAAACCAAAGTGTCGCGCAAGTATGCTTCGCGCAACTC
>CAZAGD010000086.1:0-4164 GCA_964484485.1 uncultured Syntrophaceae bacterium
CAGGTGAAAGACGCCTTTCTAAGATAAGTCTCTTCAACTCTTGATAGGCTTGAGTTCCCAGAGAAAAATTTAACGTGACCACTTTCATCATAATTTGGGGCGTAAATTTCAATTTTGTATAATGTATACATTATACAAAAAATTTTGTCAAGGAAATTTTGCGCTATGCCTCGATTAATTTTGAAATTCGTACCCATTTCTGGTTGGAGGGAGAGCGGCTCATTAAAATTAGGCACTAGTTCTTTCATGGGCCCGGGCGAGGAATAAAAAAATCTCTACTTTAAACTAGGCCTAAATTTTTGCCCAGCACTCTCCCCTAACGAGACTTTGTGGCCATGGTGATAAATGGCCAGAGGCAGGCGGGAGGCAGGCCAGAGGCAGGCCAGAGGCAGGCATGAATGAAGAAGCATCGGCGGGAGAGGAAGATTTTTGAAGTTGACCAACGATTTTCCGCCAAGGGGAGGCGGATAGTTAAATTGAGCAAGATGGTTAAGCTTCTAAATCCGGCCGAACTTAGGGAAGAGCCACTGCACTCATGATTCTGAATGAGTGCCTGCCTCTGGCCTGCTTCTACTCCCTGCACCAAAGTTAGCTATAATTATGACCTATTCTCGCATGGGGAAAGTCGATAACAATCGACCGCGGGGGAGGGTGAGTAGGGTAAGTATAGCAAACTTTCGCAGGGCAGGAATTCAGCCAATTTTAAAGGGAAATTTTTTCTCTCAAAAATGGAGGAATTTTTATTATCTTCCCTTCGCCATCGACGAAAGCATGGAGAGTTCTACCTTGCACCAACTCCTTTTTATCTTCCCGGCGCCTTATACTATACAGAAACTGGATACTGGCCCGCTTGATAAAATCAATGCACGTCTCGATGATCAAAAGATCATCGTACTTGGCTGAGTCTAAATATTTGCAGAATACTTCCGCCACTGGTAAATAAATGCCTTGAGCTTCCATTTCTTTGTAGGAGATACCTAAATGGCGCATATACTCTGTCCGCCCCATTTCAAACCAGCGTAAGTAATGGGCATAGTAAACTATACCCATGGCGTCGGTTTCTGCATAGGTTACGCGGGTTTCTATTTGGTGAATGGGAAATTCCATTTTATTTACCCACCAATTAGGCTATTTTCCCCAGCCCTTTAAAAATTTCTCCATGAGTTCGTGTCCTTTTTTTATAAAAAATCCCGTCTGCCGGGCCGCAAATTCATTAAAAGCCAAATCCAAATTCGGCTCCCCTTTTTTATCTTGGGCATCGAAAATGACAAAAGGGACAGGATCGGCCGCATGGGTGCGTAAAGAAATAGGTGTGGGATGATCAGGCAAAACTAAAAGACGGTAATCAGCGAAATTTTGTAATCCTTGGCAGATCGGACCCACAATTTTTTGGTCAAAATCTTCTATAGCTTGTATCTTTTCCTGGAGGTACCCGTTGTGGGAGGCTTCATCCGGAGCCTCCACATGAACATAAACAAAATCTTTATGGGCAAGTTCGGATAGAGCATAAGCCACTTTGCCGGCGTAATTAGTATCCAAATATCCGGTAGCCCCTGGTACATTGATTATTTCCAGCCCGGCATAAAAACCAATTCCCTTAACTAGATCAACAGCGGATATAATAGATCCTGTTAAACGGAACTTTTGCGTGAGGGGGGGTAAAGCTGGCGCGCGCCCTTGGCCCCAAAGCCAAATGGCATTGGCCTCCTTTTTTCCTGCTTGTCGCCGCCGCTGGTTAACTACATGCTGGGCCAAAACTTTGCGCGCCTCCTGCATTAACCGGCGTATTTCATTTTCTCCTTCTCCCCGCGGCAAATAATTACTAATTTCTTGATTTATGATATCGTGGGGCGGGGTCGTTTGCAGATGCAAACTCTTCTCCCCGTTTCTCCACACCAGCAGATGCCGGTAACTTACGCCCGGATAAAACTGAAAAACATGATCGCCCAGAAATTTTTCAATATCTAAGATTATCTCGCGCGCCTCGGCCGTGGAAATATGGCCAGCACTAAAATCCTCCATGACCTCCTTATGCCCTTCTTGGCGCAGGGTGATCAAATTGCAGCGGAAAGCCACGTCGGCCTGATCTAATTTAATGCCCATGGCCGCGGCTTCTAAGGGGGCTCGCCCTGTAAAATATAAATGGGGGTCGTAGCCAAAAATAGATAAATTGGCCACATCGCTCCCGGGAGCCAAACCAGAAGGAATAGTCCACACTAATCCTAAAGTTCCTCTCTGGGCTAAGTAATCTAAATGGGGAGTCTGCGCTGCTTGCAACGGGGTCTTTCCGTTAAGTTCCGGAATGGGTTCATCAGCCATTCCGTCTCCCAAAAGAACTACATATTTTTTACCCAAGATGATCCCTTTCTTTTTTATAAATTAAAAGTCAGAAGGATCTTCAATCCGCATATAAACTGTTTTATCCACGATGATAGGCAGACGGTCAATGACCTGTAAGGCTTTCTGCATATTCTTTTCGCGCGCCTCATGGGTAACGATATATATAGGCACGGCTTTCTCGGCGCGCCGGCCTTTTTGGATGACCGAAGCGATGCTGATATCTAAGTCACCTAGAATGCCCGAGATCCGTGAGAGCACTCCCGGCCTGTCTACTACCGTAAAACGCAAATAGTATGGACAACTTACATTCTCGATACTTTTAATATCCCCTTCTTTTAAATATGGCCGCTGATAAGAAAGCAAGGGAACTCGTCGATTAACGCCCAAGCGCAGGTTGCGACTTAGATCAACCAAATCACTGACTACGGCGCTCGCCGTGGGCATCATTCCTGCCCCAGGTCCATAGAATAGAGTTGATCCCACCGCGTCTCCCTTCACAAAAATAGCATTAAAAGGACCGCTTACTGTGGAAAGCAAATGGTCAGCAGGTAAAAGAGTTGGATGCACCCGAGCTTCGATTGGCCCCCCATCAGATTTAGCAATGGCTAACAATTTAATGTGGTAGCCTAATTCCTTGGCATACTCCACATCCATAGGCGCGATGGAAGTTATCCCTTCCGTATAAATATCTTCTAATTTTACTTGTACTCCGTAGGCCAAAGCAATAAGGATGGAAAGCTTGTGGGCTGTGTCAATACCTTGTATATCTAAGGTCGGGTCTGCTTCCGCATAACCAAGTTCCTGAGCCTTCTTTAGTACTTCTTCAAATTTCTGGTTCCGCGCGGTCATTTCACTTAAGATGTAGTTGGAAGTACCGTTGAGAATACCAAAGATAACCTGGATCTTATTAGCCACCAGTCCCTCTTTGAGAGCCCTAATTATGGGAATTCCTCCCCCTACGCTTCCTTCAAAACCCAAATCGACTCCATATTCCTCTGCTGCTTTAAATATTTCCAAGCCATGAACGGCTAAGAGCGCTTTGTTAGCCGTAACTATATGCTTTCCTTTGGCCATAGCTTGCAAGATAAAGGTACGGGCCGGTTCTAATCCGCCGATGAGCTCTACGATAATGGAAATCTCCGGATCTTCGATTACCTCCGCCACATTAGTAGTCAAGATCTCCGGACTGACTTTTATCCCCCGATCTTTAGTAATATCCAAATCGGCTATCCTTTTTAAAATTAAAGAAAAGCCCAGCCGCTCTTCTAACAGCTTAGCTTTTTCTTGTAAAATTTTTACTACCCCAGTGCCTACAGTGCCAAAACCAATTAATCCTATGTAAATCCTTTCCATTTTTAGCTCCTCAATCTTTGAGTTAGAGCGAATTTTAGCTGCACGATGGGCAGCAGATTATGGCCATACTTCTGCTATACCCCAGTCTTAAAATAACTTCTTTATTCCTTTGACAGCCTGTTTTATGCGCTGCGTATTCTCTACCAAAGCAAACCGCACATAGTCATCGCCGTATTCTCCGAATCCAATTCCTGGAGAGACGGCTACTTTAGCAACCTGCAAAACTAACTTAGAAAACTCTAAAGAACCCATTTCTTTAAATTTATCTGGAATTTCTCCCCAAACAAACATCGTCCCTTTTGGTTTTTCGATCTTCCACCCTATTCTCCTCAATCCTTCGATTAAGGTATCTCGTCTCTCTTGATATGCTTGACGAATTTCTTCTACACAGCTTTGGTCTTCATTTAAAGCAATAATAGCGGCAATTTGGATGGGTTGGAAGATGCCGTAATCCAAATAACTTTTAAGCCG
>CAZAGD010000087.1:0-7764 GCA_964484485.1 uncultured Syntrophaceae bacterium
GGGTTCAGCAGATGCTGTTTCCAGTTTTGTAAAACTTGGAGCAGGTTACCGAAGTGACCAAATTGGGCAGCGGAAACCATGGGCAGTTTTAGGGTATTTCTTGACGGCCATTGCCAAAGCTCTCTTTGCTTTTGCTTTCTCTTGGCCATTAATTATGGTGGGACGGGTGTTGGGCTGGCTGGGACGAGGGATTAGAGGTCCCCTCCGCGATGCCATGTTGGCCGAATCAGTGGCGCCCGAATTACGCGGAAAAGCTTTTGGATTCCACCGGGCAAGCGATACGGCCGGCGCAGTCGTTGGTCCTTTGGCCGCATATGGTTTGCTCAGTCTTCTGTCAGAAAATCCAGGGCTGCTGAGAAAAATTGGCGAAATAATGCCCTTGCTTGCTGCTCCTCCGGGGGAAACATTTCGCCTTATTTTCTTTTTGACCCTAATTCCTGGAATCCTAGCGGTAGTTTCCTTTGCTTACTTAGTAACGGAATCCAAGAGGGAGGCAAACCAAACCTTAAGTATGCGTTTGGCTTTTAAGGGGATGCCCAAGGAATACCGCTCTTTTCTAATTGCGGTGGGTCTTTTCGGTATGGCTGATTTTGCTCCTACCTTAATGATGTTGCGGGCGGCGACTCTGTTGGAGCCCCAAATGGGCGCTGCGGCAGCTTCCCGGCTGACGGTTCTCTTATACTTGTGGCGCAACGTCGTCTACGCGGCAGCTTCTTATCCCATAGGAGCGCTTAGCACCAAATTCCCCAGAGGTAAATATTTAGCTTGCGGCTATGGAATAGGAGTAATTACTTTTTTAGCTTTCGCTTTGCCCCTCAGTTCTAAACTATGGTTTACGTTCCTATTCTCTCTGGCCGGCGTCTTTATCGCCTGGGAAGATACCATTGAAGGAGCAGCCGTGCGTGATTATGTAGGTAATGAATTAGCAGGGACAGCTTATGGGATCTTAGGGACAGTGAACGGAGTTGGAGACTTTGTTTCTAGCCTCCTGGTGGGAGTTTTATGGAGCTCCCTGGGCCCCAGTTGGGGGTTTGGGTATGCCGCTGTCGTTGGGGCAATAGGGATGGTTCGTATGTTCCGTCTTCCCCCAGCTTTAACCAAAATTGGGTAAAGAATGGCCCCGAAATGGTAAAAATAATCAAAAACCTGTGTTGATGGGAAAGATGAATCGACATCGAGTTTATATGCTATTAATTCTTTTTGCTTTATGGATATTGGCTAGTGCTTTGCCTAATATAAATTTTTCACCCACAGATTGGGATTTGATAAGAAAAGAATTAGTTGGCCGGCGACCCCATCTGGAATTTTGGGGACAGGCTTTCATAATTTTAATGACCATTTCGCTCGTGGTGCTTTTTGGCCGATTTATCGGGCAGATCTTGGCTAAGAGGAAAAGAAAAAAAGAGCCAGTCCTGGAGATTTACCGGGAACCCATAAAAGTGCCCTGGTTTATGTATATATTTCTCATTTTGCTTGGCGGCGCCTTGGGGGCAGGGCTTTGGCATTTAAGTCAGCACCCCCCCTTTATTGAAGAAAAGATAATCAGGCCAGCGGAGATTGATTTTATTCCGGAAAAAGGTGCCAAGGTTATTGCGGAAGACTCGCGCCCAAGCAAATTAGCCTGGACAAAATTTAAGGAAAGTGAGCTGGGCCGATATTTTTTGATTGGTTCCTTAATTGTTGGGCTATGCTGGATATTTTTATTTTGGCTTATAAAGCGATCAAAAGGGAGTGCGGATCTCAAACCAAACATACCCGAAATTGCGGCCCGCGCCGTTATCGACTTAGAAAAAGGGACTAATTTAACTGATGTCATCCTCCGTTGTTATCGGGATATGTGTGCTATTCTGCAGCAAAAGGTGGCCCTCCGCCCAGAAATGACTGCCAGGGAATTTGCCCAACATTTGCAGGAGGCGGGAGTTCGCGGGGAAGAAGTGAATAGGTTAACGTCTCTTTTTGAAAAAGTTAGATACGGCCGTTGGGCAGCTAATTCAGAAGAACGGATTGAGGCCCTCCACTTGCTTAAAACAATTAGAGACCAGTATGGAAAAGTAATTAATGCCGTATAAACACCGCTGGATAATTTTATTTTTTCTTATTCTGGGAGGCGGGGTCGGTTATCTAACCATCCCTCTGGTACACTCCAGCTTTTATTCCTTTTATAAGTTTGGGCTTTGGCTAATAAATATTATTTCGGCCCTGTCGCCTTTACTATGGTGGCAATTAGGAGTGATTTTTTTAATCTGCAGCACTCTGGCTATTTTAAAAAATTTAAAGAAAAGCATCTTTCCTGGAACTGGAAGAAAAGATGAGCTAAAAGATGATCCTGATAAACCGGGCCGTTTATGGGAAATCTGGCAATTACTCAGGCGAGCTGAAGCAGGTCAATATTACCAAGAAGAGATAAAAAATATATTGCAGTCCATGATCATTAATTCGATAGCGCTAAAAAAGGAGATATCTACCGAAGAAGCAAGGGCAAACTTTCGCCAGGGAATTTGGACTGAAGAAAAACTGCTTAAAGTTTTTTTCACCGAGCCAATTTTGATGAAACAAAAAAGAAAATTATGGTGGAGGTTTAAGAAAAATCAATCTTATTTCTTTTTAACGGAAGTTGAAGGAGTACTGGATAAGTTGACCTCCGCTAACATTTTGTTTGCCGAGAGAGAAAATGGAAATCATGACAGTTGAACAGGTTGCTCAAAAAGCTAAGGAAATTTTAGCCGAAATAGAAAAAGCGGTCATCGGCAAGCGCCAATTCTTAGAAAAAATGCTTTGTGCAGTTTTGGCTGATGGTCATGTACTCATTGAGGATTTACCCGGTTTGGCCAAAACTCTTACGGCCCGCAGCTTTGCCGCCGCTTTAGGTTTAACCTTCAAGCGAATTCAATTTACTCCCGATCTTTTGCCAGCGGATATTACGGGCGGCTATGTCTTCAACCGTCAACGGGGAGCTTTTGAGCTTAGGCGTGGACCAATATTCGCCAATTTAGTTTTAGGCGATGAGATCAACCGGGCCCCGGCTAAGACTCAGGCTGCTATGCTGGAAGCCATGGAAGAGCGGCAAGTGACCTTAGAGGGAGAAACTTTAAAACTTCCTCAGCCTTTTATAGTTATGGCTACGCAGAACCCCATTGAGTACGAAGGGACTTTTCCCCTGCCGGAGGCCCAGTTAGACAGGTTTATGATGCGTTTAACCGTGGGCTATCCCAGCGCAGATGAGGAATTAGAAATGCTCAAAAGACGTTGGGAGAGAAAAAAAGATGAAATTATTATAAGACAAGTTACTAACGCCGCGGAATTGGCGGGTATGCGCCGAACGGTAGAATCTGTTTATGTAGATCCTGATTTAGCCAAGTATATGGTCAATTTAGTGCATACTTCCCGGAATGACCCCCATTTGGCTTTAGGTGCCAGCCCGCGGGCATCCTTATCTCTGCTTAAACTATCTCGGGCGAGAGCGGCCATGGAGGGACGTAACTATGTTATTCCCGATGATGTCAAATTTATAGCCAGGGAAGTGTTGCTGCATCGCTTATTACTAAAACCAGATCAATGGGCCATTGGTCAGAGCATAAAAAGTATTGTGGAAAATATCATTTTTCGGGTTCCCGTACCTAAAGTAGAATAATGATGACTAAAGCTTGGTTTTTGCTAGTCTCCTTGAGTCTAATGCTTATTTATTTGGGTTTAGTCTGCAGGAATTCTTCTCTGTTGGCCTTGGCTTTCCCCTACTTATTATTCTCTTTAGGGCCTTTTTGGCGCAAATTGCTAAAGCCAAACTTAAAAGTACAGCGGGAATTAGAGAATGTTTTTCTTGCGGACGGGCAAACTTGCCGAATAAAAGTATCTCTTACCAATAGGGGTGAGGCGCTGGACGAGATAAAAGTTGTTGACCTAGTTCCGCGGAGGGCTCAATTGGAGGGGATTTGTGAGTATTTCGGTCCCTTGCGCCCAGGCCAAACAATATCCTTCGATTACACCATACATGGTCTGCGGGGGAAGTATGAATTTTCAGGATTATTTGTTTCCGTAGGAGATCTGTGGGGATTGAGGCGCAGAGAAAACTTCTACCCAGCTCCTGGAACTTTGACCTTTTTCCCGCAAACAGAAAATCTGCAAAAAATAATGATATTTCCCCGGAGAACCAGAATCTTTACGGGCTTAATAAAGTCGCGGGAGAGTGGAACAGGAGTGGAATTTTGGGGCACGCGCGCTTACGTTCCCGGTGATTCGCTACGGCACCTTAATTGGAAAGCAGTAGGCCGCTGGGATTTTTTGATAACCAATTTATTTGAACAGGAAAGGATCGCTGATGTTGGAATAATCCTGGATGCCCGCAGAATTGGGGAAGTGAGGCGTGGTAAGGAATCGCTATTTGAACATGCGGTTAGGGCAGCAGCTTCTTTGGCTAAATATTTTTTGGAAGAAGGAAACCGGGTTGGACTCCTTGTGTATGGCAATTACATTGCCTGGACTCATCCGGCAATAGGGAAGCAGCATTATGCCCGCATTATGGCTGCCCTGTCAGAGGCTGAGCTGGGGGACCACGCTGTATTCAAAGAATTCCAAAACATTCCTACGCGCCTATTTCCTCCGGCCTCGCCATTAGTAATTATTAGCCCTTTGCATTATAAAGATATTTTCCCTTTGCGCTATCTACGCGCTTTAGATTACCAAATTTTGATTATCAGCCCTAATCCAGTAGCTTTTGAAAAAAGTTTGCTTCCCCATGATCAATTTCGGCAAACTGCGGCCCGGATCGCCAGCGGGGAGAGGAATATGATTATTAGTAGGCTGCGCCGAAGTGGTCTAAAAGTAGTCGACTGGAATGTGCAGCAGCCTCTAAGGCTTGCTTTAAGAACGTTAGGGGAGAAAGGCAGATGCTTATCTGGGTAAAGCGCCTCCTGGCCATTTTTTCTGGAACTCTGCTGTTGATTATGTTTTTTCCAGCGGGGAGCACATGGATAGGAATAGCTGGCCTAATTTTAAACTTGGTTATGATAATTCCCGGGAAAAGATCTTTTGGCCCATTTGTTCCGCACTTTATGTTGCTGTTAAATACTGGACTTTTGATCTATGGCATTTTCTGCGGGGGAAATTTGCTTTGGGCACTTTTAGCGGCCGTCGTTTCTCTTTTTGCTTGGAATACCAGTTTATTTCTAAGCCGCTGGCCTGCTGCTCCTCATGAAGTGCAAAGGCTATATTTAAGAAGGACGGGAGTGACGTTGATGACCGGGTTCGGATTCGGCTTCTCCACCATTTTTGCGCAAGGTAAATTATCCTTAGATTTCTGGCCTACTCTCTTTTTAATGTTGGCTGCTGGTGCCTTTTTGCTCAGATTATTGCGGGAGGCCCAAGCAAAGGACAATAAATAAATTTCATATGATTTAAAAAAAATTATGTTGAGCATTAATCAAAAAAGGTCTTTAGGAATAACCTTAGGAATCGTCGAAGATGAGATGCGTCGTCTCCAGGATTTGCTGGAGAAGGGAGAACAGCATCATATATTCTCGCATATAGCTGATGATCTTAAGGCCCCAGAAAAAGAATTTTTACGAGAACGAATGCAGTGCTTGTTGGAAACTCTTGGTTTTTTAAAATCAAGATTTGACCTGCGCCATAGCCACAAAGAGCTGGTTTTGAGTTCCCTGATAAAATCCACTCTTCTTTACCTTATCGTTGAATTAGAACAAGTCTTTTCAGACCAATTAAAAGGTTATGGCCCAGTGACTTCAAAATTAAAAGAAACGCTGGACCCAGAATTGGAAAAAATTATCTCTATTCTCCATGAGATGAGCGCTCAAATTTAGATATGTGCTTACGTTTAGCTACTAAGAAAAAAAATAATTATTCGCAAACTTTGACTCAAATGGATCTTTTCCCGGAAGGTGCTTGGCCATTGAGAGGATGTCCCATTTGTCGTCTCTTGGAAAGAGATGAATTTGATCTTATGGGTCATCTTCAGTATCAAACAATTCATGATAAGGAAATAAAATACCAAATAGTCGCCCACCAGGGATATTGTCGGTTCCATTTCTACGAAATGGCGCGGTTAACAACCCCGCGGGCCATGGCTATGCTCATTAAAGAATTGATAGACCAGAAAATTAAAGAAATAAAAGAAAATCATTATCTAAGTCTGGAAAATGGGAATTGCCTCATATGTGAGGAGTTGCGGAAAAGAGAAGATGTTTATCTGGTTCACTTTTCTAATTTACTCGAGGAAGACAGCTTTCCAAGAAAATATTCCCAAAGTGATGGATTAGGCCATTTCCACTTAAAAAAAATTTTGGCCTTAGCCAAGGAAAGTGTAATTAGCCAGTTTCTTTTAGTGAGGGAAGAAGAGCAGCTAAAAAATTTTCAAAAAAATTTGGAGAATTATTTAAAAAAAGAAAAGTCCAAAGATAAAATGAGTGAACAGGAAAAGAAAGCTTGGTGGTGGGGAATGCAAAAGTTGGTAGGCAAAAGAGGCCTATAGAAAATCCCTGGGGGCCGGGTATGGAAATTAATTATCTACGCCAGGAAAGAAGGCCTGGGTTGGGGCGCAAATATACGGGGAAAAGTTTTTTATTATCTCCGGGCGAGATCCATTTTCTGTGGTGGTTTATTCAAGGGAGCATTATGTTTCCCAGTACCAGAGAAAGATTGCGCAAGGCCTGGGGCTTTTGTGGCCGTCATGCTTGGGGGGCTCTGCTTGTCGAAGCTTCTTTTCGCCATGGCTATATGCATGGCCCAGCAATTCTTTATGAAGATATCATGGAAAAAGCGTTGTTAGCTTTGGCGGGGAAAAGCTGGCTGAAAAGATGGCAAACACGTATGGCTCTCCGCCCAAAAGGGCCGTGCCTTATGTGTGAGATGAATTATGGGCCTGATTCCAGGGCCACAGCCAGACCAGAAATTATCCAAAAAGGACAAGATCCGACGGAAATAAAAAAATTTTGTCAACGCACCAAAAAATATTGGGAGCAGATGGTTTGTGGCCAATGTGCCGAGTCAAATTCTTTGGCCCGTTGCCGGGAGCATCTGCTCACGGAAGCGGACCGATTGTCCGCCGCAGAATTTAAAGAGCACCAGAATTTCATCCGCCAGATTTATGAGCATATATGTCTTTATTCGCGCTCCTTTCGCTGGGAATTCCGCGGAACAGAGTCCCCAGAAGATGAAGCTGCTCTGATCAGTGCTGTGGGATGGTGTAGTGGTTGGCAACCGCTCTTAGCAATTTTGGAGTTGGGAAAATGAGTCCACGCCCCCAACGAGAGCGATTAAAATATTTGTCTTACTTTAAACTCTGCGAGGCTTTGAGGCAACCCGGGTGTCCTATTTGTACTTTGGTCGAAAGAGACAGTTGGCGATATTTAGACGCCTTGCTCTATGAACGGGTCAATGATGTGGGCACGAGAAAAGAATTACGTAAGTCTTTAGGATTTTGCAATTGGCATGCTTGGCAATCTTTGGCCATAAGCAACTGTGCCTTAGGTTTAGCCATAATTTATGAAGATATTTTAGGATTAATAATCGAGAAATTGCGCGCGGCGCAAAAGCACTTGCCCATTCCTGCGGCCAGCTCCTTCTGGTTTAAAGTTTTTGCCAAGAAAAAAGCAGAAAATTCGTCAGGAATTTCTAAATCAAAATCGGCTTTTTGTCCGGTCTGCCGCCATGTCCAGTTATTCGAGGAACATTATTTGGCCATTTTACTGGACCATTTTGGGGAAGAAGAATTTTTAAGCGCTTTTGCCGCCTCGGCCGGCATTTGCTTTAATC
>CAZAGD010000088.1:0-3489 GCA_964484485.1 uncultured Syntrophaceae bacterium
CTCATATAATGATGACAAAGCCAAGTTATCAATGGACTTTATCAATTCCACTACATAAAGAACTCGGTCCTGGCCTGCTCCGCAAACTGATAAGCCAGGCAGGTCTTACTGTAAAAGAATTTAATAATTTATAACCTTCAATCCCCCCTTTATTCTCTTTCATCTTCTAATTACAGAGGGAGACAAATTGAGAAATTTACCTCTTTTACTTCTTTAATAAAAATTCTTTTTACTTATTATCAGCTAAATAATCTTAAATCAGACTTCTGCGGGAGAAAAAAATTTTTAATTACAAGGCCTGATCTTAATAATAGAAAGCTTGTGGGAAAAACAAAGCAAGGATGGCCTTGGCCAGGGAAATGGTAAGGATTCTTTATTACTTGGTGAGAGATAATAAAAGTTTATAGAGTGTTAAACTGGTCATCCGCCATGGTCATGGCTTACCATAAATAGGTAAAGTCCTTGAGATTTGATTGAGAGGCCGATTTTCCGATAATATAGTGGTCCTTTAAAAGAGACCCTTTAGCAACGGCCTTAGTTGAGGCATGCATTTTATTTTGACAGCCTTTTTCATGCCCACCTTTAAAATCCTCCCCCATTTCCACTTCGTAGGTGGAAAAAGCCACTGCCCGCTTATTTTCTACCTACGAAGTGGAACGGAATATCAAGGAGGATCTTATTTGACTTAATGAGTTTAGTTCTCTTAAGGAGACTGGGGAAAAGATCAGAGCCAGATAGGTCAGTAGGTTGTCGTTACGATTCGAGGAATATAAGAATATGAACCTTTATATCATGGACAGAGATTGATGACTGCAGCATGAAACCTCTAAACTTTCGGGGCATATAAAATGTCTTGACAAATGGGTCGCACTAAAAAAAAGGCGGCGAGCGAATAATCCCCCAGCCCTCAATTAAGAAAGAGGGGGCAGCGTGGCGCGCATTTTTTCTGTCGCGGCCCAATCAATTTCTAACGAGACTGGGTCTAAGACAACTTTGTAAATTTCTTTAGCTTGCTCGAGGCTGACGAATCCTTCAATGACATCGCGACGCACCATCTCTGGATCTCTTTCTTGCGGTGGATAAAAACCACCTCCTCCAGGAAGCTCCAAAGTGACCTTCTGGCCAGGTTTTAGAATATATTTCGTTTTAGGATGAGGCATGGTTCCATCATTGAGATAAATACGACCTTTGGCTCCATCGAGACCTCCAGCGAATCCTTTGGCCGGAAAACGGATGCGGTCATACATGGGGGAATGAGTAGCCGGATGATTTCCTCTAACTCTAAGCACCATGCGCTGGCCCAATCCACCACGATATTTTCCAGGACCACCGCTATCTTGAATTAGCTCACGGCACTCGATGAACAAAGGAGAAACATTCTCCACCAGTTCCACTGGCACCCCATGAATTCCACTGGGAAAGGCCGTGGCGGAAAGCCCATCCTTGTTGGGCCGAGCCCCAGTTCCGCCGGCTGAAAAGAACACATAACAGAAGGGTTCACCACGCTCATCTATGCCGTCAAACTGAGTATTCCACAGCCCCTGGGAGCCTTCAGCAATAACCCGATCTGGAATTACATGGCTCAGCGCCCCAAAGACGGCGGCCGATAAGAAATGGCCTAGGATATGCCGCGCGCCCACAGGAGCCGGACGCTGACAATTAAGAATGCAACCTGGAGGAGCAATCACCGTTAGCGGACGAAAACTTCCTTCGTTGTTGGGAATTTCTGGACTTACCGAGCATTTAATAGGATAAGTAGTGTAAGCATGGCAATAACTGTAAACCACATTAATGCCGCGGTTAGACTGAGGGGATGTCCCCGTATAATCAGCTATCAGGCGGTCTCCGTCAATGGTAATGGCCAGCTTGACTATAATCGGTTCATCAAATCCATCCATGTAAATTTGATGGCGATAGGTGCCATCGGGAATTGCCCTTATGGCCTCACGCATAGATTGTTCGCTGCGCTCAATTATGGCGGCCGATAATCCTTCCAGGTCAGAAAGATCATAGTCTTCCATCATCTCCAAAAGTTTCCGGCCCCCCACTTCATTGGCAGAGATCATGGCGTAAACATCACCTAAAACCGTTTGCGGCACGCGCACATTAGCTTTGATAATACGGATAAGGTCTTCGTTCAGCTTACCTTGATCCACTAATTTCATTATGGGGATGGCCAACCCTTCTTCATAGACGGAAGTAGCATCGGCGCCAAAAGTGCGCCCCCCAATGTCCATGACATGGCAAGTGTTAGCAAAAAGACCAATAGCTCTCCCTTTATAGAAAACAGGAGTCACAATCGTTAGGTCATGAAGATGTCCAGAAGCAAGCCAAGGATCATTGGTGACCAAAGTATCTCCCGGTTGCAAAGAGGCCAAGGGATATTCTTTAAGAAAATGCCGCACGGATGTAGCCATGCAATTAATATGACCCGGAGTGCCCGTTACTGCCTGGGCAATCATATTCCCAGCGGCATCGAAAACTCCGGCCGAGAGATCTCCTGCTTCCCGCACCACCGTGGTAAAGCTGGCCCGCATGAGCGCCGCAGCTTGTTCATTGGTTATGGAAATCAATCGATTCCACAGTACTTCGAGAGTTATAGGATCAAATGTGTTCTCTTTCATACCAATTTTCCCTTTCTTTTTGAGATCGCTGAAAAATCGACTTTTTTACCTCTCCTGCAAAAGTGAGAGTCCAGGAATGCCTTGAGAATACTGGATTCCTGTCGGCGCGGAATGACAGAATTACAGCCTGAAAATTCGGAACCTTGGGCGAAAAAGCATGAAGCGGACACTGCTTCGGCATTATGAGGCAGTGTTTCTTCCATAGGCAAAAATTGATGCATATATATTCCCACAAAGCCAAAAAGAGGCAAGCCACAAGGACTTGCCCTACGAAATCTAATAAAAATATTGCCACTAATTATTGTAGGGCAAGGACTTGCCCCTTACCGAATTTGGCAAGCCACAAGGGCCTGCCCTTCGAAAACTAATAAAAAATGTCACGAATTAATGTAGGGCAAGGGCTCGTCCCTTGCCGAAATGAGGCAAGCCATAAAGGCTTGCCCTACGAAAGCCAATAAAAAAATTGCCACTAACTATTGTAGGGCAAGGGCTCGTCCCCTGCCGAATTTGGCAAGCCACAAGGGCCTGCCCTACAAAATAAAAGGAAAAATTAATGCCCGGGCAGCTGAAGAATTACGCATCCCGAAGAATCCACCCAAGCTTTTCCCGGGCCGTTCATGACAATAGTACTTTCGCGCTCCTCGATCACTGCTGGGCCTTTGATCTTGACGCCGATGGGAAGCCGATATCTATCGTAAATCAACACCTCTTCGTAATTTCCTGCTTCGGGAATGAATATAGGTCGCTTTCCTTTAATGGCTTCGGCCATCTTTTCTCCTCTGGACCACCAAGTACCAAGGCTTATCTGGGGCCTCGGTCCGGTTGCTAACAACCGCCAATTAACTCCTTCAATGGGAATATCTGG
>CAZAGD010000089.1:0-26576 GCA_964484485.1 uncultured Syntrophaceae bacterium
AAATAGTAACCTCATTTCCACTTCGTAGGTGGAAATGGGGTTATCTCTGACAGAGCTTAATCAAATTCCGGATATTTTTTACTTCATCAAGACTCCATATAGTCTTGGCCAAGCGATTGATCTTCGCCTCGGGCAAAACAAAAGCCGCTAAAGAACGAAATTTATCCTCTAACTCCTGATCAGAAGGTGGGTTGCGTGGGTCCCCTTTGGGAGTAGTCACATAAGCAGTGTATTTCTGCCCATCTTTAGTGGTGATGGTCACCCGGGCTTCCGTGTCTTTGAATTCGGGAACAATCTGCGCTTTAACTTTTTTGCGTAGGGCGACCATATGCGGATCAAGAACTTTTTGGTCCGTAAATTTATCCTCACCCGCTGCCCCCTCAGCCAGCGCCAGAGCCGCACAAAAATAAACGCTGAATTTTCCGGCCAAGCCCGTTTTCGGTTCAATCTGACCAGCCGAATCCAAGCAGAACCGGGCTACCTCGCAATTGATCTCCGCTACATCTTCAGGCTGCAGATTATATTTATTTCGTAATTCAATCACGGCATCAATAGTAGGATGAGTCAGAAGACAAGCTGCATGAGGCTTGAAAGTATCTTTTAAAACTTCATACTTGCGGCCGAGGTTTTTAACCATCGGTTCTAATTTAGATTCATCACCCAGAACCTCGAAGTACCCTTTCTTTCCTTCGATAATATTAGTCACGCAGGTAAAACCGCGCTGCGCCAAAATAGCCGAGAGTACTCCATCAAAAGCACATTTCCCAGGATGGAATGGTTTTGTCATCGTGCCAAAGACTAAGCGCACACCCGCCGCCTGTGTTCCAGCTAACCCTATGGCGTGTTTCATCTGTTCCAGATTAAGTCCCAAAAGTTTGCCCGCCGCTACGGCGGCCCCAAAGCGGCCAAAAGTGGAAGTAGCGTGCCAGCCTCGTTCATAATGTTTCAATCCCATACCTATACCAATGCGCGTTTCAACTTCGAAGCCAATAATAAAAGCCTCCAGAGCATCCTTTCCGGACCGGCCCTTCCATTCAGCTACCGTCAAGACCGCCGGAATTAACGGAGCGCTAGGATGCCCCAATGACTCTGTATGCGTGTCGTCAAAATCTAAGGCGTGCGCCATAGCGCCATTCACCAAAGCGGCATTCATTACATTGGTCTTAAAGCCATGTCCCCAGATGGTGGCCTGCGGTTGGCCATCAAAATCCTTGACCATCTTTAACAGAATCTGGCTCAAAGGTTGGTTAGCGCCTCCCAAGGCTACCCCCATGAGATCAAGAAAGCACCGTTTGGCCTGGTGCACAACTTCTAAAGGGAATGTCTGATAAGATGTTTCTACTACATAGCGAGCCAACTTTTCCGTGACTTTCATTTAATCCTCCTTGAATTCATATAATCTCCCCCCGCCCCTCTTTAGAAAAGAGGGGGAAGTAAATTTTTAAATCGCTGCTGGCTGATATTCTCCAAAAACCTCTCTTAAAACATCGCACATCTCCTGGAGGGTAACGTAAGCTTTCCCACAATTCAAGAAATAAGGAATTAAATTTTCATCTTCTTTTTGCGCCGCTGTCTTCAATTCTTTGAGTAAGCGGGCCACTTCTTTATTGTCCCTCTTCTCTTTTACCGCCCGCAGATTGGCAATCTGCCTCTCCTCCGCCTCTTCTCTTCTCTGGGGATCGTAAGGATGGGCTACCAAGCGGGTAGTAGTAACCTCTAATTCATTCTCCCCCGTATAACAATTGACGCCCACAATCAATTCTTTCCCTTCCTCTAATCTCTTCTGCCTTTCATAAGCACTCCTGGCCACTTCCCGCTGCATATAGCCACTTTCAATGGCGGCTACCGCTCCCCCCATCTTCTGAATCTTTTCAAATTCCGCCCAAGCAGCTTCTTCAATTTGGTCAGTCAGGGATTCCACATAATAAGAGCCCGCCAAAGGATCAATTACATCTACTAACCTGGCCTCATGCTGCAAAATGCGCGCCGCATCTTCACTCAACTGAATAGCCTCCAAACTCCATCCCAAACCCATTGGTTCATCATAGGGCGGATAACAATTCGGCGGCCCGCCAGCCAAAGCAGCCGCAATACCCCCAACCACTGACCTTACTAAGTTATTCAAAGGCCTCTGCACTGTGCAGTTAAAATTCCCGGGATAAACGGTAATAGGAATACGTAAAGTCATGGACCTTGCACTCCTCGCTCCAAATCTTTCCTTCAGTAATTTGGCCCACATCCGGCGGGCGGCGCGATGAAAAGCAATCTCCTTGAAAAACTCCATGCTTCCCCCAAAAGCATTAAAAGTAAAACGCGGCGCAAAAGAATCTATCGGCAAACCCGCATTTATCCCCTCCTGCAAATACGCCGCTCCGATAGCCATGCTAAAAGCTAAATCCTGTTCGCGCGTCGCTCCTGCTTCCCGAATATGATAGCCACCAATACTCGTTATATTCACATTGGGCAAGTGCTTAGTAAAGAATACTAAACTATCCCGGAACATTCTCATTGAAGGACGCGGCGGAAATATATAAGTCCCCCGCGCCACAAATTCTTTTAATATGTCATTCTGCGGAGTAGCTCGCAATTTATCCCAAGAGATTCCTCTTTTTTCAGCTAAAGCCATATACATGGCCATGATAATATTCGCCGGCGCATTGATCGTAAAGTTTGCAGCCGTGCGATCTATATCATTCTCCCCTGAAAAGGCTTCGAAGATGACCTCCATATCCCGCAAAGTATCTACAGCCACCCCCACTTTACCCACCTCCCCGGCGGCCAAAGGAGAATCAGAGTCATAGCCACATTGCGTAGGCAAATCAAAAGCAATGTTAGGACCAGCACGAGAACCAAGTTTCTTCATATGCAAATAATAATCTCGGGTATCTTCAGGCGCGCCGTAACCTGAATATCGTCCTGCTCTAACTAACCCAGGAGCCTGGGCAATTCCTCCAGAGCCTCTTTCGCCCGTGCGATAAGGGAAAGTAGGATAGGTTCCCGCCGTAAATGGATACTGGCCAGGAAAGCCAACCTGTCTTAGAAAATCAAAACCATCACTTAAATCCAAGGGAGTATAAAATTGAGTGGGTGATTCTTTTAATTTAAACCTTTCCAAAGCTGGTTTAAGAGTCTTTTCTGCCCAGCGCTTTTTCTCTTCTTCAATTTTTTCTAAGTCCTCCTTCATATAAAACCTCCCTTCAATTCTAATTCACCCCTGTTCATTTCTTTATTTAGATTTTTAGCCACAGAGGGCCCGGAGCTCATAGAGAATTTTAAATCCTAAACTTAACCCGCAACTTATATACCATAATTTAAAACACATTTCCCAATTTTCCATCATTCCATTTCCCCTATATGCCATTATTCTACTCGTCTCCTTAATTTAAATTCTTTCAATATCCCTTTACATTTCCCCTCGGATTATTTTGTCTACTATCTCTTCAGAAAGGCCCGTGTACTTCTCCGGGTTTAAAAGTTCGTCAATCCTTTGGGGAGTGAAATATTTGTTCACCCTCTCATCGGCCAATAAGCAATCCTTAAAAGTTTGCCCTTCTTCAAAAGCCTTCATGGCTATTTCATAAATTATGCGGTGAGCTTCTTGGTGCCCAACTTTTTCAGCCAAGGCGAACATCACTGGCTCAGCCATAATTAATCCCCGGAGCAGATCAAGATTGGTACGCATTCTTTTTTCATTTACCACCAAATCTTGCAAAATAACTACGGAGTGCTTTAAAACACCTGAGGTATAAATGCAGGCTTGGGGAACTATTTCCCATTCAGTCATCCAAGAAGCCATATCCCGCTCATGCTCCTGCACCATCCCTTCCAAGGCTAAAGCGGCTTGATAACGTACTATCTTGGAAAGAGCTAAGATAGCTTCACAGAGATGGGGATTACGCTTCTGCGGCATGGTACTGCTTCCCACTTTTCCCATAACGAAAGGTTCAGCCAATTCACCAATTTCCGTTTTTTGCAGATTGATAATTTCTTTAGCTATTTTGCCCAGCGTAGCACAAATACCCGCCAAAAGAGAGACAAATTCCGCCAAGCGATCTCGCGCTGGATGCCAAGTAATTTCCGGCTCTCCTAACCCTAACTCGGCCATTACTCTTTTCTGCACCTCAAGTCCCCATGCACCCATAGCTGCATGCGTACCAACGGCTCCACTCAAATTACCCACTAAAATACGCGATCGCGATTGCTCCCAGCGTTGCAGATGGCGCCTCACCTCAGCCAGCCAGACGGCTACTTTAAATCCGAATGTCAAAGGCAGAGCATGTTGGCCATGAGTGCGTCCAGCCATAATGGTGCTTCCGTGTTTCTGCGCCAGATTTTTAAGAATATGTTCGATTGTTCGCAAATCCCGAAAAATAATCTCTCCTGCTGCTTTTATCTGCAGCATCATTCCTGTGTCCATTATATCTTGGGTCGTCGCGCCCCAATGGACATATTCGCCATAATCTTTATTACAAACTCTTTGCAATCCCCAGATCAAAGGCATGAGGGGATGAACTGTCCGGTCCGCTTCTTTTTTAAATTCCGCAAGGTTAAAATTGGCCACTTTAGCTTTGGCGCAAATCTCTTCCGCTGCGGCGCGCGGAATTATGCCCAATTTGGCCTGAACACGAGCTAAAGCAGCTTCCACTTCCAGCCAACACTGGAGACGATATTCATCCGTAAAAATCTCCCGCATCTCTGCCCGGCTAAACCAATCGCAGAAAATCTGGGAATCGATCATCGTACTAGGCATGTCTTAACTCCACTTTTATTTTGGCATAAGCAAGTTCGGTAAGAATAAGCAAAATTGTGGCCAATAAGTGACGATCACAATTTCAATTAGTCCCAAGATCACAAAAGGGAATGCTCCTCTAATGGTCTCAGAAAGAGGTGCCTTGGCAACTCCAGAAATAACAAAAAGGTTCAGCCCTACTGGCGGGGTTATCAAGGCCACTTCCATATTAACGGTCATAATGATACCGAAATGAACGAGATCAATTCCTAAATGCATCAATACAGGAAGAACGATGGGAAGAGTAATTAACATAATAGAAACAACTTCCAGAAAGCAGCCGAGAATGAGTAATAATATATTTATAAAAATGAGAAACTTGATTGGGGTAAGCTTAAGTTCTATGGCCAGAGCTACTACACGCGCCGGAATACCTGCTTCTGTTATCCAGTTACCAAAGACAATGGCTGTGGAAATGATGAACATGATCATCCCAGCTGCTTTCATAGCCTCCGTGGCAATTGGAATTACGTCCTTCAGACTAACTTCCCGGTAAACAAATAGACTTACAAAAATGGAAATCACTGCTGCTAAGGCAGCGGCTTCTGTTACGGTCACTGCCCCAACATAAATTCCCCCCAGTATAATTATAGGCATGGAAAAAGCTGGTAATGCTTTAACGGTGGACTGAAAAATTTCAGCCCAATTGGCCCGCGCTAATCCTCCCCACCCTTTGCGCCGGGAGTACCAGGTAATCCAAAGAATATACATCGTCCCTTCTAAAAGACCAGGCATGACACCAGCAAGAAACAATCGTGGAATCGACTCCTCAGCTATAATCCCGTAAAGCACTAATGCCAGACTGGGAGGAATCATAATGCCCATAGTTCCGGAGGCTGCTACTACACCAGTAGCAAAGGACCTGGGATATCCATAATTCATCATCGCAGGAATAGTTATTACCCCTATAGCCAAGGCCGTAGCTACGCTCGATCCGCAAATAGCTGCAAAGAACATGCAGGACAGAACAGTAACTACTGCTAATCCCCCCCATAAATGCCTGACATAACAGTTGGCAGCTTGAATAAGGTATTTAGAAGCACCGCCGCGGAGCATGAACTGGGCAGCAATGACAAAGAAAGGAATGGCCATCAATGGATACGTATCCAAAGCATTATACATAACTTCCGGAACCATCATTAAAGGCGTGGGAGTAAAGAAATAGATCATTGCTAAAGCTGTAATGCCCAAGACAAAGGCAATGGGAAGCCCCAAACAAAGTAAGCCTAAAAAGAGCAGGGAAAGGACCCAGATCATGACGGGACTTCCTCCCGGCTCATTTCATGAATTTCCATAATATCATCAGTCTTGAAATGGAAAATTAACCTGTATGCTCTTACTGCATATTTAATAACAATAAGAGTACAGCCGGTACTTATCGAAAGGTAAGTTATCCAGAGCGGAAGCCGTAAGGCGGAAAGTGATCTTTGGTCTATGGCCAAGGCATGGAAAACCAGATGGAACCCAAAAAAAGCAACTAATAGGCAAAACCCAATGGCTAAAAGGGCATTTAAAAAAGCCAAGATCCGCCTTATTTTCAAAGGAAATCGTTCCACTAAGAGGGAAGCAGCCACATGGCCTTTTTCTTCCGCCAATATACTTGCAGTTATAAAAACAGCCCAGATAAGCAAATAGGTAGCCATCTCTTCACCCCAATCAGGAGCCTTTTTAAAAACATAGCGCATTATAGCAGCATAGAAAGAAATTCCTGTAGCGCTTAAAGCCAAAATACCCACTAATAGCTTTTCGATAAGATTCCATCTTTTAAAAATTTCATTCATCTTTGAGTACCGTGATTAATGAAAAAATTTTTTACTTTCTTAGCTTTCTCTCCAGGTAGGTTATTATTAATGAGCATATTCGATATTTTACGTTTTCCTGGCGAAAAAACTCTTATTGCGCGCTCCGCTACTCATGGAGGCATGGCATTCTGCCTCACGCCTTATGAAGAGCAAAGAGACGTGAGAATCTCATGAAATTACTGCATCTACCGCATCAAGCGTATTGCCCTCGTAATCAATTGGAGGTTACAGAGTAATTTGATATCATTAATAATGACTTACATACCCAAAGCTTTCATGGCTAAGCTTACCAATTCCGGATCATGTTTCAACTCTTTAATAAGTTCATCTTGAATGGGCATGATATGGTTCCGCCATTTAGCTAATTCTTCATCGGTTGGGTAGTAAATCTCAACCCCTTTGCTCTTTAAGAACTCTTCGGCGTCCTTTTGTTCTTTTCGGGCAATTTCGCGCTGTTTGGGAACATGTTCATGCCAAACTTGCAGAAAAATCTTCTGCAAATCAGGGGGAAGACTGTTCCAAAATTTCAAACTCACCATGGGTATGTAATAGCCCATAAAATTTCTGGTAAAAACGCCATATTTAATACCAGCTTCATGAAGTTTAGCGCTTTCTGCACTTTTGGCCGTCGTAGCTAAACCATCTACCGTGCCCCGCACCAAAGCCATAGGCACATCGGGCCATGCAATAAAAACTCCGCTAGCCCCTAGAGCCCGGAATCGCGCAGCAGGAATTGAGCCTCCTGAATGACGCATTTTTAAACCTTTGAAATCTTCCAATTTAGTAATCTTCTTTTTAATGGTCCAACAATTATCATAACCGAGTTCATACCACCTTCCGATCACTTTAGAATTTAGCTTCTTTTCCAACGACTTCCCCACTGCCTCACCAACTTTTCCATCGACTAACCTTTCGGTAATTTCTCCTGGTTGTCCAAAAAACATGGGAAGCATAGTTAGGCTTGTATTGGTGTCGACCCCCTCGAGAACCCAGTTACCTGGAACAGCCATTTCCACCGTGCCCATACCCAAAGCCTTAGAAACATGGGCATCTTTGTACAATTGAGCGCTGTGGTAGAGTTTAGGAATCAATTTCCCTCCTGACCTTTTCTGCAACTCTCCTATAAAAATTTCCAATCCCATATTCCGAGGATGGTTGGGCACTGTATCCACCGAAATCTTGAATTCAAAAGTCTGTGCTCCTGTTTTGGTAAATCCCAAAAATAAAAACGAAACCACCAAACCCCATAACATCAAAATTACTTTTACTTTCATTTTTACCCTCCTCCTTTTTATAAACGTATTGTCAAAAGTCATTTCCCCTCTCCTCTCTGGAGACTGTGTCGCCAAGGCGAGAAAGACCAGCAGACAGACCCCCTCACCAAAAGTTAACTTTTTATTAATTATGACCCAGTCTCTCTGAAAGAGGGTTTCTGCTTTGTATCCTTCAAGCCCAAATTGCTTTACATAAAGCTTTTGCCAATATCTTTTATAAAAATAAAATGATTTTCACCTTTACCTTGATGTTCCCCTGCTCATCGTAAGCGAGATATTTGTGATTGGCTAATTGTGTTAAAGGTCGAACTATATATTTGCCTGTCCTTTTTTTCACTCTTCCCATCTCCTCATTAGCGACAAGGATAAATATGAGGAAATGAGTTTAAAGACCGTAAACCCCGGTTAGCTTTTTTCTGGCTCTACCAGCTCGATTAATATTCCATAAGTCCCTTTGGGATTCAGAAAGGCAACCCGGGAATGGTGGGCTCCTCTTCTGGCTTGTTGATCTATGAGCGGAACTCCCTTGGCCTTCAGATCGGCCAAGGCCTGATCAATATTTTCCACTTGATAGGCAATATGATGAATACCTTCTCCTCTTTTTTCGATAAATTTGGAGATAACCCCTTCTGGGGTGGTCGATTGCAAAAGTTCAATGGCTGTATCTCCCACGGGAATAAAACTGGCCTTAATTTCTCCTAAATGCTCTCGATCTTGAATTTTTAAAGAAAGCACCTCCTCATAGAACTTCTCTGCCTCCTCGATATTTTTTACGGCCACACCAATATGAGCAATTTTTTTAATCATTTTGCTCCTCCCTTTCTAAAATTATCTCCGAAAATTTATAAGCTATTATCACTTTGATTCTTATATTGCCAGCGGAAACAAAACCTGATCATCAATTATTTTTATCAAATTATTAGCATATTGGTCAATTTTATTTTCCCCTGACCGTCTATCAGTTTCTTGGAAATCATTTTAAGTAATGATAAGGCGGAAACGAATAGGGAAAAGTTAAAATAAGAAATAACCAGCGCCTTATTTTAATGAGCCCTGCCCGCTTTCCCCTAAGCTAAGAATTGGTTTAACAACCTCTCTTAGTTTCTCATTCAAAAGTGATCGACGGTCAGTATTTTCCATTTCCTCCTAAAAAGGAGAAAGGGGAATTTCTCCTCCCACTCTTTTTGAAAAGGGAGGTGAATATAGCTGATATGGAAAGGCCACTTTATATTAAGAACTAAAAACTAAGAAACGGTTCTTAGTCAACCCACTCTTGAGCTCACGAAATTGGATCATAACAGGTCGAAAGAATATATCAGAGGAAAATTTATTTTTTTCTTATTTGCTTCCTTTCAGATATGGAATTTATTAACCAGCAAGCTTATTAAATCTTCTATTTTTTCTATTTTCTCGAATTGCTCTATTTTCTCAATGATTTGCTCCACAACTCCCTTTTTTAACGAATAGAGAGCCAGTTGGCGAAATTTTTCTTTGATTTCATCTTCGGTCATAGGATTTCGGGGATGGCCTTTGGGAAAAATAGATTCATCTTCTAAAACCCGCCCATCTTTGGTCTTTAATTCTATTTGGGCTGCCAAAGTTCCTGGATACTTTTCCAAAAAAGATGGAACTGACTCGAGGGTTATTTTGCTCATGAATTTTTTGATCTCGGGTTCAGCAATCTTTTCCTCGGCAAACTGATCCATGCCTATATATCCATCAGCAGCAGCCCGCGCTACACAATATGGAATGCTCAAGCGGGCGGCCAAAGGAGTTTCCGGATGATAATTCATCCCTTGGCCAGGAGCGGTAGGGGTAACCCGAAAATGAATTGCTTCTAAATCTTTTATCTGTAACTTATGTTCTTTCATGACTTTTAAAGTGGCCTGAATAGGAGTGTGGCTGCAAAGGATTGTGGGGTAAGCTTTCAAGCTATCAAACATTATTTCGTAAGAATTCCCCAAATTTTCTGTTAAAACCTCTATGTTTGGCTGCTCAGAGTAGGCGTGGCAGAAACCAGATTTATATTCTAAGAGTCCTTGCGGGCCCATCGCTCCTTTGCTAATTATTTGGGCGGCCATAATGCCTTTCCAGGCGGCCAGGCCTGGATGATAACTCTTGGAAAAATCGCCAAAATCAATACAGTAACGAAGCCCAGAAGCACTATCAGCGGCCAGACTTATAACTTGCTCTATCTTTTCTGTTCCTAAACCTAAGATTTTAGCCGAGGCCGTCGCCGCGGCAATTACACCTAAGGTAGACGTGGGATGCCAATATTTGTAGTGCGTGGGCATGATCGCTTTGCCCACTCTTCCAGCCACTTCATAAGCTGCGACCAAAGAGGTAATCAAAAGCACACCCGGAGCTTCAACCTTCTCACCCAAGGCCAAAACTGTGGCTACTGTAGGCGCACCTAAATGAGAAATCGAACCAAGGTGCGTATCATCAAAATCTATAGTATGGGTCAAGGTACCATTAACCAAAGCAGCTTGAGCTGCCGAGGTTTTTTGGCCTTTAATAAAGATGGTTGCTTCGGGATTCCCGCCCATCTCTTCGACTAAATCATAAAGCCAGTGAAACTCTTGGTTCGCTAAGGTATAGCCAGCAATGGCGCAACCAAGCGTGTCCAGAATGATCCCTTTGGCTTTCTGGATAACCTCCTTTGGCAACTGGGAAAAGGACATATTGTTCACAAATTCCGCTAAAATTCTTGTTGCTCCCATAATCTGGCCTTTCTTTAAGTGCCCTGTTTGGCATCTATTCCAAAAGCTTTTCTAATAATAAGCGTCCGTTTAATTAAATTAATGAACAAGGAATTAAGCCAAATCCCGCAAACGCTTCTCTATGGTCGAAAAAGTACCTTGAGCAAATCTTTTGATCTGCCTCATAAAGAGAGCATTCGACAGGCGGCCAATTTTATCTACTGTTGCTTCACAAATTATAGTTGTCTCCCCTTTTCCCATCGGTTTTATAACAAAGCTAACTCTCTGATCTATCTCTAAAATGCTGCCCGGCCCAATAAGAGAAAGTCTAACTACCAGATTTTCTAAAGGACTTATCTCTATTACTTCTCCTTTCACTTTTAGGCTCATTTCTGCCCCTAATAATCTTGTTCTTAAAATAGCCCGGAAATTATTTTCATCAAGGATTTCTATGTTTTCCATTTCCGGAAGACTACTAAAAATGACCTTACCTAAAAGCCGCCATATTCTTTCTGGAGAAGAAGCTATAGAAAATATTCTTTCAGCTACTACCTTTTTCCTCATTAGGTTTCAATCCCAACACTTTTCAGCGGCAGCATTTCTTCCGGCTATTCTACCAAAGACTAAAGCTTCGCCAATATTGCAGGCCCCTTGATAAAGATATCCCCAGATAGAACCAAGTTCACCGGCGGCATAAAGCCTGGGAATAGGTTTCCCCTCAGGATCAAGCACTCGTGATTCTTTGTCCCGCCGCGGTCCGCCTTGGGTATTAATCAATGCTGGCCAAAGCTGAATGGCGTAAAAAGGAGGCTCCAATGCGCGTAGGTCTTCTTTGGGCCTGCCGAAGTCTTCATCTTTGCCTGCTCGGCAAAACTGATTGTAACGGGTGATCGTAGCTTCTAATACTTGAGAATCTACTCCTATTCTGGCAGCCAATTCTCCAGGAGTATTACCCGGCAAAATCCACCCTTTTTTTATTTCGGCTGCATTATCAATACTCCAATTATAAAGATCGCGGTTATAACCTGATGTTCCCCGACTTAAAGGACCTTTCCGCCGAGTTTGTTCATCAAAGATCGCCCAAAGGGGTACGCGGGGAAACTCCATTTTTTCGATATCGAAATGGGAGAGCTCCCGGTAATATTCATGAATCTCGATGCCCGCTTCATTAACAAACCTGCGGCCATACTTATCCACAAAAATAAAGCCTTCGTTTAAAAAGGCTATCCAAAAAGCAGCCTCATACTCCGGAGCCTTAAAGCCAATTAGACAAGATAAACGCGTCATATGCCACAACTCCGCCCCGATTTTCTGGGCCATTCTAATTCCATCGCCAGTATTCCCAGGGTTTCCTAAAAACATAACTGGTTTCACAGGCAAATAATCCCATTTGAGCCAAGGATCATTCTCGTACCCGCCACAAGTCAAGATGACTGCTTGGCGCGCCTTCACCCAAATTACCTTTCCCTCTCTTTCTGCCTTGACTCCTATAATCTCTCCCTGGTCATTACGAATTAATTCTCGCGCAGGAGTACAAGTCAAAACCTGAATCCCCCGTTTACTTATCAGCCCCGAAAGGAATTTCCAGAGACGTTCTGATGGCTTTCCTTCCTCTAAAGTACCTTTAATATTGTATTTGACCACGGTCTCCGCTCCCCGTACATGGGGAAAACCCGCGCCCGCAATCATCGTCGGATAAGCCACCTCTAAAGGTCTAAATACCTGCACATCTGCCCCCATCTCCCTTATCCAATCTCCATTTTTCATGGCCTCTTCAACAAAAACTTCCAAAATCTCCGGTTCGGTAGTTTTAAAACTTAAAATGTCCAGATATTCAAGGAATTCTTTTCCTTTGGGAATAATTATATTACCGCCACAAACCCGGGTGTTCCCCCCACCTTGGGCCATCTTCTCTAAGATTAAAACTTTGGCGCCTAAATCATGGGCTGTGACTGCCGCTGCTGTTCCTGCTGCTCCCCAACCAACGACTATTACATCATATTCCAAATCCCATTTCTCTGGTATGGCCGCCATTCTTATTTACCTCCCTTTAATTCGAGAATGTGTCGCCACGGGGTGAAAGGGCCAGAGGCAGGCCGGAGGCAGGCCAGAGGCAGGCATGAATGAAGAAGCATCGGCGGGAGAAGAAGTTGTTCAAAATCGACCAACGATTTTCCGCAAAGGGCAGGCGGATAGTTGAACTAAGCAAGATGATTAAGCTGCTAAATCCGCCCGAACCTATGGAAGACCCACTGCCTCATGATTCTGAATGAATGCTTGCCTCTGGCCTGCCTCCGGCCTGCCTCTGGACTCTTCACCAAAAGTTAGGTATTTATTAATTATGTCACGGTCTCTTTTCCTATAAAGGAATATTCCCGTGTTTCCTTTCCGCCCGCGTTACTTTTTTATTCTCCAGCATCTCTAAAGCCTTAATAATCTGGGGCCTGGTCTCCTGCGGCTTGATGATAATATCTAATTGCCTTTTAGATGCTGTATAATAGGGATTCATAAACTTTTCGCGATACTCCTGGATTTTCTCCTCCCGCATTCGTTCCTTATCTTCCGCTGCCTCAATCTCCCGGCGATAGAGAATTCTTACTGCTCCCTCTGCGCCCATAATGGCGATTTCGGTGGTTGGCCAACCCAAGACCAAATCTGTGCCCAATTCTTTATTACCCATGGCCGCAAAGGCTCCACCATAAGCTTTGCGAATCACACAAGTAATCTTAGGTACGGTCGCCTCTTTCCAGGCGTAAAGCATCTTCGCCCCATGACGAATAATGCCTTTGTGCTCTTCCTTAACTCCGGGAAGATAACCAGGAACATCGACCAAGGAAATTAGCGGAATATTGAAACAATCACAAGTGCGAATGAAACGCGCGGCTTTGTCTGCCGCATCGCAATCAATGGCCGAAGCCAGGAAAAAAGGATTATTGGCTACGATGCCCACCGGCTTTCCGTTCATGCGCGCCAGCCCAATTACCATGTTGCGAGCAAAGTTCGGCTTTATTTCAAAAAAATCTCCCTCATCGACAATTAAAGGGATCAACCGTCTCATATCATAAACTTTCTTGGGACTATCCGGAAGGATCTCTAAGAGCTTCTCTTCCCAACGATTAGGATCATCATTGGTCGATTTAATAGGTGGCTTTTCCAGATAACTGGAGGGAAGATAACTCAAAAGTTTTTTTATCTTCGCCATACAATCCTGGTCATTTTCACAAACCAAATCAGCGACGCCGGAAATCTGCCCATGAACCCTGGCTCCGCCCAATTCCTGGCTGCTTACTTCCTCGCCGGTAACTTCTTTGATCACCAACGGGCCGGTAATAAACATCTGGCTAGTTTTATCCACCATCAAGATAAAATCAGTAAGGGCTGGAGAATAAACCCCTCCTCCCGCGCAGTTGCCCATGATCGCTGAAATTTGGGGGATCACCCCGGAGGATTCTACATTTTCTGCAAAAATTAAAGAATAAGCTCCGCTCCCTTCTTGAATTCTTCCGCCGGCCGAATCTATTAAGCCCACTACCGGGGCCTGCGCCTGGCGAGCCAGGCGAATTAAAGCCGCAATTTTCTGGCCATGCACTTGCCCCACCGAACCACCCATAACCGTAAAATCTTGAGCATAAACAAAGACTACTCGCCCTTCAACCTTTCCGTAACCAGTAACTACCCCATCACCCCACGGTCTATTCTTTTCCATCCCAAAATCCGTGCATTGATGCTGGGCTAACATGCTTACTTCTACGAAAGTTCCTGGATCTAGGAGGAGGTCAATTCGCTCGCGAGCCGTAAGCTTCCCTTGGCTATGTTGCTCTTCAATTCTTTTCTTTCCCCCACCCAGGCGGGCTTCTTCTTCAATCTTTTTTAATCTTTCTATTTCTTCCTTTAGAGAAAACATTTCTTCCTCTCATTTTCAATATAGATTTTTACTGACCGTCTAACAGTTTTAATATTTCTCGCCAGCAGGAAACAGGCGGGAGGGGGAGAGGCGAAATAAAGATCTATCTCCCCGCCTGTACCTATGAAAAAATATGGGCCTCATTTTAATGAGCCTCTCTCCCTCCCGCTTGAACTAAGCGGGAATTTAAAAACTGATCGACGGTAAGATATTTTTAAATAAACGAGCCAGCTCAAATTTCATTTCCCCGATAAATTGGCTAAATCTTCGAGACAGGAATAGACCATTGTATGATCTTCTTTTTCTCCATTTTTAGCCAGAGCCAACCCGAATATCTGTTGGACTAAGTGGGCCAAGAACATGGGAATTTTGTATTCACGAGCCATGCGCGTCACTGTATCAATATCTTTGTACATTAGGCCCAAAGCAAACCCGGAATTATAAGTACGCGGTAAAATATACTTCGGAAATTTAATCTCTGTAGAATAACTCCGGCCGGTACTTACTTGCAGAACTTCCACCACCCTTTGCGGGTTAAGGCCTAATTTAGTAGCCAAGATTATGGCCTCGGAAGTGGCGGCCAAAGTGGTGGCGGACAAGAAATTATTGATAGCTTTCATAGCATGGCCCGCACCAATCCCGCCCATGTAAAATAAATTTTTACCCATAACGGAGAGAATCGGTCGGCAAGTTTCAAAGATAGCCTCATCTCCTCCCACCATAATCGAAAGCGTACCAGCTTCTGCTCCTATTACGCCGCCGCTCACGGGAGCATCAATCATATGAATTCCTTTGGACCTCAAGGCTTCGTTTATTTTTAAAGTACTTGGTGGATAGGCACTGGTCATCTCTATGAGAATATCTCCACCTTGAGCTCCCTCCAGGAAACCTTGCGCGCCGAAAACTACTTTTTCTACCGCCTCCGAATTGGGCACGATGGTGATCACCTTCCGGCATTTCATGGCGACTTCTTTAACAGAACCTGCTGCTTCGGCTCCTTTTTCCACCAAGGCCTCTATAGCTTCTTTTCTCAAATCATAGACCATTAACTTGTAACCGGCCGCCAATAACCTTTTAGACATGGGCTGGCCCATAGCTCCTAAGCCAATAAAACCAATTTTTTCACTCATAATCTTTTCCTCTTAATAAAGAATTTTTCACCGCCGCGATTGCTGAGGACCCAGAGAAAAATTCCTAAATTCTTTTAATAAAAATCTTCTCTGCGTCCTTTGCGTACTCTGCGGTAATATTTTCAACACATCGTTAGCCCGCCAGATACACTCAAGGTTTGTCCGGTGATGAAAGCAGCTTCATCGGAAGCAAGGAAGGCCACCGCTCCAGCAATATCCTCCGGTTTACCTAAGCGGCGGAAGGGAACTGCTTTGACCATAGCATCGATGATCTTGGCTCCTGTTTCTCCTTTGGTCAATTCGGCCAACAATGGAGTTTCGGTAGGTCCTGGGCAGACACAATTTACATTGATCTGATAACGAGCCATCTCCCGAGCGATTGTCTTGGTGAAAGCGATAATACCTCCTTTACAGGCAGAGTAAACGGCTTCTCCAGAGCTCCCTACCCTTCCGGCATCAGAACTAATATTTACAATTTTCCCGTATTTTCTTTCTATCATATGATCCAAAACTGCGCGCGTACAAAAGATGGGACCTTTGAGGTTAATGGCAATAACTTTTTCCCAGAATTCAGGAGTGTTTTTTACAAAGGGCTCAATAATATCCCAACCAGCATTATTCACCAACACATCTACCTTGCCAAATTTATCTAAAGTTGTTTTTACCATATCTTGCACTTGTCTTAGATCTGTAATATCAGTCTTTAAAGCTAAGCCTTTTCCGCCTTCTTTTTCCATAAGGTTAATAGTCTCCTGGGCTCCTTCAGCCTTTATGTCAGCCACTACTACTATTGCCCCTAAGGAAGCAAATTTAAGAGCTATAGCTCTCCCAATTCCGCCCGCTGCTCCGGTTACAATAGCTACTTTATTTTGCAAATTCATTTTCTCCTCCTGATCTATAATTTTTAACATTAACTTCCCTTCTTTCCAGCCGCCAATAAGGGATCGAATTTATGAAGGTACCTGATAGTTGAAAGGAAATCCTTTTTATTTTGCTATAAATTAAAAAGTTTCTTGGCATTATGTAGTAAAATTTTTTCCTTAACCTCTGGTTTCATTTGTATCTTCTCGAAATCAGCCAGCCAGCGTTCAGGAGTAATATAAGGGTGATCAGAACCAAAGAGACATTTATCTTGTAAGAAAGTGTTGGCATATTGCACCAAAGATGGTGGAAAGTACTTAGGAGACCAACCGGAAAGGTCAATATAAACGTTCGCTTTATGCATGGCCACCGCCAACATCTCTTCTTGCCAGGGCCAGGCTGGATGAGCGCCAATAATTGTAAGTTCTGGGAAATCAGCAGCTAAGTCATCAATATAAGGAATGGGGCGGCAGTATTTTAATCGAATTCCATCTCCTCCAGGAGCTCCGGCTCCATATCCCGTATTACCCATATGAAAAAGTACGGCGACCTTGAGCTCAGCAATCTTCTCCCAGAGGGGATAAAACCTTTTGTCGCTTGGGTAAAAGGCTTGCGCTGCTTGCTGAAACTTAACTCCTTTTAAGCCCAAATCTTTTATAGCAATCTCTACTTCTTTGATGGCTATTTTTCCTTTCCAAGGGTCGACACCGGCAAAGCCAATAAAAGTTTTGGGGTATTTTTGGACTAATTTGGCTATGTATTCATTTTTTAAACGAGGATTCCCCGTATTGGTCTCTGCATCCCAGCCCAAAAGAACGCCCATAATATCTAAAGATTGATACCGCTCCACAAGTTGCTCTTCGGTTAAAACTTCTACTTTTTTGCCGAAAAAACGGAAAGCATCTTCAATATACTTTCCCCCACAATCAACTACATCTTCTTTAGTCCCTGGATGAACGTGTGTATCGATCGCTTTCATTTCTTTACCTCCTGCATTTATAAATTATCTTGCCAAACTGAATAAATTAGAAGCGCACCCGCTCTCCCGCTACTTAAACTTCGCAATGGTTGAAAAAGTTTTGACCTATTTAAATTTTTCCCCTTAATGAATCTTTCTCAATACGGCTTGGGCAAACTCCTTAGTGCTGGCCTTACCACCTTGATCGGGAGTAAGGTGCTTTCCTTCCTTATATACTTCTGCAACTGCTCTATCGAGGGCTAGGGCTTCTTCCTTCATGTTTAAATGATCGAGCATCATTTTGGCGGAGAGAATCATAGCTGTGGGATTAACTAGACCCTTTCCGGCAATGTCCGGGGCCGATCCATGGACTGGTTCAAAATAAGGTTTTTTCCCTCCGATCACGGCGCTGGGCGCCAAGCCCAAGCCGCCTACTAATTCCGCCGCCTCATCAGCCAGAATATCTCCATAGAGATTCGGAGTAACGATAACGTCAAAAGATCTGGGAAAGCGCACCAGGCGCCGGGCCGCATCATCGACGTGGAAATGTTCATAAGTTAAATCAGTATTTCTCTGACATTCCTCAGTAACTATTCTTTGGAATAGTCCATCAGATTGAGTTAAAACATTTGATTTAGTCACAATGGTAATTTTTCCAGGATACCCTTGCTTTTTTCTTTCGCGGGCAAAGATACAGGCATATTCAGCCAGGCGCTTCACTCCCTTTTCGCTAATGACCCGCACGGCAAATTTGCCCGGACCGAATTCTGAAAATTTTTTCTCCAACCGATCTTTAAATTCCGGCAAAGCCTGGGCTAAAAGGCTAAGTTCTCCCTCTCGCGCCGGATACTCTCCTTCGGTATTTTCGCGCAGAATTACAAAATCAATCCCGTGGGGATCTTTTAGTGGACTTTCTACCCCTAAATAATATTTTGCAGGGCGAATATTTACAAAATTATCTAATCCCCAGCGCAAAAAATCGAGAATGGCGCGGCTTATCCCTCCTTGGGCTCCAAAAAGGATAGCATCTGCTTGTAGACAAAGATTTTTTACTTCTTCTGCAAAAACTTCTTTCCCTAATTTCTGTGCCGCTTCGCCATGGAGAGGCTCTAAAATCTCCAAATCAAAACTGGCTTTTCTTAAAATTTCGCTAGTAACTTCCATTATTTCTGGGCCTACACCATCCCCCCCTAAAGCCACAACTCTTTTTTTCATCCTTCCTCCCTAAATCTAAAATATTTTACCCAGAAATCGCCTAGATCACAGCGCGGCCAAGCCGCAGCCAAAAATTTATTTCTCGCGGAATCCGCTAATAACACGGAGCGAAATTCATTTTTTAATAATTTTATTGATTTTTTCTCTGTGTGCTCTGTGAGAGTCATTTTTTTCTTAATAAGATTTAAAATTTTTGCAAGTATGTAATTCAGAGGACTCAGAGCACTAAGAGAAAAAGAGAATATTAAATAATTATTTTTAATCCTGAAAATCAGCGTTCATCTGCGTCCAATAATCTCCCCCGTCCCCTCTTTAGAAAAGAGGGGGGTGTATTCCTCCCTTTTCTAAAGGGAGGTAAGGAGGGATTATGATTCACCACCGAGCGCGCCGAGTACATCGAGATTTTCCCCAATATTCCATTATTCCACCATTCCATCATTCCATTATTCCTTTATTATTTTTTCTTAACACCTAACCCTAAACACTCTTTAACTGTAATTTTCTGCGTTTATCTGCGTCTTAAGATCATGGCTTCCGTAAAACTTCCAAAACGTTATCGACTACTTTTTCGGCCAATCCAGTATGTTTTGCTGGATCAAGCAATTTTTCTATCTGCTCCGTAGTAAAAAATTTTTTAAGGTCTGCATCTCCTTTTATTACTTCCGCGAAAGATTTCTCTTCGGCCACTGCTTTCATCGAAAGTTCATAGACTATTTCATGGGCTTTCTGTTTGCCAATCTTTTCGCCTAAAGCAAACATGAAAGTCTCGGACATGATCAGTCCTTTGGTTAAATTCAAATTTTGCAACATCCGGGCGGTATTTACTTTCAATCCTGCTAATACATTTTTAGCATTTCTTAAAGCCGCGCTCAGTACCAAAAATGACTCTGGCATAATCAAAAATTCACACCGCCAAGTGCCAATATCCCGTTCATGCTCAGTCTCCATTGCTTCCAACATAACCCCCGCATATGAACGTAAGATCTTACCTAAGGCGATAATTTCCTCACTCAAGTTGGGATTGCGTTTATGAGGCATGGTACTGCTTCCTACCGTGCCCTCTTTGATCGGTTCTTCTACTTCGCCAAATTCTGGCTTCATCATTACTCTAATTTCATTAGCTATTTTGGCTAAGGTAGATCCCACCATGGCTATCCAGTTAATCAATTCGGCAAAATGATCGCGGGCTGCGTGCCAGCAGATCAAGGGAGTTCTTAACCCTAACTTGGCCAACGCTCGTTCTTGAACTTCCATCCCGCTCTCCCCAAAACCAGCAAAGGTCCCCACTGCTCCAGTAAGGTTACCCACTAAGACTCGCGGTTCTATCTCTTGCAATCGTTTAAGGTGCCGCTCAATTTCTGTCGCCCAAACGGCCACTTTAAAACCAAAAGTAATCGGCACCGCATGAACCCCGTGCGTTCTTCCAGCCATAGGGGCAGTTTTATATTCCGCAGCCAGCCTTAAAGTGGCCTCAAGAATTTCTTTTAAGTCCCGCCGCACCAAGGTAAGGGCCTCGCGGATGAGCAAGACCATGGTCGTGTCTATAATATCCTGCGTGGTTGCCCCATAATGAATAAATTGACCACTCTCTCCAGGACAATTCTCTTCCCAAACTTTCAATATAGAAACCAAATAGTGACCAACTCTTTTTTGGACTTCTTTTACCTTTTGTAAATCAATCTTATCCGCTTGGGCTTGTTCTTTAAGTAACGGGACTACAGAAGAAGGGATTAATCCTAATTCACTCTCCGCTTCGGCCAAGGCCATTTCTACATCAAGAATTTTTTGCAAATAATTCTTTTCCGCAAAGACCGCTTTCATCTCTGGAGTAGTGAATTTATCGCCGTATAACTGATAACTCATAGGATGGAAGTTCATATTTATCCCCTAACTTTTATGGCGCCTTTTTCTTGCAAAGAAATTATTTTCTCTTCTGGATATCCCAAAATACCGGTGAGGACTTCGCGGGTGTGTTCTCCTAAGAAGGGTGGCCGCGTAAATATTTCCACGGGAGTCTTTTCCATTTTTAGCGGATGACCAATTATCTTTATCCTCTCCCCGTGTGGCCCTTCTATTTCCTTGATCATTTCCCGGGCCAAGACCTGCGGATCAGAGAGTACCCGGTCAATTGTATTTATGGGGCCGGCGGGCACACCGGCTTTATGAATTAGCTCCAACCATTCGTCTCCTGGCCTCGTCTGTAAATATTCTTCCATCATAGGTATTAAAATAGATTTATTTTCTAAACGCGCTTTACGCGTGGCAAAACGCGGATCTTGCGCCCACTCGGGTTTACCAATTGCTTCACAAAGGGCCTTAAAATGATGATCCTGATGAGCCACAATCACAATATAGATGTCTTTAGTCTTGAAAGCTTGGTAAGGAACCAATGATTGATGGCCCGAACCAATAGGCCCAGGAATATTGCCCGAATGGAAATAATACTGGGCTACATAAGTCAGCAAATATACCTGCCCATCAAGTAAAGAAACTTCGATACGTTGACCTTCCCCAGTCTTTTGGCGATGAATATAGGCGGCTAAGACTCCATGGACGGCTAAAAGCCCCCCTACCAAATCTCCTAAGGGAATACCTGCTCTTACGGGTGAACCACCTGGCTCACCAGTAATGGACATTCCCCCGCTCATGGCCTGCACGATCAAATCGTAACCAGGTCTATCGCGATAAGGCCCTGTATTGCCAAAAGTAGAAATGGAGCAGCAAATGATTTGGGGATTATACTTTTTTAAAGTTTCATAATCAATCTTTAGCCGCTCTAAAACGCCTGGTCGATAATTGTCATAAACTACATCCGACTTCTTAACCAAATCATAAAGCACCTGGCGCCCTTCGGGGTGCTTAAGGTTTAAAACTACACTCTTCTTATTCCGGTTAATCGACCAGAAATAAGCACTGTCTTCCCCATAAAAATATGGAGGAGCAGAGCGTGTTTCATCCCCTTCTGGAGGCTCAACCTTGATAATTTCTGCTCCCAAATCACCTAACAACATGGAGCCCGATGGGCCAGCTAACATCATGCTTAAGTCAATTACCCGCATGCCCTGCAAAGGCCCTCTTTTACTATCAATCATCACAAATCTTTTCTCCTTTCCCTAAAAAATTATAGGTTGCTCTTGGCGGATTCTTCGCGGCCAATAACTAAAATTACTTTAAACCCACGCCCGCCATTTCCAATTTGCCTGAACCAATTTATTTCATTATTCCACCATTCCATTATTCCATTATTTTTTTCTTAACACTTAACACTATACACTTTGTATACTTCGGGCCACCTTTTAAATGGCCGCCGGTTGATATTCGCCAAACACTTCGCGCAGAGTATCGCATATTTCTTGCAGGGTAGCGTAGGCCTTCACACACTCGATAAAGTAAGGCATGAGATTAACTTCCTCTTGCGCCGCTGCTTTCTGCAGCTCCCTCAACAACTCAGCCACTTTTTTATTGTCCCGGTTTTGCTTTATTTCCTTTAAACGCGCAATTTGTACTTTCTCCGCATTTTCGCGCCGCTCTGGATCGTAAGGATGAGGTACCAAACGCGTCGTCAGCACCTCCAATTCACTCTCCCCCGTGTAACAATTAACACCTACGATCAGATCAACTCCTTCTTCTAACCTCTTCTGCCTCTCGTAAGCACTCCGGGCTACTTCTCTTTGCATATACCCGTTCTCAATCGCGGCCACAGCTCCGCCCATGGCTTGGATCTTCTCAAACTCATTCCAAGCGGCATTCTCAATCTCATCAGTCAAAGACTCCACATAATAAGATCCGGCCAAAGGATCCAGGACATCTACTAATCGAGCTTCGTGCTGTAAGATGCGCGCGGCGTCTTCACTTAGCTGGATCGCTTCTAAACTCCACCCCAGCCCCAATGGTTCATCAAAGGGCGGATTACAATTGGGGGGCCCGCCAGCTAAAGCGGCCGCAATTCCACCTACAATAGAACGCGTCAAATTATTTAAAGGTCGCTGCACCGTACAATTTACCCGCCCACAATGAGCGGTGGAAGCCACTCTTAAAAGCATAGAACGTTCATTCTTAGCCCCAAATTTCTCTTTTAAAATTTTGGCCCACATGCGCCGGGCAGCGCGATGAAAAGCAATCTCCTTAAAAAATTCCATGCTCCCCCCAAAAGCATTGAAACTAAAACGCGGGGCGAACTCATCAACCTGAAAGCCGGCCTTTATCCCTTCCTGCAAATAAGCCGCGCCAATAGCCATACTAAATGCTAAATCCTGCTCTCGGGTAGCTCCCGCTTCCCGAATATGGAAACCGCCCATACTGACGATATTCATATTAGGTACATGTTTGGCAAAAAATACTAAACTATCTCTAAATAAGCGCATGGCCGGCCGAGGCGGAAAGATGTAAGTCCCGCGGGCCACATATTCCTTGAGAATGTCGTTCTGGGGAGAACCACGCAACTTAGACCAGGAAATCCCCCGCTTATCAGCTAAAGCCAAGTACATGGCAATGATAATATCGGCCGGAGCATTGATGGTAAAATTAGACGCAATGCGATCAAGATCATTCTCCCCAGAGAAGGCTTCGTAGATGATCTCCATGTCCCGCAGGGTATCTACGGCCACACCGACTTTGCCTACTTCCCCACTCACTAAAGGATTATCCGAATCATACCCACACTGCGTGGGCAGATCGAAAGCTATATTCGGCCCAGCTCTCTGGCCTAATTTTTTCATGTATAAATAATAATCTCTGGTGTCTTCGGCCGATCCATAGCCAGAATAACGACCCGCGCGCACTAAACCTGGCGCTTGCGCAATTGCCCCTGAACCTCTTTCTCCTGTCCGGTAAGGAAATGTAGGAAATGTGCCGGCTGTAAAAGGATATTGTCCAGGAAAACCAACTTTATTTAGAAAATCAACCTCTCCCCCCACATCTAAGGGAGTATAAAAACGCGTGGGTGATTCTTTAAGTTTGAATCTTTCCAGAGCTGGCTTAAGTGTTTTCTCTTCCCACTCTTTCTTCTTTTTTTCTATTTCCTGAATAACTTCCTCTTTAGTCATAGTTTCTTCATCTCCTTTTTTAAAATTTACGCAAATTATTCCTGCTTTTTCGCACCCATCTTCTCTAAAAAAGTTTTATAAAACTCATAATCTCTTAATACATCTTTTTCCAACTGCGCCCGGCTTTTATACTCATAAGGAATTTCTAAATTAGCTAAAAGTTTCTGAAATTCCTCACTCTCCGTTACTTTTTTGAATGTATCCTCCAGTTTTTTAGCAACTGGTTCTGGAAGGCCCTTAGGTCCGACCATTATATAGCCCAAAGCTGGCGCATCCTGGCAGCCCAATTCTTTTAGGGTGGGAACATCCGGGTATTTAGCATCTCTTTTATCAGTATTGAAAACCATGAGCATGCGGAAAACACCCTGTTTCAAATATTGAATATGTTGTCCAGCCCCAGCGACAAAATTAACATGCTTTCCCAAGAGCTGAGTATTAGCCTCAGCTCCCCCTTTCGTGGGCACGTGCTTGAACTCCAGGCCTTTGCATTGGCGGAAAAGTTCGACCGCGAGGTGCTGTTGAGTATACATTCCAGGAGAAGCGTAAGCAAGTCCTGGATTGGCTTTAGCATAAGCAATGAATTGGTCAATGGTCTTTATGGGGGATTCACTTAAGACACAAAGGCCGCCGATATAGCGCGCATATTGATTTATTAAAGTAAAATCTTTCAAAGGGTCATAGCCAACTTTTAAAAGATGGGGTCTCACCGCAATTACCCCAGTAGAAACTACACCCAAAGTATAGCCATCAGGTTTCTTGCTCGCCACCATAGCGGCAGCTACTGTAGCCCCTCCTCCGGGTTTATTTTCTACCACAACGGGCACACCAAGCAATTTTTCGGCCCCCGCTGCCAAAGCCCGAGCGGTGAGGTCTGTTGTCGCTCCAGCAGCATATCCACAATAAATAGTTATGGGTTTATCGGGAAAGGTTTGAGAAAAGACGAATGATGGACAAGAAATTAAAAAGACTCCTATAACAAGAAATATCATTTTGGTAACTTCTTTTTTTAATTTCATCTTTGACCTCCTTTAGTCTTCTTTTTCTTTTATTCTCACTTTTAAGAAAGAAATAAACGAAAGGACCAGAAGAAAGATGGCCATTAATAAACAGCCCAAAGAAATTGGGCGATTAAAGAAAATGCCAAAACTACCTCCGGAGAGAATAAGCGATTGCCGCAGAGCCTGTTCCATGATGGGACTTAAAACAAAAGCTAAAACTAAAGGAGCTGGCTCATACTCAAATTTTCTCATTAAATAACCGATGAGCCCAAAAAGAAGCATTAGAGCTACATCTATTATACTATTGTTTAGGGCATAAGAGCCAACTAAACAGAAGAAAAGAATTAACGGGAAAAGTATAGAGTAAGGAACCCGCAATAGTTGCACCCAAAGTCCGATAAGGGGCAGATTGAGTACCAGCAGCATGGCATTCCCCACATACATACTGGCAATCACTCCCCAAAAAAGATCGGGATGTTCTTTCAATAGCATAGGACCAGGAGTGATTCCATGAATCATTAGGGCTCCAATTAGGATGGCCATAACCACATTGGCGGGAATTCCTAAAGTCAACAGGGGAATAAAAGCTCCTCCGGCCGCCGAGTTGTTTGCTGACTCGGGAGCAGCTACACCCGCAATCGCTCCTTTACCAAATTTTTCTGGATGCTTAGATACACGTTTCTCTACGGCGTAGGAAACAAGGGATCCGAGAACTGCCCCGCCACCTGGGATAACCCCCAAAAAGAACCCAATCACTGAGCCGCGGGCAATAGCCCATTTGCTTTCTATCCAATCTTGCAAGCTCGGTAATAAGCGGGTGATCTTGGCAGTGATTACTTCGCGTTGCCCAATTTTTTCCACATTGAGAAATACTTCCGAAATACCAAAAAGGCCCATGACCAGAGGGACCAGGCCAATTCCATCTAAGAGCTCAGGAATATCGAAGGCAAAACGCGGTTGACCGGTCATCGTATCCAAACCTACAGTCCCCAAAAGGAGACCTACACCTGCCATCATCAAAGCTTTTGCCATGGATTTTTGGGCGAGATAAGTAAGGATGACTAAACCAAGAATCATTAAAGAAAAGTATTCCGGAGGACCAAAGCTTAAAGCTACCCGCACTAAGGGAGGAGCAATGGCCTGCAAAGCAATAACACTAAAAGTTCCGGCTATAAAAGAGCCAAAGGCGGCAATTCCTAAGGCAGGACCAGCTCGCCCCTGCAAAGCCATTTGATAGCCGTCGAGACAAGTAATTACGGAGGCCGCTTCGCCAGGAATATTGACTAATATAGAAGTGGTTGATCCTCCGTACTGGGCTCCATAATAAATGCCAGCCAGAAGGATAATGGCTGTGGTTGGCGGAATTCCGTAAGTAATGGGGAGGAGAATGGCCATTGTTCCTACCGGCCCAATTCCCGGCAGAACCCCAATAAGAGTGCCAATAAAGACACCAAGGAAACAGAAAAAAAGGTTCATAGGCTGGAAGACTACACTCAAGCCGACCATCAGGTTGTTAAAAAACTCCATGGAATATAACCTCCCAGCTAAAAACCGATAAGCCCTCTGGGAAGAGTGGTTTTCAAAATTTTATTGAAAAGTAAAAATGTTCCCACAGAAATGGATAGCGAGATCACTATTGTTCTTGTCCATGATAATTTTTCCACTAATTTGAGAATAATGAAAAGCATGATCAAAGAAGTTAGCAAAAATCCGACTCTTTCCAGGCTGAAAATATAGCCGAGGAGAATCACTCCGATGGCCAAAGGACGGCGCCAGCTCGTCCCTTCCCAAAGAGTCGAAAGTTTATTTAGAAATCCCCTTTTAAGAAATAAAGATTGAAATAAGACCACCAAGGCCATTAGGCATATGAAGATGCTGGCTAAAAAAGCTAATAGTCC
>CAZAGD010000090.1:0-26751 GCA_964484485.1 uncultured Syntrophaceae bacterium
CTCACCAAGCCTTTTTCTTTTCCCGAATTAATTCTAAGGGTGGAAAAAATCTTGAACAAAAGAGCTGCCCTCTCTGGACTTTATAAAGAAGTCGATCATCTTCAACATAAGATTAGAAAAACAGAAGAGAATCTTCGGGAAATAGTACACGACCTTAAGAATCACATTAATTCCATGGGAATTTCTGCGAAATTATTGTTGCGGGAACGCCCCCAGGAGGAGAAATTGAAATTCTTAAAAAATATATATGAAAGCAGTTGCCAACTAACCCGCTGGGTGGAAGATCTCCTCAAATTTTATGATATTCCTATTGCTGAAAGAAAAGAAGAAACAAGGGAAGTGGACCTTCCATCAATGATCCAGCAAGTTGTCGATTTATGGCAAGACACCGCCCGAGAAAAGAAGATAGAAATTCTTCTCCAGTTTCCTCCTTCGATACCACTAATTCAATGTCACGAAGACTTATTACAAAGGGCCATTGATAACCTCATTTCCAACGCCCTTAAATATACACCACCTGGGGGAAAAGTAGAAATATCTCTAGCTAATCACTTAAGGGGAAATAAAGGCGGGCTCGTAGAGCTGGTGGTTAAAGATTCAGGAATTGGGATTGGCGCAGATGAGTTGGAAAAGATCTTTGAACCTTTTTATAGAGGAAAGAATGTTACCAGCGAAAAAGGAGTGGGATTGGGTCTCTCCTTAGTTAAAAAAGTGGTAGACATACATGGGGGAAAAATCCTAGTCCAAAGTAAACTCAATAAGGGAAGCGTATTTTCCATCCTCTTACCTTTTAAACCTAATTGCAAAGTAGCCAAGATGCCCAGAAGGTTTGATTATTTAAATCAAAAAGGAAACCCGTAATGAACTATGAATTTTTTTATGAAGAGGATTTCTTGATCATCAGACTGGCGGGCCCTGCCAAAGTAAATGACCGGCTGTTCGTGGAAGATCACCTGGCTCCTTACCTTACGCAATCACGACCGAAGGTTATCATAGATTTGGCCAACCTGAATGGAAAAGGGGATGTTTTTATTGCAGGCGTTTTGAATACGATAAAGAAAAAGGTCCAGCTCTTGGGCGGAGAGGTTAAGCTCTGCTCTTTGAAGCCGGGGCTTTATCGTTATTTGCAGGATAATCGTTTGGACAAAATTTTTGATATTGGTCAATCGATAGGAGAAATGAAAGCAAAGTTTATGGAGAAAAGCGATGGGAGCTAAAATAGAAGAAATCCAACAAGATATTTATCTTTTAAAAGGAGAAGGGAAAGGAAGTCACAATTATCTGATTCGGGCAGCCTATCGAAATGTTTTGATTGATTCAGGTTTGGATCAGAATTTTCTTTATCTCCAAGAGCAAATCCTCAGCTTGGGTCTGAAGATTAGGGACATCGACATAGTGATTAACACTCATGAGCATTTAGATCACATTGGTTCTAATCGATATTTTCAAGAATCTTCTTTGATCGCTGCGCATCGCTTTGCAGCAACTAAAATTACTCTCGAAGACCATTATGTGACCCTTTATCGCTCTGGGGACCTGAATAAGGTCCCTCTCCGCATACACCTCTGGTTAGAAAATAGATTTCTTTTCGACCTTGGAAGTCATAATCTTGAAGTGATTCATACGCCGGGACATACATCAGGCTCTATTTGTATCTACGAGATGAAAACGAAGAGTCTTTTCTCAGGCGACACTGTCTTTGCTGGGGGCACCCTTTCTTACATCGCCGAATCTGGAAGTGTTGGTGATTACATCAATTCCATCACTCGTCTCGAAACTCTTAAGATATCAAAAATATTCCCAGGTCATGGGGATATTTCACGAAATCCTGAAGAAGATCTATCTCAGGCAATTCTCAACGCTAAAAAATTATTAAAAGGAGAGCATGTTGTTTCGGCCAGCCCTTACTACCCGGCCATTGCCACCTATGTCCATTTAAAGGATGGTTAAAATAAGGCTGTTTACACTCTCGTGGCCGATAGCCGCGAAAAAATAGCCTGGCCCCACATTCTCAGTGGCCAGAGACTTTGCGGCAATATAAATATTTAATATTTAACAGGGCGCAGCCAGAGAAAGTAAAATGTTAATGGAATAACAAAAAACAATTTGAGTTTTGGTTTGACAAAATTGGTAGGGCTATCTAAAATTGGCAAATAGATTTAGAATGGAAGGAGAAAAAATTGATTGAAATAAGATGGCATGCCCGCGGCGGACAAGGAGGATTTACGGCGGCAAGATTATTAGGCTTGGCGGCATCTGTATTTGGGGGCCATTATGCCCAGGCTTTTCCTTCTTTTGGTCCAGAGCGGAGGGGAGCTCCTGTACTTGGTTTTACCCGAATTGACCATAAACCAATCACCGATCATAGCCAAGTCTATAGTTGTGATTATGTGTTAGTCCTCGATGAAACTTTAATGGAAACAGTAGAGGTGACTAAGGGATTGAAGGATGGAGGCACTATTATAATTAATACCAAGAAGAGCCCGGCCGATTTTAAATTCTCCGGAAATTTTCGCGTCTTGACCATAGATGCTTCTAAGATTGCCCGCGAAGAATTAGGTTCCCCTATAGCCAACACCGCTATGTTAGGAGCCTTAGCCGCGGCCACTGATTTAGTTGACCTTAACTGCCTTCTGCAGGCTGTGGACAAGGGGATGCCCGCGGAGCTGCGCGAAAAAAACAAAAAAGTAATCGAGCGGACCTACTATCTGATGCGGAAAGGGGAAAAGAATGGGTAAACCTAAAATTGTTAAATTTAAATTCCCAGAGTCGTTAGCAGAACTTCCTTTAGGACCGAGTGCCGAGGCCGGTATGCTCACTGAGCCCAATGCCGGTTGGCGAGTGCAAAGACCTGTGTTAGATCATACTAAATGTTCCCGTTGTTTGTTATGCTGGGTTTTGTGCCCGGAGGGAGTAATTGATAAAGAACAAGAAATTTTGGAAATAGATTTGAATTTTTGTAAGGGTTGCGGATTATGTGCCCAGGAATGCCCCAAAGGAGCGATCACTATGGTGCAGGAAGGTGAAGAAAATGAAACATGATTTGGCGGCTGGGGAATTAGATTTTTTAAACGGCGATGAAGCGGTAGCTTTCGGGGCCAAGCTTTGCCGGCCCCAGGTTATCCCTGTTTACCCGATTACTCCCCAAACTTTAGTAGTAGAAAAAATTGCCGAATTTGTGGCGCATAAAATAATGACCTGTGAATACATCCATGTGGAAAGCGAGCACAGCGCCATGTGCGCCGCTATGGGGGCATCTATGGTCGGAGCTCGCGTCTTTACCGCTACTTCTTCCCAAGGCCTGGCATACATGCATGAAATGTTGCATTATGTGAGCGGCAGTAGATTTCCCGTGGTGATGATGAATGCCAATCGCACGCTGGCCGCTCCCTGGAATATTTTTGCTGACCAGCGAGATTCCATAGCGCAGCGCGATACCGGATGGATACAAGTTTATGTAGAAAATGGCCAAGAAGCTTTAGATATGATCATCCAAGCTTATGCTATTGCCGAAGATGAACGCGTTTATACTCCGGTCATGGTTAACTTGGACGGCTACGTGGTTACGCATACTTATGAGCTTGTACATATTCCTGATCAAGCCTTAGTGGATGAATTTCTGCCCCCTTTCCGCTCCCAAAATGCTATTGACTTTGCCCATCCGCGAAGTTTTTGTATTACCGCACCCACAGATTGGAACATGGAATTTCGCTTGCAGCAGCAACAGGCTATGGAAAGATCTAAACAAGTGATTGCCGAAGTGGATAAGAAATTTGGCGCTAAATTCGGCCGATATTATGGCGGCTTGGTTGAAGAATATAAAGTGGCGGATGCTGAAGTGGTCTTAATCGCCATGGGCAGCGTGATCGGTACGGCCCGCCTTGTTATCGATCAATGGCGTAACCGGGGCCAAAAAGTTGGCTTAGTTAAATTAAGGTTTCTCCGGCCATTTCCTAAAGAATATTTCCAAGAATTGAGCGGCCGAGTAAAGGCCATAGGCATAATCGATCGCGATATATCTTTTGGTTATGAAGGAGCTTTAGCTTCGGAGATCAAATCAGCCCTGGCCAGCACCGGAAAATGTCCGCCCGTGATAAATTTTATTGCCGGTATTGCCGGCCGAGATATTACCAAAGAACATATTGCGGAGATGTTAGCTAAACTTTTTGATCGGCGTGCCGGAAAAGCGGAGAAAGATTTACAATTTATTGGTTTGAGGTGGCCTAATGGTTAAAGTAAAAGAGCTTCCCGATCGAGAATTCCTTTATGGGCATAAAGCCTGCCCTGGATGCGGCTTGGGAACTATCGGCAGATTGGCTTTGAAAATCCTGGGAGAGAAAACTATTGTCGCTCTGCCAGCCAGTTGTATGTCTACCGTAACTACCCAATATCCGCAGATGAATTATACGGTTCCCTCATTCACTATGGCTTTTGCCGGTACGGGTGCAGTTCTAAGTGGCCTGTCCGCTGGCTTAAAAGCCCAAGGAATTACCGATGCTTATGTCTTAGGGATCGCTGGCGATGGAGGAACAGCAGACATAGGATTACAGGCCCTCTCTGGGGCAGTAGAACGAGGGGATGATTTTATCTATATTTGCTATGATAATGAAGCTTATATGAACACAGGCGTTCAGCGCAGCAGTTTAACTCCATTGGGCGCATCTACGACTAATTCTCCTGCTGGTCCAGCCTCATGGGGAGAAAGCCGGCCCAAAAAGAATTTGTTTGAAATAATGATCGCCCATCGTATTCCTTACGCGGCTACTGCTAGCTCCGCTTATCCCTTTGACTTCATGAATAAGATGGCCAAAACGAAGATTATTAAAGGCCCCAAATTCATTCAGGTGATGTGCCCCTGTCCCACTGGTTGGGGGTTCGCTTCTCATCTTACCGTGGAGATAGGTAAATTAGCCGTGGAAACTGGCCTTTGGTATTTAGCCGAATATGAAAACGGAAAAGTAAAGATGAATTTGGTTCCTAAGACTTTTAAACCCGTAGAGGATTATTTAAAAAAACAAAGAAGGTTTCGGCATTTAACCGAGGAACAAATTAAGTTAATTCAGGAGCACCGCGATAAAGAATGGCAAACGATCCGCGAAAGATGGCTTTAAAAGAAATTTACTTATCTCCCAGGAGAAAATTTATTCCTTTCTCTTCCAGACCTTTGAGTAAAAGTAGAAAATAAACGAGGCCCCCAAAGGGGTGCCATTTCTTTAAAATATTCATAACTCCTTCATAATCCAAGGATTCTTTAATCCCTAACCAACTCATCAGTTTACTGCGTATACCCAAGTCGTCTCCCGGGAAAATATGTATCCGGCCTAAACCGCGCAACAGCACATACTCTGCTGTCCAGCGACCCACTCCGCGCAGTTCCTGAAGTTTTTTTAAAGCTTCTTCATCGGAATAAGAATTAAATTTTTCTAAATCCAGCCCCTGCTTTACCATTTCGGCCAATTCGATTAAAGCGCGCGCTTTTTGTTGACTGAAACCCAAAGCACGCAAATCCTCGATCGTTAGAGAAGCCAAATCATGGGCGCGAGGGAAACTGCGTGGACCATGTTCATTAAGGCATGCGCCCCATTTGGCTACAAACTTTCCCAAAAGACTTATCCCCGCATCAAGCGTGAACTGTTGACAGGTAATGGCGTTAACTAAGGCCTCAAATACTGAAGGATAACGAGTGGGTTTAAAACCCCAGAATTTTATCACCAGAGCCCTGAGGAAGGGATCGTTTTGAGCCATTTTATAAAATTTTGATAAATCAACTTCCAGACCGAAAATTTGCTTTAAAGAAGATTTAAGAGAAGTGATCATTGCGAAGTTAATTTTGCGGGCCAACGCTGATACTTTGAGCTTTGGTTTATTAATCGAACCTTCTTGGCTTACGGAAACTTCCAACGGTTGGCTATCAAGGAAAAGCAAGCGCCGATAGACTTTTCCATCCCATAGGTCCCAGGAATTATGCGGGCGCCGGCGTAAAATCCAGACCGTTAAATTTAGCGAAAAGGGAGGAAGAGGAGTTAAAGAGAACTCTACTCTTTCTCCCTCATCCTGATCTTTCCCCCATGAGACTGTGTCGAAATTCGACATAAGAAATGAAACCAAATGCGGCAAGGGACAAGCCCTTGCCCTACGTTTAAGATTCTTTAATTTCTCGTAGGGCAAGCCCTTGGGGCTTGCCGAACCACGCCTTAAGATGTCGTTTATTTTATGCTCCCATTCCTACAATTAAGTAAGAGGGAAAATGGCTTACAAATCAGGATAAATGTCGCGAAACAATGCTTGTAGACCTTTTTCTTTTATCCTGGCTTTGACTAGTTTTTCTCTTTCTTCAATGGTCAGTATCTTTTTCGGAGGAGCAGGCTTAGATTCAAAAAGGTTTGCTATTTTGTCAATGGCTTGGGAGGCGTTATCAATTTTCTTGGTCGCCTTCTCAATCTCGGAAAAAATTTTAAACATTACCTCCTCCTTAATTCTCCCTAGTTACTTCCGCGACTAAAAATATAGCATAGAAAATTAATATCCCGCAATTTAATAAAATTCCCATCCTTCTCTTATGTCGAAAAAAACCAAGGGAAGATTTAAAGTTATTCATGGGAGCATAAAATAAATGACATCTTGACGCGGGTTTAGCGCTTGCTAAATATAATGCATAGCGCAAGAGTTTAACGCCCCCCAACCCCCTCTTAAGGTAAGAGGGGGAGAGGGGGAGTTATGAAATTATGAAATGGACAATAGACCAGATTTGGAGGGCAAGGTTTTATCCCTTACCTCATTTGATTTGAGTTCTTATTTCGAATGGCCAGACAGTCTCATTCGGGGAAGTCGATAAGACCATCCCATGGAGGAAGGTGGGAGTGATAACTGTAAATATTTAATTGCTCTGAGTAATAATTTAGGCCGAGCCAGAAAAGCAGTCTCTAAGAATAAGGTAAGGCCGATTTAGACCAAGGTGGGCTTTTTTAAAAAAACCACTGGAGCTTAGGAGATAAAAGGCCATTCCAGCAGGAAAATCCAAGGTCCGCTGAGGAAGAAGCCTATACCTTCGAGGATTAGCCAATTTGCCCGGATAATGCTAATAGTGAGTTCGTTGCCCAAAAATGTGCGGAGTAACTCCCGCAACGGAATGACCTGTACGACAATTCAACTCAACCCCATTATCAGCAACAAGTTTTTAAGAAATGTAATAATCATGATTCATTTAGATTTTCCTGGATTCTTACTTTCATAGGAAGAACGTAAGGGTATTTCGCCATTTTTCTTATTTTAATTAAATAATTGCGGCAAGGGAATTAGATTTTTAAGGGACTAAGACTCTTTTCCCTCCTGCGGCAGAATAAGGCGGAAGATTGAGCCTTGTCCGGGATGAGACTCTACGGTAATCGTCCCTCCATGTTCTTGGACAATTTTTTGGGTAATGAGTAAGCCTAAACCAGTACCGGCCGTTCCCTTAGTGGAAAAAAAAGAGCGGAAAAGCTTTCTTTGATCTTCTACGGGTATACCTACTCCGTTATCTTCCACTTCCAAGACCAATGATCCTTCAGCGGTCCACGAGGATCTGAGAATAACCCGGTGATTTTTCGGCTCCGGATCTTGCTGACAGGCATCCAGGGCATTGGAAATTAAATTTGTCAGACAGGTATGTATTCCCTGGGGGTCAAAGTAAGCTTTCTTCATTTCCGGGGATGATTCAATAATAATTTGGACTCCTCCTTTTTCTGCCTTGGGACTAAAAAGATTGTATACCTCCCTAAGTAGTTCCTGGGGATTATTTAACTTCACATCAGGAATCCGCGCTCGCGAATAATTCAACAAGTCCTTAGTCAAATGAGAAATCTTCTCCACGTTCCTTTCCACCATCTCCCAGCCTTTTTCTAATAAAGATTCATCTTTTTTCTTTAAGGCCGATTGGACAACGTAGGCTCCCCCTTCCAGCCCCGTGACAATATTTTTTATGCCGTGAGCGAAACCGGCAATAGTCTGGCCAACAATAGCCATTTTTTCGGCCTGAATTTTTTGTTGTTCCAGAGCTTTAAAAGAGCGCAGGTCTTCGAAAAATACTAAGGTCACCTTTTCCGCCGGTAAGGGCGGTTCTTGAAAAAATGCTCGCAAATACAATCTGACGGGAACTTTCTCTCCCATTTTGGAGCGTAGCCAAGTTTCCTGGGCGATAGGAAAAGAGAAATCATGGAGGTTCCTACTCTCCAGAAGATTTTTAATTACCGCAAAAATTTTTTTCGGGAAAAGAGTCTCTAATTCATAAATATGCTTAATCTCTGATGGGAGATAACCTAAAATTTCCCGGGCTAAGCGGTTGAAAAAAATAACTTCCCCTCCTTCATTTATGGCCAATATGGCGCAGGGAGAAAAGTCAATAATGTTCTGAAGAAAAAACCAGTTGGCTTGAAGTTTTTTTTCTAAAATTCTTCTTTCCGTTAAATCTATAGCCATTTCCAGGGCATATTGAATTTCTCCCTTTCTATTATGAATGGGCGCCGAGTAAACTAAATAGTAAATATCCTGGCCCTCTTTAGTTCGCCCCAATTCTTCATATACTTGGAGTGTTCCTTGAAGAAATGTATTTTCTACCGGACAGGGCGAGCACTTTTCTTTCCATCCTTTAAAAGCTTGAAAGCAAAATTCCCCCATTTGGTTACCAAATATATTTTCGAAGCAGCGATTGGCTTTGATGATGCGGTAACTCTTATCTATTAAGGCAATAATGGCCGGCACATTTTCGAACAGAGTCCGGAATTCTTCTTCCTTTTCTGGGGCATAAAATTCTTTTTTTAAAAATTTTCTGGTCATAAAAAACCGAAGCAAAATATTATTGGCTATTCGCTACTGATGCACAGCTTGTTTGCCTTTCTAAAATTTGCGTAATAGTTTTAAACAGGGTTTCCCGATCAATAGGTTTTTCTAAATAACCATCGGGAGGAGGAACAGCCGAACGCTGATGGATAAATTTTTTGAATTCACAAGCGGCATATTGAGACGGTCCTAATCCGGTTATGATGATCACCGGTATTTTTCTTAAATTCTTGTCCTTGCGAATTTGACCATATAGCTTCACTCCTGTTTTGCGGGGCATGAGGATATCCAAACAGATCAAATCGGGACGTTCCTTTATTATTTTTTCCCACCCCTCTTCACCGTTTAAGGCCGTACAGGTTTCAAAACCGCAGTCTTCTAAGAAGGTGGTCAGAAAAGTGAGTACATCTGGTTCATCATCTATTACGAGAATTTTTTTTCTGTCCATATTTTTTCCTCCCTTGCTTTGGTGAAAATGTTAAGTCTTTGGCCAAGTGTTTTACTCCCCTTTTCTGCGGTGAGCATAGATAGCTTAATTCTTCTTTTCTTTTTGCAGAATCTGCATTATTTTGTGCAGAGTCTCTTCTGAAGCCTGAGGAATTAAATTCTTAATTTGTTCCTGTAAAGATAAAGAAATTTCTCCTTTGGGCTCTTCCAGATTCCCCTTCATCCCTATAATGGCCATCACGGTCCCTATATAGGTTTGGGCATTTATCGGCTTTTCCAAGTAGGTAGCCGGACCGGATAATGATCTTTCTTTCAGCATTTCCTTAAGGCTTGATCCGTCTATAACATCATCCGCATGGCCGGTAACAAATAAAACCGGTATTGTCCTCCAATCTTTATTCTTGCGCAATTCATAAAAAAACCGCAGGCCGCTTTTTCCCGGCATGAGGAGATCAAGGGAAATGAGGTCCGGCTTATGTTGCCGTAACTTTTCAGTTGCTTCATCGCCATCAAAGGCGGTTATTACCCGCAGGCCATGATCCTCAAGGACAGATTTAAGAAAAAATACTATATCCGGTTCATCATCTACCACTAATACTAAAGGCCTTTTTGCTTGCTCCATGATGATTAATCCTTAATTTAATTTTTGACAAACTTAACAATAAGAGTAAATGTCCTACCCTTACGCGTCAAGGAATTTCATTTTTGACCTCCCCTAACCTGGAGGTAAGAAATAAAGGGATGGAGTCTCCTTTAACTTCCTTTTGCGGCTGAATTATCATGGGAATGGGATCTTTGGTGTATTCCACCCTGCGGTGACAAGTCGGACAGAAATGGAGACGTTCCCGGGATATCCATTCCTCTTTACTCCAGAAAACTCCGGCCCTGGAGATCAAAGGTTCGCCGGCTTCCCTTCTTTGCTGGTATTCTTTGGCCTTTTCTTGATGACAATTCACGCAGAGTCCATGCATGGCGTCTTTATATCCCACGGCAAATTTAAACTGATCAGCTCCTTTAGATTGAGGTTTAATTCGTGAACCTTTAACGACCATGGTGGTATGACATTCTGTGCAGACCTTGGTGTTTTCTGGTGTTTTAGGTTCATTTTCTTTGTGGCATTTCTGGCATCCTTTATTGCCCTCATGTTTTTTTTCATGAAAACTGTGGTTGAAGATTAAAGTCTTAAGAAACATATCCTGATGGCATTCGGAGCAAGAAGTCCCTTCGTCCCATGGTTTTAACATGTGATGACATAGAAGACAGGATTTTTCTCTGCCCTGTTCCCGGATATGTTTGTCGTGGTCGAAGATAACTATTTGCCGATTGCGATTTCCGTCAATGATCATCGGGTTTAATCCTCGTGGCCGAGAAACTATCGTCTTTTGAGGAAGGGCTCCCTCTAAAGCACTTTGGGGTAGGAAGGCGAAAGCGAGACTAGCCCCGAGGGAAAAATAAAGGAGGTGAACTGCCGTTCTTCTAATCAGGCGCGGGCCAAGCCAAACTTCCGTGGACCGGTCGAAGACCGGGGGAGAGAGATCATCATCCGCAGATTCTTTTAAGGGCAGAGGCTCATATACATGGAAGTTTTCCACAAAGAAAAAGAAAATTAAGATGGCCCCAGCGAGGATTCCGCAACTGATGGCTATTTCCATCCCCGAAGGAAAATAGCTATAACCCGTAATGGGTACCATGGAAAAGATGGCTAGATTCAGGCGGTTGAGCACGAAACCAGCGGCCACCAAAGCGGCGCTGACCCCCAAGCCCCCAAGGGAAGAAACGACGGAAGAAAAAGAGAGTAAGATGATGGGCCCTACGGCACTAATTAATATCTCTATCCAATAAAGCATACTAATCCCAGAGCCAGAGAATAAAAGAGCCAGCTTCCCATAAAAAGTTAGATTGGCTAAAACAAGAGCCAGATAAAAAATTAAAGCATATTTTAGAAGGCGCGCCACCCGCTGCAGAAGAGAATATTCAAGTTCGCGGCGAAACAACCACCCGGAAATTATGGACTCACCAATGACCATGGCCAATCCCAAGGCCAAAGCAGAGGCGAAGAATAAAAGCGGGAGCCAGGGAGTATACCACAAGGGATCAACTCGGAAAGGAAGAAGAACAAAAATAGTTCCCAGTGTTGACTGGTGCATGCTGGAAAGCATTATTCCCAGGATCACTAAGGGTATAGTTATTTTTTTTAAAGGATTAAGGAAGTAGCCGATGCGGGGAAATTTTTCCACCATTACGGGAGCGAATTCCAGGGCTAAAACAATCGTATAAAGCATGACACACCAGGCCACTTCGAACAGGGCGGAACGAATTTGCCAATTAATTGTCGGACTCCAGATCATCCACGGTCGACCGAGATCAATGGTTAGTCCCGCGATAACCGCCAGGTATCCTAAGAATGCCGTCAAAACTGTTGATCGCAAAAGAGGTTTAAATTCCTGGAGATGCAAGATGTAAACCATACCGGAAACAATGAAGCCACCAGCGGCTAAGGCAACTCCCCCCAGCACATCAAAGCCGACCCAAAGCCCCCAGGGCGTGATATCCGTAAGGGCAGTAGTTGCTCCCAGACCGAAAATTAACCTCGAGATTCCGGCGATCAAACCACAACCGGTGATCATCCAGAGAACATTCTTGGTAATAGTTAGCGGTCTATTGGTGGTCATTTTTGAGCTTAACCTTAGCCTTAAGATTTTGCTCATTTTCCTTTTGCACTTTAATTTTTCTCTCCCCTAACCAGAAGAGACCGGCCATCATCCCACCGATGGTCAAGAGGAAAAGGGGCATATGCTTAAGAATGCGCCAAGTAAGCTGGGGAAGGGGATAATCCCCTAAATCCTTCTTCCAGCCCAGGAAGTCGAGATCTATATCGGAAATATATAAAACAGATGTTCCTCCCACCCAGTGCTCTCCCCAGATCTTGGGCAAGTACCGATCAGGTGCGGCTTTAATTCTTTTTTGAGCCTCCGCCATTAATTCGGCGCGCTCTCCAAAAATAGTCGCTTCGGTTGGACAAACCTCTACACAACCTGGTTTCTTCCCTTCCAGGAGGCGAGGATAGCAAAGATGACATTTCTGGATTGCTGGCTGGGGGCTTTCCCAGTTATAGCGCGGTATTCCAAATGGGCAAGCATTCATACAATAACGACAACCCAAACAGACCGAAACGTCGTAGATAATCGCTCCTGCGGCTGTTCGGCGTAAAGCCCCCACGGGACAGGCAGCTACACAAGATGGTTCCAGACAATGTTGGCAATGTTTGCGGACATAGCGATTCCCGGGAAGAGCTATCACCGTGGTCCAGCGACTAGCCGAGAGCCCATCTGGAGATAGCCACTTCCAAGGCCGGTCAATCCCCAGTTTATTAATTTCTTTGCATTTTTCTACGCAGAGTTCACAGCCGAGGCAGCGGGTTACATCCGTGAGCATCGCTTTCATACTTTATCCTCCTTGCCCAAGGTAGAAAGAATTTTTGCCCCCGCCTGGGGTGGAAAATGCCAGGCTAATTCTGTGGCTAGGTTTCGAATAGGCCATAGAATAATATGAGCGAGTTTCGAGAAGGGAACCAGAACTAAAAGAAAATCGCCGCTTAAGGCATGGGTTATTAAGGTCGCTTGATAAGGAAAAGGGTTCCAATTAGGATGGGCTACCAGAATTCCCGTCAGGAAAGTGCCTAAGATAAGGAGGAGGATAAAATAATCCTGAAGGCTACTGAGGCGGCGCAAATGAATCGAGGCCAATCGCCCTCCCAGGAGGCCTATTCCAGTAAAGATGACCAGAAGACTGAGGCCATCTGCCCACGTAGGAGGCAAGGCCGGCCAGGATATACCTATCCCTTTTTTCCATAATTGGATATGGCCATGCAAAAAAAGAGGGACTATTACCAAACCCACATGAAAAAGATAGGAGGCTATAGAATATAGTCCAGGATGGGAAAGTTTACTAAAAGGAGGTATTATCCCTGCAGCGGTTTGCTTAATGATTCGCGCCAGGTCGATGTTATGATTTCCAGCGCGACGATAGGCCTGCACCATTGCTGTCAGAGCAATCAAAATAATACGGGCTAATCCCAATGCCATTATGGCCAAGGAGAAGCGGAACAGAGGACCTTTAACTAAAAAAAGTAATGTCGATTCCATCAGACAACTTCCCTTCATCCAAGGAAACGACCATCCACTTAAACCAGTTACCTTAATGCTTAAGCGCCATGAAAATCAGGTCATGCAATCCTTTGACTTCCACATTCAGACCGTAATCCTGGGCAATTTCCCTGAGTTGTTTTTTGCAATTGGCACAAGGAGCAATGACAATCTCTGCTCCAGTTGCTTGCAACTGCTCCCATTTTTTTCGGCCAGCTACCTGAGTGCGAAATTGACGAATTTCGTCTATAACCACCGTACCTCCCCCTCCGCCACAGCAATAGTTCTTGGTCCCCGTTGGTGTCATCTCCACAAAATTCTTAATAAAGGATTGGATTATTTTTCGGGGTTGGGAGATTAACCATCCTGTGCGGGCCATATTACAGGGATCATGATAGGTCACTTTTTGGGAGATCACTTCCGGATCAAGTTTTACCCACCCTTCCTTTAACAGAGTCCAGGTTAATTCTAAGCAACTCACCACTGGGGGTAGATCATGGTGGTTACTGAAATAAGGCAAAAAATTTTTAGCCACCCGGGAAGCATGTCCACATTCCCCGATGAGAATTTTCTTCGCGCGCAGGCGGTGGGTTTCGGCCAGCATTTGTTGGGCAATCCTGGCGAGGAGATGGTCGTTGTAAAAAAGTCCATAATTAATGGCATCAAAATACCCGGTACTTATGGTCCAAGAAACTTTGGCCACGGTGAGAACAGCGGCAATACCCATAAGAGTTTCGGCTTCCATTAAATAATCGCTAACGGGGGCGAAGAAAATGTATTCGGCATCAGGTAAATTCAAGGGAATTTTCACTTCCATCCTTTTACTTTCTCGGATTTCTTCTTCCAAAAACTCGCAAAAGTTGATTAAAGCTTTGGCCGGAATGGCTGAAGTATTTCGGGTTTTTCCCTGCAGTTGTTCCCTTACGGCTACCGCCATGGCCTTAGGCACAATGCCCATTTCGCTCAAGATATAACGACCCAGCCGGGTGATTAGGCCGTGATCAATGCCCATAGGGCATTCCAGATGGCAGCGGCGGCAGGCCGTGCACCGATAGAAGGCTTCGGCCATCTCATCAATATCCTGATCATCTATGTAGCCGGTGCCGAAAAGTTTGCCCTGAATTATTCCCCCGATGGTAAAATGACGTCGGTAAATGCGGAAAAGGAGCCCAGAACGATAACAGGGAATGTCTTTAGGATTTTTGGTTACTTCATAGACTGGACACATATAGGCGCAACGACTACATCTGGCGGCCAGACGACTATAAATGTCTAACACAAAACGATAGTTACTATGTTTCAAAATGGCCGCGAATATTTCTAAAAAGCGCCGGGCTCGGTCTTTTTCTACCGGTCTTTCTATAAAAAAGCTGTATCGCTGACCAGATTTTGCAGGCGCTGATTCAGTCCTCATATTTTAGGTATTTCAGAATTTTAAATTTCTTCCTTTTCTTTACACTCCTTAATAACTTCCACCCTAGATAAAAATTCTTCCAGAGCTTGCTGCGCATTGCCAGTAATCCAGGGGATTACTTGAATCTCCAAGTCACTCAACAGGCGCAGGGAAAAATCATCAATCCCATCACAAATTATCTTATCTACCTTCCAAGAAGAAAGTTTCTTAATTCTCTGGAGAAGATTTTTTTCTTTCATGGGCAAGTAGCTGACTTGTTCAATCATCTGCCTTTTGACAATAGCCAAGAGAAAAGTTTCCGCGCAGTCAAACCGCGGGGATATTTGCGAACCAAAAACGGGAAGAGCAATAACCACCTTTTTTCTCCTTATAAGATAAGAAGCAAGCTAAGGGCCAAGAAGGGAAGAAAAAATAATTATAAAAAAACAAGGAATTAGGAAGAAGATAATTGAGCGGACTTACCAATAGGCAGGTAAATAATTGCAATTTGCAGTCAGGGACGGATTGCCAATCGCAAATTGCAATTCTAAGCTACAATTCCCAACTTTTTCATTTTCCGCCAGAGAGTACTTTTATTAATTCCCAGTTCTTGAGCGGTCTTTTTCCGGTTACCTTTGTTTTTGTGGAGGGTTTCTATGATTATTTGAGCTTCGGTGCGGCGCAAAAGAGGAAGGGAAGAAGGGCTTTCCAGGGAGATGGATTTGCGATCCATAACTTTAAGAAAATCTGCGGGCAAATGGGCTAATTGAATTTCTGGTCCATGACAAAGAATGGAGGCATATTCCAAAATATTCTCCAATTCCCGAATATTCCCCGGAAATTCATAAGTCATTAATAAATCCATAACCTCGGGATGAACCCCCAATATTTTTTTCCCTTGTTTTAGATTTAAACGATGGATGAAGTGGTCAACTAAAAGGGGAATATCTTCCCGCCGTTGAGAAAGAGGAGGCAGGGAAATTTTAATTACATTTAGCCGATAATAAAGATCTTCCCGGAAAGTGCCCTGTTTGACCATTTCACTTAAGCATTTATTCGTGGCGGCGATAATGCGGACGTCAGCTTTTCTGGGCCCTGTTCCTCCTAAGGGTTCATAAATTTTATCCTGCAAGATCCGGAGAATCTTGACTTGCATGGGTAAGGAGAGATCACCCACTTCATCAAGAAAAATAGTTCCCCCTTCCGCTAGGGCAAATCGGCCGGGTTTATCTTTCTTGGCGTCAGTGAAGGCTCCTTTTACATAGCCAAAAAGCTCGGACTCCAAAAGTGTTTCCGGAAGCGCCCCGCAATTAACAATCACCAAGGGGTGATCCTTTCTTGGGCTTAGAGCATGAATGGCCCGGGCAAAAAGCTCTTTTCCCGAACCGCTGGGTCCCTCGATTAAGACCGTACTTTCACTCTCGGCAATATCAGGGAGGATGGAAAAAATTTTGAGGATTTCTTTGTTTTTGCTGATAATATCCTGAAAAGAATACTGGTGTAAAATTTCTTTGCGCAATTCCTCCACAGTAGAAAGATCACGGAATGTAACTACTCCCCCAATAGGCTTTCCCTCCTCGTCTCTTAAGACAGAAGTGCGAATACTGAGGGGAATTTGTTTGCCTTGGTGGGTAACGATGTTAACAATCTGATCAAAGTGCTCTTTATTGGTCTCCAGAGTTTCTTTAAGCAAACAACTAGTTTCACAGCGATTAGCATGCATCACTTCATAGCACTTACGACCAATGGCTTCTCCCCAGCGAAACCCGGTAATATTTTCTGCTGCTTTATTAAAGCAAGTAATCCGCCATTCACCATCCACTGTAAAGACCCCTTCGCTTATGCTTTCGAGAATGGTGCGCAGGCATCCTTCTTGCCCAATTAAATTGCTACCACTTCTTGAAGACAACTTCTTTTTCATTTGGTAAAGGGGTCGATCTCTCCGAGGAAGAGACCCTCCGGAGCTTTTTAAAATTAATCTTTACGGAAGCTAAACCTGGACCAGCAATCCTTTATTATTATAACTCCAAAACTTGCTCCAGGAAATCTTTAAAAAACCATATCAGGCTTCCAGACTTGCCAGACTTTGCCCACCAGGTCGGGCCCTGGTTTAAGTGTTGGTTTGCCGGGCTGCCATCCTGAAGGAGCGACTTCACCTGTTTTGCGCACATGCTGATATGCCTGGACCTGCCGAATTAATTCCGCCACATTTCTGCCCACTGGCGGGGTAAGGACTTCCATGGCCTGAATAATTCCATCAGGATCAATCAAGAATCGCCCCCGAATATTCACGCCAGCTTCCTCATCATAAACTCCGTATACCTTCCCAATTTTCCCTCCCGCATCAGCTAACATTGGATAGGGAATTCCTCCCAAAACCATCTTGGAAAGTTCTTCTTCTTGCCAGATTTTATGCACAAAGCGGCTATCTGTACTGCAAGATAAAACTTCGACGCCCAAAGATTTTATTTCTTGGTATTTATCAGCGACCGCCGACAATTCCGTCGGTCAAACAAAAGTAAAGTCACCAGGGTAAAAACAGACGATTACCCATTGTCCTTTATAATCTGATAACTTTATGTTCTTAAAACCACCAGCTACAAAAGCGCTGGCCTCAAAATCTGGTGCTGGTTTGCCTACTTGCGCCACCATTTTCGTTACCTCCTTTCCGGAAATTTTCTCATCTGGTGAAGTCTTTGCTTCGGGAACACCAATAGGCCCTTTGGCAGGTACCACACATCCTTCTTTAGCTTCAGCCATAAATCACCCCCCCTTTAAGAATAGGATATTTTTTATTTCCTGTGAAACTGAATACCATCCTGACTGACTGGCGATCAGTTTTAATATATAAACCTCCTCTCCTCACCCTCCCCCTTTGGTCGGGGCTTATCGACTTTCCCCAATGAAAGTGTGTCGTAACTCGACATGAGAAATCGTATCAAATGCGGCAAGGGACAAGCCCTTGCCCTACATTTGAGGTTTTTTTAATTTCTCGTAGGGCAAGCCCTTGGGGCTTGCCAAACCACGCATTAAAATGTCGTTTATTTTATGCTCCCATTAATAATAAATAGCTATCTTTTGGTGAAGGGGCCAGAAGCAGGCCCTTTCTCCCCATGGCCACACAGTCTCCTGCGTGGGAAGAGGGTTAGGATAAAGAGTTAATAACGGCAGATGTCATTTATTTAATGCCACTTTTATTAGTTAGGAATTTTAAGAGTGACTAATGGTCAGAATATCAACCCCTTTACAAACTTTTCTTGCCTAATTATTTTCGCAGCCCCTGAATGAGTTTCCCAGTATTTTGCTTGATTTGCTGTAATTCTTCGGCAGTGGGTTTTCCCCTGATATCCCCCATCCTCCCTTTGGTACTGTTGATTTCTGAGCCATGGAACTCACTTAAGATGTACCATTCGTCTAACACTTGGAAACCCAGATGATCAAAGAATTGCCCGGCATATTTGCCTGCCGGAATAGCCTCATTTATGCCCGTATGGGGTCCAGAAAAAGTGCAGAATATTAGCGCATACTTCCCCGTTATACGCGGAGCGCTTACTTTTACTCTGCCTTGCTGGCGATAGGCACTGAATTTACTTTTTAAGAACATATCCATAGGCTCTGGGGGATGCCATTGATATGAAGGAAATCCGAGGCAAATTAGATCATAAGCGAAAAAGTCTAAATCCCCTGCCTCTTCGACTCTTTTTATAATAGCATCAACTTCGGCCTCGTTAAGAGCCTCTTTAAGAGTATGGGCAACTTTTTCCGTATTGCCAGTCTTCGACCAATAAATAATGGCTGCTTTCATCTTATCATTTCCTTTCTTTATTTCCCTGCTCTTTGAACGATTTGGGCTATATCTAAGACTTCCAGATTGTTTTCTAATTCTTCTGCTTTTACGGCATCCGTAAGCATCTTGGCGCATATTGGACAGGCCACAGCTAAAATCTGCGCGCCCGTAGCTAAAGCTTCTCTAACTCTTAGACGACTGGGATTATATTCTCCCTTGTTCAGCATATCCGTAAAGAAATTTCCCCCACCGCCTCCGCAACAAAAAGAATTCTGCTGGTGACGCCGCATCTCGATCAGTTCTAATCCTGGAATATTTTTTAAAACCTCACGCGGGGCAGCATAAATTAAATTATGCCGGCCCAGATAACAAGGGTCGTGATAAGTTACTTTTACTTTGTATTCCTTAAAATTTTCCTTTTTTTCTTTAACGATTTTGGCCAAAATTTCCGTATAGTGATAAACCAAAAAATTGCCTCCCCATATTGGATAGTCTTTTTTAAAAGAATTGAGCGCGTGGGGATCTAAAGTGATGATTTTTTTAATGCCCTTATTCGTAAATTTTTTTATATTTTCTGCCGCCAGTTTTTGGAAAAGCCCACTCTCCCCCAGGACTTTCACTTCATTCCCATCACAGCCTTCTTCATCTCCTAAGATACCCAAAGAGATCCCCAAATTATTAAGGAGCGTGCCTACTTGCCGGGCCATTTTTTGGCCTACTTCATCATAGGAACCCACGCAGCCCACATAAAACAAGTATTCTTGGCCGCTGAACTTTTTTATACCGGTCCCCTCTGCCCATTTTCCTCTCGCTTGTTGAGGAGCTTTATAAGGATTGCCATTGATCATAACGGCCTTGAAGTAATCTCTAACTTCGGGGGGGATTTGGCCATCATTCACAAATTCCGTCTTGGCTTCTTGGAAAATATCGAGGAGATAATCTTTAAAACGCGGGAAGACACATTGATCCTTACAATTTCCGCAGGTGGCGCAAGAATAAAGAATCTCCGCCAAATGGGGGCTACTCTTTATTTCATTACTTAACCAAGCCCTGATTAACCACATGCGCCCCCCAGGAGAATAAGTATCCCAACCAAAGGCTTTGTAAGAGGGGCAATTAAAATCAACATAATCGCTGGGCAGCTTACAATATCCACAACGAAAACAACGATGCACCACATCTCCATGGGGTAGAGAACGGACATAGTTCATTCGCCCACCTCCCAATTTCCCGGATTCATAATACCCTGTGGGTCAAGGACACTTTTAATAGTGTGCAGTAATTTACGGGTTTGGGGATCCATCTTCTGCAAAGTCATTTTTTGTTCTCCAAAGTTTGGCTTCCAAGGGAGTGCCCCCATATCTAAAGCAAAAGAAGTAGCTTCATCTAAGGCTAATTTTACTCTGCGCATCATTTCTGGATCGGCCCGGTTAAAGGCAAAAGAAATACTAAACATCATGGCCAGGCCTCCAGAGATGATTCTGGCCGTGCTAGCATAAAAGATATTATACTTCTCCGCCAGCTCCAAAACTTTAGCGGCAAATTGCGGAAAATGTTCCACCAAAGCGATAGGGCCTGAATATTCGAATCCGCCTCCGCGGGGTACATCCGCAAATTCAGCAACGCTCCTTTGGGGCATCTCCAAAAGTTGTTCTTTCATATATTGAATGCCCATAAAACCGCCATCTTTAGCGTCAATAATTTCTTGCAAAGCATCCCAGATCATCTTTCTTTTGAACTCGATCTCCTCTTCTGTGTCTCCCGTAAAATAGATCGTAGTATGATAATTATCTTTAAAGATGAGCGGTTTGGGTTGAAACCAAATATTGATATCTTCCAACATCTCCAAATGGGTAAGTTTGTAGACGATTTGCGGAATGAGTTCGACCCGATCAGTTACAAAAATTTCTACTTCCCTAAATTTCTTATTAGGGTATAACTTTAATCCTACCTTGGTAATAATCCCCGTAGTGCCTAACCATCCCAAAAAGAGTCCCGAAAGGTCAGGAAGAGTAGGACTTTTGGAAAACCAATAAGGCCCTAAAGAAGGAGAGCCAATTCTGCAGATCTCGCCCGTGGGGAGAACTACTTCCAGGCCAGTCACCATATCAGAATTAAAACCGTATTGTTGAGTCAAGCGCCCTTGGCCATGGAGGGCCACATTAGCAGCTATCGTGGTTACGGGTGGAGCATCAGGCAAGCTATGCCTTAAATGGGGGTAATGATCTTTTAAATATGCTTTGAGCATCCCCTGAGGCGTACCGCCTTCTACTACTACATATCTTGCTTTCTCATTTACTTCGAGAATCTTATTCATTCTTTTCATGTCTAAAACAATCCCCCCTTTAAGGGGAATTACTAAGCCAGTTAAAGCCATCCCGTGTCCCATAGGCACTATGGGTATCTTTTTTTGATTAGCTAACTTAACTACTTTTTGCACTTGTTCAGTAGTCTGCGGAGCTACTACATAACTGGGGTAATGCGGTTCTAATACTCCCGGATCACGAGCATAAAACCAAAGCTCTTCGGGTTTATTAGAAACACCTTTTTCGCCGACGATTTCGACTAAGGAAGCCCAAAGATCATCCATTACCCGGCACCTCCCTTCTCGCCCAAGGCCATTTGGCAAAGTTCTATGATATGGATGGGACGTAAACCATGCTTAGTCACTTTCTCGGCCAAAGTCGATTGACAGGCTGGACAATTAAAGACGCAATATTCTGCTCCAGATTTAACCATATCTTCTATATTTTTTTGCTGGATTTCGTTGGCTAACCGATAACCGGAAATGGCCCGAATTATATCACCACAGCAAAGGCTATTCTCGTCTTGGTATTGGCGAGAAACTAACTCTACCCCGATTAAATTCAGTATTTCCCCGACCAAGCCATGCTTTTGCGGAATCCATCTATTGGAACATGGCCGCTGATAAGCTGCTTTGATCTTGAGTGGTTTGATTTTATCTTTTAGTTCTTTCAATCTCTTGAGCAAAAAATCCATGTAGTAAATCGGTTCGAAAGGCACCGAAATGCCATAGGCCGCGGCCAGGTGTGTGAAAGTCCCGTAACATTCGTCATGGAGACAGATTACCTCCCGCACCCCGAGTTTTTTAAAATTGGCCAAGACTAAAGGGAGTCTCTCTTTAACTACGGACATCTTGGCAAAATGAGTATGAACCGCCGGACACATGAACTCAGCTCCAAAAACAGCCGCCTGGCTTATACCTTGGAAAATTTCTCCCGCGAGCATTTGACCAAGTTGCGGCAATAGGCAGGTGGAAAGGGCCTGATCTTTAACTCGGCCAATCAATTGCTTGCCCTGCATCTGGGTCATATTAATCCATTGCTTGGTAATAGGGCGGGGGGCGGTATAGATACCTTTTTCTTCTCGCCGCTCACAAATGAGGAAATAAGGATGATTTCCGCGGGGACAGTACTCTTCGCAGGCATAACAGGTCACACATTCTTTTAATACTCGCGTATCTGCCCCTTTGATGAGCTTCATCATCTCCGCGTGAGCCTCATCTTTAGAGAAGGTCATGTATGGGCATTTTAAGAGGCAATTTGCCGCAGGGCAGGTAGCGCAAATTTTTTCATCAAATTTTAATTTATCCATGGGCACCTCCTGGCCCCTCTAACTCCCCCAAAGCCATCCGGCAAAGATTGGTTATGTAAATCTTCTTTAGGCCCCGGGACGTGGTTGGCCGAGTTAAAATACGATCGCAAATGGGGCAAAGGGTGATCAAGGCATCGGCTCCGCAAGCAAGAGCATCTTGCACATTCTGCAGCTGTACTTCTTGGGCCAATTCGGGAAATACTCGAATTATCGAGGCCGTGCAGCACAAAGCTTTCTCCCGTTCGTATTGCCGCGCCGGCCGCTCTACTCCGATAAGTTTAAATATCTCATCCAGAAGAACATCTTTTTCGGGAGTGAAACGTGAGGCACATGGTCTTTGATAAGCAACTTTGTAGCCTAATTTAGTGATTTTGCTTTGATGGTCACGCAGATAATTCCGCAGATATTCAAAGATGTGCATGTACTTAAAAGGAACTTTAATCCCGTAGTCTTTAACTTTCGTGTGCACCATGGCATAACAATCATCATGAAGGAAGATAATCTCTTTCCCTAGGCTAGCCAACCGATCAATAAATTTTTGAGCTCCCTCTTTAATAGGGGTTTCCTTACCGATATGCACATACCCAATAAGGCAGAAGTAATCCCCACCTTTAATTATGCTTAATCCCTTAAACATCTGCCCTTCTATGGCCCCAGGGGGGATTTGCCTTTCCAGGACGCATAAGGAAAGCGCAGGTCGGTCAGGATCGCCCGGTATAAACTCGCTGGGTAGCCTGGCTGCCATATCCATGCCCGCCGCGTCCTTCTCACTTACGGGAAAGGCCTGGAATTTTTCCTGTGCTTTTAAGATTAGGTCATAGGGATCAGCCCCCGTTGGACAATATTCTCGGCAGGCACAACAAGTAATACACTTGCTTAAAATCTCCGCTTTTTTCCCCTCCTGCAGAGCTTTTATTTCCGCCATAGCCTTTTCTCTATCATAATTGACATACTGGCATTTTACCAAACAATCCCCACAAAGATTACATTTAGATGCGTCCCACATTTTTCTCTCCTTTTTTCTTAAAAAGCCCTAGCGGTTTAAGCGCCACTATACCACTTATTACTCGTAGCAATTAAATATTTACAGTTATCACCCTCACCTTCCTCCATGGGATGGTCTTATCGACTTCCCCGAATGAGACTGTGTCGCAATTCGAAATAAGAACTGAAATCAAATGAGGTAAGGCATAAAACTTTGCCCTCCAAATCTGGTCTATTGACCATCTCATAATTTCATAACTCCCCTTCTCCCCCTCTTACCTTAAGAGGGGGTTGGGGGGCGTTAAACCCTTACGCTATGAATTATATTCAGCAAGCGACAAGGTGAACCCGCGTCAAGATGTCATTTATTTTATGCTCCCATCAATAAATTGCGGTGAATCCAGGTCTTTGAGTAAATTAAATCTCTACGACCGTCCCTACTCCTCCGTAAAAGAAACGATCTCCGAATTCTTGGATGAGTTTGGAAACTGGCCTGATTCCCGTGCAATGAGAAACGCCTATGAGCTCCACTTTCATTTTCTTTAAAGATTGGATCGATTCCGTAAGCTGCTCCGGGGTGAGGAAGCCAAGGTGGGTCCCCCCTATGATGGTCCAAATTTTGTCTTTCTTGATTTTATTGATCACATGGTTGATGATGTTAATCATTCCTGAATGAGCGCAACCCAGAACTATAACTAATCCCTTCTCTGTATCTAAGATTAGGGATTGATCATCGGCAAATACATCCAGGACTATTTTCCCATCTATATCACTGAAGAGTCGAGGATCTTGTTTTTCAAAAGATGTCTGGCGGGGAACTTCTCCGGTTAGATAAATCCTCTCCGCCACTTCTGTAAAATCCGTGTTCAAAATGAAATTAGCGCCCATTAGCTCTAAGAAGTTTCTCTTGTAAGGAATACCCACAAAACGTCTTATTTCCTTATCCTTATCTTTAACAATAGCCAAACGTTCCAGAAAAACATGCGGATGAGCATGCACATCTACTTTTCCTTTAAGCCTTAGAACTTCCGGCAGACCTCCCGTGTGGTCATAATGCCCATGACTCAAAAAAATTTTCTTAACGGTGCGCAAGTCTTTACCCAAAGAAAGAGCATTGGGCAGAATTGTCCGGCCACCTCCCGTATCAAAAAGATAATTACCCTGCTCGGTTTCGATAAAGGCGGCAAAACCATGCTCTCCTAATCCTACTAAACCACCCACCAAATTTTCACACAAGATAGTTATTCTAATTTTCATTACCACTCCTTATTAGCCTTTAAAAATCTTTTTCCTTAGTAACTTATCTTAACCCCCTTTGGTTAAAAAGAGTACCCCGCATTTATCCCCTTTTTCATTTTTGGATGAGCGTAGCCAAATAGGCTGGACCCATCTTGTCAATGTGCTTCTTAAAATTCTCAAAAATATGCAAATGTTCTTCTTCATCGGCCACGAGTTCTTCAAACAAGTCTTTTGATTTGGCATCCTTCTCGGCCGAACAGATGGCGGCAGCTTCGTTATACATTTGAATAGCCTTTTGCTCCAAAGCCACATCCGTAGTTAAAATTTCCGCAATCCCTTGCCCTTTTTGCGGAATTAAATCGGGTTTAAAAGTTGCTTCTCCTTTCAGCAATAGAATTCTTTCCGCTAACTTTTCGGCATGCTTCATCTCGGCAATAGCAATCTCCTTGATTTTGGTAGCCAATTTGCTGAAACCAGCATCTTCCAGTTCATAATGGTGAATCATATACTGGTTTATTGCTCCTAATTCAGCCGCCCGGGCCTGATTTAGCAGATAAATAATTTTTGGGTTCATTTTTCTCTCCTTTCCTTTTTTATATATAATTGCCAGAGCAATTATTTTTTCAGCATGGTTATTCGCCGAATGCCTCTTATTTCTTGGAAAGTAGCCCCTTGGGAGATACACTTTAAAACCTCTCCCTGATTAACCACCTGCACTCCCGCCAAAACCTGAATACCGTAATCAAAGAGCAAAGGAGTCATAGGAGTAGTCGGACCGATGAGAATTACATATTTCCCTTTGGCCCATTGTAAAAGGTCCTCTAACGTATGGTTGATAAAGGCGGAGGATGTAATTCCTACCAGAGCGCATTGGGGGAAAATTTCGGGAGCCTCTTTTGGGGAAAGGTCACCTGCTTGCGGTCTTTCTTCAAACACCCAAAGACGCCGCGTCTTTTTGCGCAATTCCGTAATGAACGGAAAATGACCTACTATGGCTACCTCCTGTCCTTCTCCCTTTTCCATAAGAATATCCAAGGCACCTTTTTCAACGCAATTGCTTTCATCTATATCAATCAGGGAATTAATAGCAGCCATGCCAATACTGGCCTCTAGAAGATAATCAGACAAAGCATAATTCTAAATCTAGGGCACCTTTTTCTGCTAAGCGACCTGCATCTTTGACCCGGCATTTATGCGGGTGACTCTCTTCTCTTAGGGTAGAAGCCAAACCACAGCCTTTGCTTATCACCGCCGTCCAATAAGCCCCAGTCAGAACATCTTTTACAGCATAATCCTTCCCTTGAAGCGAAGAAATTAGCTCACGCAGAATTTTCATAAGAAATTCTTAATATTCCTTCCTTTTTCTTTTTATGAAGCAGCTTAGAGATTTATTAAGGTTCGAGTAATATTTCATAATAACAATGATCCGAAAAAACTCGATAACGAATGATCTCCTTTTTCCTTAATTCTTGCAAGGCTTGATAAACAGATTCTAATTTATAGCCTAAAGCATGAGAAATTTCCTCGGCCGTACAGGGCCTTCTTTTTAACAAATCTAAGATTTGCTTTTCATTAGGAAGAGTAATTTCATCTTCTTCTGACTTGGCGAAGGTAGGAATAATTTCTACCCGGTCGCCAAGCATATTTTTGACTTTTTCCAGCTGTTCCGCAGGTAAGGGATAGGCAAACTCTTCGGCGGGCGGGCGTATTACGGTGTTCAACTGGACTCGATCAGGTTCAATCCAAGCAATCACTTCCTTTAATCTTTGGATTTCTTTAGGATCATCATTGATCCCTGCACATAGCATAATTTCTAACCAAATTTGCCCGGCAAAACCGCGGCGGAAATCTTTTAATCCCTGCAAAATCTGAGGAAGATGAAGGGAATAATGGGGGCGGTTGATGAATTTAAAAAGTTGCGGACTGGCCGCGTCTAAAGAAGGAATAACCAAATCGGCCTTGGTTAAGTCAGCACGTACCTCTGGCAAATGAAGCAGCGACCCGTTTGTTAAGACAGCAATAGGAATCTGGGAGATTCTTTTTATCTCGTTAATTATCCATCCGATCTCCGAATGCAGCGTTGGTTCTCCTGAGCCAGAGAATGTAAGGTAATTAGGAGGAGCAGAAAGAGTGGGAAGCTTTTTCTCTAACTCGGCCATAACTTGGCTTCCCTTGACATAAGGTTTACGTTCTAAAGTCTGCTCAGTAGTCCTGCCCAATTGGCAATAAATGCAGTTGTAAGTGCAGGTCTTAAAAGGAACTAAATCAATTCCCAAAGATCTACCTAAACGTCGCGAAGGAACTGGCCCAAAAATATAACTCTGATT
>CAZAGD010000091.1:0-3032 GCA_964484485.1 uncultured Syntrophaceae bacterium
AACCTAAGGTTTAAGGAAGTAGACTTAGCCGAAGCCCATGAGGCACTAAAAAGAGAAAAAGCCCTTCTGCAAGAGATAAAAAAGATTCTGCGTAATCCCTAAAGCCCTTAATCATAGGACGCAGATGAACGCAGATTTTCAGGATTAAAATTCTATTTATCCCCTCGATCCTTTACTACATACTTGAAAAAACTTTAAATTTTATTAAGAAAAAAAATGATTCTCACAGAGCTCGCCAAGCACATAGAGAAAGAAATGAATTAATTTAATAAAAAAATAACTTTAGTTTTGATCTTGGCTTTTATTTCTTTGGTTATATTTCCGCAGAGCGGAATGGCCCAGAAATTTCCAGCTAAAGACATTACTTTAATCGTTCCTTGGGCTGCCGGCGGAGGTACGGATACAATAGCCCGAGCTTTAGTAAAGAATGCCAAGAAGTATTTTGGCGTGAACGTCAACGTAGTTATTAATGAGAGCATTAAATATATGACATCAGCCGTTTTCAACCCCTCACCCTAACCGTCTCCACAATCATGGGAAGAGCTACTACTGGAATTGATGAAATGCTGCAACTTTATCGAGCTAAACAAGTTAGGATCTTAGCCGTAAATGACACGAAGCGCCATTGGCTCTTTCCAGATGTGCCCACCATTGCTGAAGCAGATTATCCTAACCCCAATATAATTTATGACTGGCGGGGATTGGGAACACCTAAAGGAGTTCCGATAGATAGGATGAAAGTGTTAATCGAAGGCTTCAAAAAATGTTTCGAGGATGAAGAGTTTAAGAAGTTAGCTCATGATTTGGGTTTACCTTTAGATTATAGGGATCCCAAAGGGTTCGAAGAGTTTTTGAAAGAAATGGAAGAGACTCTTCGTCCGGCCTTAGAAAGCGTCGGTCTGCTGAAAGAAAAGAAATAAGATAAAAATTAGGGCAGGGGGAACTCTGCCCTTTTTCCAGAGGTAGAAATTGAAAAAAGTAGATATAGGCACAGGTATTGGTTTGATTGTTTTGAGCGTTTGGCTTTTTTTTACGTGGGCCAATACAAGCCCATAGAAATTTACATATACGGGCCAGATTTTTTCCCCAGGATTCTAGCTGTAGTAATGGCCTTTCTTAGCGTTTGTATGATTATCAACGCGCTGCGCGGAAAGTCTTTGCCTATGGTAGAGAGAATTGATCCGAGAGGGTTTGGGCGCCTGCTCGTTTCTATTGGTATCTGCATAGGCTATCTCTATCTCATAAAAACTTTAGGGTTTGCTTCGGCCACTTTTATATTTCTCTTTGTCTTAATGACCCTTTTAAGACAAAAAGGTTTACCCAGGAGAATTTTTAGCGCTCTTTTGACTTCTATCGTAGCATGGGCCATCATGCGCTATTTCCTCATCATCCCGCTTCCCGAAGGCCTACTTTTGTAGAGGTAAATAAGCTATGCCTTACGATCTTCTCTTAGAAGCATTTGCCAAAGTTATTTTCAACCCTATAAATTTGTTTTTCGTATTTATCGGTGTGGTTGCTGGAATAATTGTAGGCGCCTTGCCCGGCCTTACGGCGACCATGGGCGTGGCTCTACTTATTCCTTTTACTTTTGGTTTAGATCCGGTTCATGGTTTAATCATGTTAGTTGGGCTTTTTTCGGGCGGTATCTACGGCGGGTCTGTTTCTACCATCTTGATTGGCGTTTCTGGAACACCGTCAGCGGCAGCGAGGGCTCTTGATGGCTTTGTTATGGGCAAGAAAGGGCTGGCCGGAAAAGCAATTGGCATGGCTACCATTGCCTCTTTTGTGGGGGGAACTACCGGGGCTTTGGTCATGACCTTTTGCTCTCCCCAGTTAGCCAAAATTGCCTTGAAATTCGGTCCTCCGGAATTCTTTGCACTGGCTTTTTTTGGTTTGGGGATTATCATCACCATTTCCGGAAAGTCTATTCTGAAAGGTTTGATTTCCGGGATATTCGGTTTAATGATTACCATGATAGGTTTTGATCCCCTTTCGGGGGTTCCACGACTGACTTTTGGCTCTACCGAACTATTAGGAGGAATTACTTTCATTCCCGCTTTGATTGGCCTTTTTGGATATTCCCAAGTATTTCAAAGCATTGAAAAAATTTTAACTTTGCCCACAGTAAGATCAGAAGTGAAAAATGTTCTGCCCAGTTTTAAAGAAGTCAAGAGCGTTTTAAAAACCATGATCAAATCTGCTTTTATTGGTATATTTATTGGAGCGGTGCCGGGAACTGGATGTGATGTTGCCGCTTTTGTCTCCTATGGAGAAGCTCGCCGTTCTTCCAAAAATCCAGAGAAATTTGGCACCGGAATTTTGGGGGGGTGGCCGCCCCAGAAGCAGGAAATAACGGAGCAACTGGTGGAGCAATGATCCCTATGTTGACCTTGGGAGTTCCGGGAGATGCAGTTACCGCTGTGCTAATGGGTGCCTTAACTATTCATGGGTTTCAGCCAGGACCTTTGCTTTTTAGAGATCATCCAGAAATAGTTTATCCGGTTTTTGCCGGCATGATCTTAGCGCAATTCGTCATGCTTTTGGTAGGATTGGGAGGTGTGAAGCTTTTCGCGAGCTTAATTAATATCGATCGGCGGATACTGACTCCCATCATATTTTTCCTTTGTGTGGTAGGGTCTTATGTAATGCGCTTCAGCTTCTTTGATGTAGGAGTTTCTTTGGTTATTGGGATAATTGCTTATTTTATGAATTATTATGGATTCCCAGGTTCCCCCATCCTTTTGGCTCTGATTTTAGGACCAATGGTGGAGCAGAATCTGCGGCGTTCGCTGCTGATTTCCCATGGCGATCCCATGATCTTTTTCACCCGCCCCATCAGCGCTGCTTTTATTATAATTGGTCTGCTAATCATCATAACTTCTTATTACCGCACCCAGGTCAAAGTCCAACCCGAATTCGATGGCAAATTTAAATTATTTTAAAAACCTAACCGCAGAGGGCGCCGAGCACGCTGAGCAATACTTTAAAATTTAAAAATATTATTTTTTATTTTTCTGCGACCCCTGCGTGCT